>VAXD01000056.1:16360-19561 GCA_005884155.1 Actinomycetota bacterium | reverse complement strand
TCGAGCGCCGCGTCGTCGAAGATCACGTTCGCGGCCTTGCCGCCGAGCTCAAGAGTCAGCTTCTTGCCGGTGCCCGCGAGCTCGCGCTGGATCGCCTTGCCGACCTCGGTCGAGCCGGTGAAGGCGACCTTGTCGACGTCCGCCTTCACGAGCGCGGCCCCGGCGCGGCCGTCGCCGGTGACGATGTTGACGACGCCGGCCGGTAGCTCGGCCTGGCGCAGCACGTCGCAAAAAAGAAGCGCCGAGAGCGGGGTCGTCTCGGCCGGCTTGAGCACGACCGTGGTCCCCGCCGCGAGTGCAGGCGCGATCTTCCAGGCCAGCATCAGCAGCGGGAAGTTCCACGGGATGACGGCCGCGGCTTGCGGTTGGGGAACGCGTACTCGAGCTTGTCGGCCCACCCCGCGTAATAGAAGAAGTGGGCGGCTGCGAGCGGCAGGTCGACGTCGCGCGACTCGCGAATCGGCTTGCCGCCGTTCAGCGACTCGAGCACGGCGAACTCGCGCGAGCGCTCCTGCAGCAGGCGAGCGACGCGGAAGAGGTACTTGGCGCGCTCGGAGCCCGGCAGCGCCGACCAGCCGTTCTCGAAGGCGTCGCGCGCGGCATCGACCGCCAGCCCGACCTCCTGCTCGGTCGCCTGTCCGATCTCGGCGAGCGGCTCCTCGCTGGACGGGTCGATGGTCGAGTAGGTCTCCTTCGGCTCGAGCCATTCGCCGCCCACGAAGAGTCCGTAGCGTTCGCGCAGCGTGACGAGCTCGCGCGATTCGGGCGCGCTCGCGTACTCCCAGCCGCCCGGTACCGGCGCGCGGTCCTGTTGACGCTCGAGCTCAGTCAATCGTGAAGTAGTCCGGGCTCTGGTAGCGCCCGGTCTTCTCCTTGCGCAGCTGCATCAGGATGTCGTTCAGGAGCGACGAGGCGCCGAAGCGGTAGCGGTCGGGCGTGAGCCAGTCCTCGCCGAGCGTCTCGTGGACGAGGACGAGGTGCTGGACGGCCTGCTTCGCGTTGCGGATCCCGCCCGCGGGCTTGAAGCCGACGGCGCGGCCGGTCTCCTCGTAGACGTCCCGGATCGCCTCGAGCATCACGAGCGCGACCGGCAGCGTTGCCGCCGAGGGGAGCTTGCCCGTCGAGGTCTTGATGAAGTCGGCGCCGGCGGCCATCGCGAGCAACGAGGCGCGGCGGACGTTGTCGTACGTACCGAGCTCGCCGGTCTCGAGGATGACCTTCAGGTGCGCTTCGCCCGAGGCCTCTTTCACCCGCACGATCTCGTCGTAGACCTTCGCGTAGCGGCCGGCGAGGAAGGCGCCACGGTCGATCACCATGTCGACCTCGTCGGCGCCGTGCTCGACGACCCAGCGAACCTCCTCGAGCTTCGTCTCGAGCGGCGACTGGCCGGACGGGAAGGCAGTCGCGACGGAGGCGACCTTGACGCCGCTCCCGCGCACCCGCTCGACCGCGGGCGGGACGAGGTTTGGATAGACGCAGACGGCGGCGACCGACGGGACGTTCGGGTCCGACGGGTCCGGCCGGATCGCCTTCGAGGCGAGCGCCGCGACCTTGCCAGGAGTGTCGGCGCCTTCGAGCGTCGTCAGGTCGGTCATCCGGACAGCGAGCTCGAGCGCGAAGACCTTCGCCTCGCGCTTGATCGAGCGCTTCGCAAGCGTGGCCGCGCGCTCCTCGAGCGCGACCTGGTCGACGGAGCCGATCCGGGGCAGCCGCGGCTCGAGCGGGAGCTCGAAGCCGGTGGGCAGAGCGGGTGCCTGCGCCATGTGTGGAGTCTAGCCCTGGGCGAATCGGCTGCCGTCGAGGCGGTAGACCCAGCCCTCTTGCCACGCGAACGGCGCTGCGACGAGCTCCTCGACGGCCCTACCTTCGAGGAGATGCTCGATCGCCCAGCGATTCGCAGAATGGGCGATCACGAGGACGCGCGACGGCTCGTCCCGTGCCAGGTCGGCGAGGAAGCTCCGAGTGCGCTCGACGACGTCGTGGTAGCTCTCGCCGCCGGGGAACGGCGTCTCGACCCGCCGCAGCCGCTGAGCGTCGATCTCCGCAACCGGGCGCCCGTTCAGCTCGCCATAGTTGCACTCGCGCAGACGCGGGTCCTGGCGAACCGGCAGGCCGGACCCGGCGAAAGCGATCTCGGCCGTCTCGACGGCGCGGCGCAGGTCGGAGGTGAAGACGACCTCGATCCCGTCGTCGCGCCGGCGCTCGCCAAGCGCCTGCGCGGCGGCGCGACCGCGCTCGGAGAGGAGGCCGGGAATCCAGCCGGTCGCGATCCCGGCCTCGTTGTCGGTCGTGAGCGAGTGGGTCTCGTAGACGAGCTCGATCATCTCTCGGCCCAGTCGAGAAGCCGGTCGGCCACGGCCTCGAACCGGCGGGCGTCGACGTGGATCGCACGGATTCCGGCGGCGCGGGCGCTCTCCTCGTCGCGGCGCGTGTCGCCGAGCTCGACCGTCGCGTCGGCCGGCCAACCGCCGGCACGGGCGCGCGCGAGGTCGATCAGGTCGACGCGCGACTCGGCGTCGCAACCGAAGGCGCCCTGGCCGGGCGGGAAGAAGCGCTCGAGGCCTAGGCGCTCCATCCGTGCACGTGCCATCGTCTCGGGATTGCCGGTGAGCAGGGCGAGGCGAATTCCGGCGGCGGCGAGCCGCTCCAGGGCCTCGCTCGCCCCGGGTGTGGCCTCCCACCCGCTCGTGTCTGCGCCGGCAAGCAGCTCGACATAGCGCTCGGCGAAGCAGCCGCACCAGGCGTCGAGCTGGGCGTCGATCGCGCGGTCGTCGAGTCCCTCGGCGCGCAGGACGAGCCTCGCGTTCCGCTTGGCCGTCTGGCCCGCGTGATCCACTCGCTCGACGGCGTCGTCGGCTGGGTCGGCCGGGTAGACCTCACGCAGCGTCTCCAGCAGGGCCTCGCTCGAAAGCGGGTCGTGCGTCAGGAAGAGCGTCCCATCGACGTCGAACAGCGCGAGCAGGGGCTTCACAGGCCGAGCCGCTCGAGCATCGCCTCGTCGCGCCGCCATTTCGGTCTCGCCTTCACCTTCAGCTCGAGAAAGACGGGGTGGCCGAGCACGAGCTCGATCTCGGGGCGGGCACGCGTGCCGATCTGCTTGACGACGGCGCCGCCCTTGCCGACGACGATCTGCTTCTGGGACTCAGTCTCGACGAAGATCGTGGCTCGGACGACCTTGTCCTCGACCTCGTCGACCTCGAC
>VAXD01000056.1:15851-16351 GCA_005884155.1 Actinomycetota bacterium | reverse complement strand
GCTCGGCGATCTGGGCCTCGGGCGACTGGTCGGTGCGTTGCTCGCGCGGGTAGTACGCCGGACCCTCAGGGAGGAGCGCGACGAGGTCGTCGCGCAGCTCGGAGATGCCGTCGCCGGTGAGCGCGCTGACCGGGTGGAGCGCATGGAACTCGCCGAGCTGCGCGGCGCGCGCCATCTGTTCGGCGATGTGGCCCGGCTTGAGGCGGTCGACCTTGTTGAGCGCGATCACGACGGGGATCTTGCCGCCGAAGAGGCGCTCGGCGATGTAGCGGTCGCCGGCGCCGATCCGCTCGCGGGCGGAGAGGACGAAGAGGATCGCCTCGACGTCTTCGAGCGACTGGTCGACAGTGCGCTGCATCCGCTCGGTGAGTGCGTCGAGCGGCCGCTGGAACCCGGGCAGGTCGGCGAGCACGAGCTGGTAGTCGTCGCCGTTCGCGATTCCGACGATGCGGCGGCGGGTGGTCTGCGGCTTGTCCGAGACGATCGCGACCTTTCCCCCA
>VAXD01000056.1:15309-15800 GCA_005884155.1 Actinomycetota bacterium | reverse complement strand
CCCACCTCCCTCGAGGGCGATCGTACCGGCGATCTCGTGACCTGTCTGTCACGAGATCGTGCCGATTGTGTGCCTTTTCGCGGCGGCCACGGCCGAAGCGGACGCTCACGCGAACAGCTGGAAGACCGCCAGCGTGACGAGCGCCCCGAGCACTCCCCCGTAGGTGACCTCCAGCGCGGAATGGATCCCGGACTCGACGCGAGTCTGCGCGACCAAGAGCGCCATGATGAACGTGAGCGTCGAGATCAGGAAACGGTGCGAGTCGCCGATGATCAGCGTCGCCGCCATCCAGCCGGCGAACGCGACCGCCGCGTGCCCCGACGGCAGCCCCCCGCTCAGCGGCCGGCCGCGCCCGGTGTACGCCTTCGCCGCGATCACGAGGATGACCGTGACCACGAGCGCGATCAGCGTCAGCTGGGCGGGAGCGTCGCGCAGCCGGTCGAGCAGGCGTGAGCTGCGTTCGGCGACCTCACCCGAGAAGACGAGGTAAC
>VAXD01000056.1:0-15207 GCA_005884155.1 Actinomycetota bacterium | reverse complement strand
TCTCGGCGATGAAGACGAATGCGATCGCGAGCAAGAGCGCGATCAGCTCGAGCTTCGTCACCCCCGTCGCGATCGCCGCGACCAGCACGATCACCGCGGCGAGCAGGTGAATCCGCATGTTCCGCTGGGTGCGGAGGACGTGGATGATGCCCTCGACCGCGAAGTTGAAGCTCTCGATGAGCGTCCGCGCGCGGCGATGGGTCAGTCGCTCCATTGCGCCTCCCGCCGTTCCATCTCGGCCCCGTGGTCGTAGCCGACGAGGTGCAGGAGCCCGTGCACGAGCGGCTGCCGCCAGGCCTCGCCGACGACCTGCGGGCACAGGATCGCGTCACCGAGTTGGCGCGGCAACCCGGGCTCGAGCGGCTGACGCGTGTCGATCGGAAAGGAGAGCACGTCGGTCACCTCATCGATGCCCAGGTGGTCCCGCTTGAGGGCGCGCATCTCGTCCGGCCCGACGAAATGCAGGCCGAGCTCACCTTCCTCGATCCCTTCCTCGGCGAGGACGCGCTGCGCCAGCGCGACCGCTTCCTGCTGCTCGACCTCGACGCCGCTTCGATTTGCCACCTCGACCGCGACCATCCGCTAGCGCTGCCGCTGCGTGCCCGTCTCCTCGGCGTGCAGCTTGTACGCCTCGACGATCCGCTGGACGAGCTGGTGGCGGACGACGTCCTCGTGGCCGAAGCGGATGAACGCGATCCCGTCGATCGAACCGAGAATGTCCTGCACCTGGATCAGGCCCGACGCCTGCTCGCGCGGCAGGTCGATCTGGGTCACATCGCCGGTGACGACGACCTTCGAGCCGAAGCCGAGCCGCGTCAGGAACATCTGCATCTGCTCGGGGCTCGTGTTCTGGGCCTCGTCGAGGATGATGAACGAGTCGTTCAGCGTCCGGCCGCGCATGAACGCGAGCGGCGCAACCTCGATCGTTCCCTTCTCCATGTACGCGGCCAGGCGGTCCGGGTCGAGCATGTCGTAGAGCGCGTCGTAGAGCGGGCGCAGGTACGGATCGACCTTCGCGAGCATGTCGCCCGGGAGGAAGCCGAGGCGCTCGCCCGCTTCGACCGCGGGGCGCGTGAGGATGATCCGGCCGACCTCGCGGTCGGAGAGCGCCGAGACGGCGAGGGCCATCGCGAGGTACGTCTTGCCGGTGCCCGCGGGGCCGATCGCGAACGTGACCGTGTGGCGGCGCATGGCGTCGACGTAGCGCTTCTGGTTGACGGTCTTCGGCGAGATCCGCTTGCCGCGGTGGCGCCAGACGACGTCCTCGAAGACCTCGCGCAGGTCTTCCGCCTGGTCGAGCGCTGCGAGTACCGCATCGACGGTGCTCGGATCGATCTCGTGGCCGCCCTCGACCAGCTCGCCGAGCTCGTCGATCACGGCCCTCGCCTGCGCGACGTCGGGATCGGAGCCCTCGATCGTCAGCCGGTTCCCGCGCAGCAGGATCGTGCAGCGCAGGCGGTCGCGGAGCGCTTCGAGCACGCCGTCGCCGACCGTGGCGAGCTCGGCCGCGACGTCGTTTGAGACGGAAAGAACCTCCTGCACAGAGGCTCAGTGTAGGCGCTGGGCCGGGCCGTGCCGGCCCTCCCAGAAGTCACACATTCGGCACGCTTCCGTGACAGACAGGTGCGGATTTTCTCGTTACGCTCGCCTCGGGGAGGAGGCTGGGCGAACCGAACTACAGGACCAAGGGGCGAGGCGCGAGCACGCCTCGGCGCGTCGCTAGGCGAGCTCTGCGAGCCAGGGGTCGCCCGGATGGACGATCTCGAGGGCCTCCCGCAGCCACGACCGCCGCTCGTCGCTCAGACGGCCGACCGTCGCCCTGAAGTCGCGCTCGTCTTTGTCGAGGTGGTGCTTGGCCTTGTAGAGCAGCTGGATCTCCGGCGCGACGATCGGGATCCCTGACGCCGAGCGAAGCTCGATTTCGCCGATCGGCCGAGTGATGGACGGGTCGCGACGGCAGACCCAGACGCCGTCCTCGACGTCGTTCAGGAAGAACTGCAGCTCGTCTCCGCCGGGCTCCCACGGCTGCTCCAGCGGTGGGCTTCCCGGAGGGCGCGCGAAGACCTGGTGCACCGGGAGCTCCAGCCAATCGTCCTCCTCCCACGGATCGAGCCAGCTCGGCCGCTCGCACTTGAGCAGCTCCCAACCCGCGAAGAACGCGCGCAACGCCCCCTGGTCGGTGCGGAAGATCCCGACCTCGATGTCCTCGTGCGGCCGCGTTACCTCGTCGAGGAAGAGGTCGATCGCCCAGCCACCCGCGACTGACCACGGGCGGCCGAACCCGTCTAGCGTCTCGAGCCGCGCAGCGAGCTCTTCGAACTCGCTCAGGCGAGCTTCTCGCGGACGAGCTGGCTGACAGCCGAGCCGTCGGCGCGACCCGAGACCTGGGGCATCACGTCCGCCATCACGCGGCCGAAGTCGCGCATGCTCGTCGCACCCACCTCGGCGATCGCGTCGTCGACGATCTCCTCGAGCTCCTCCTCGGCGAGCGGCTCGGGCATGAACTCCTCGAGCACGGCCAGCTCGCTCTCCTCGGCCTCCGCCTGCTCGTCACGACCGGCGCTGCGGAACCCCTCCGCAGCCTCCTGCCGCCGCTTGCGCTCGCGTTGCAGCACCTGCAGCTCCTCGTCGTCGTGCAAGGGCCGCTGGAGCTCCTTCTCGGCGCGGCGAAGACTGTCGAGGATCAGCCGCAATGTGTCCCGCCGCTCGCGGTCGCGCGCGACCATCGCCTGCTTGAGCTCGGCCTCGAGCCGCACGATCAGGCTCATGCCGCCACGCCCCAGACGCGGCCGCCGAGCACGTGCCAGTGGAGGTGGAAGATCGTCTGGCCTGCGCCTTCGCCTACGTTGACGATCACGCGGTAGTCGCTGAGCCCGGCCTCGCGTGCCGTCTCGGCGACGAACTCGAGCATCCGCTTCGCCTCGTTCGCCGGGAACTCCCCGACGTCGCGGAATGTGTCGACGTGCCGCTCGGGGAGGACGAGCAGGTGCGTCTCGGCTTTCGGGTTGATGTCGCGGACCGCTACGAAACCGTCGGCGGCATGGACGTGGTCGCCCGTGCGGACGAGGTTGCAGAAGAGGCAGTCGTCAGGCAGCGAGAATCCCCTCCTCGGTGGCCTCGCGGGCGCGAGCACGTACGAGCTCGCCGACCTCGCCGCGCACGAGCCAGGGTGAGTAGTCGTCGCCGTAGCCGCGGCCCGGCCGGTCGATCAGAACGACGTCTTCGCTGCCGACCTTCGAGCGCCAGCGCTCAAGGCTCGCGGCCCGCGATAGCTCGCGCAGCCGCTCGCCGCGGTCTCGCTTGACCTCGAGCGGGACCGTGTCGGCGGCGGCGGTCTTCGTGCCGGGCCTCGGCGAGTACGGGAAGACGTGGACGCTCGAGATGCCTGCACCGCCCACCAGGTCGAGCGTGCGCCGGAAGGCCGGCTCGTCCTCGCCGGGGAAGCCGACGATCACGTCGGTCGTGACGTTGAAGTCGGCGAGAGGGGCGATCCGCCGCAGGAAGGTAGCCGCGTTGTAGCGTCGGCCCATCGCCCGCAGCACGTCGTCGTCGCCCGACTGCAGGGGGACGTGGAGATGGCGCGCGACCGCCGGCGTCTCGCGCAGGGCTGCCGCCAGCTCGTCGTTCACGTGGTTGACCTCGATCGACGAGAGCCGCAGGCGCGCTAGCCCCGGAAGCTCGCCGAGCGCGCGGATCAGACACGGCAGCGTGTAGCCGGCCTCGCGGTCGCGGTAGCAGCCGAGGTTGATCCCGGTGAGGACGATCTCCTTGTGGCCTTGCTCGACGCGCCGCCGGGCCTCGCGCAGGACGTCGGCGGCGCGCCGGCTGCGCGACTCGCCGCGTACAAACGGGATCACGCAGAACGCACACGAGAAGCTGCAGCCGTCCTGGACCTTGACGAAGGCGCGAACGCGCTCCAGCCGAGCGTCCGCCCGGACGCAGCCGACCGCGCCAACGTCGCCGGCCACGAAGTCCGGCGTTCGCTCGCTACGGCGCGGGACCACGACGACGTTCTCCGGCAGGCCGGCGAAGCCGTCGGCCGCGAGGTTGGCCCCGCAGCCTGTGACGTAGACGCGCCGGTGCGTGCGGGCGGCTCGCCCGGCCGCGTGGCGCGACTTGCGGACAGCCTCGTGCGTGACGCAGCAGGTGTTTACGACCGCGACGTCCGCAGCGTCGGCGCGCTCCGTGTGGCCATCCGCGAGCAAGCGCTCGCGGATCGCCTGCGCGTCGGCGTACGAGACTTTGCAGCCCAGGAAGCGCACCGAGAAACCCGCCACGGCGCGGGACTCTACTCCTCGCGCAGAAAAAGGTCCGCGGCCCAACCGTCGGAGATGCGCCTCTCGGCGGCGCGGAAGCCCGCCGGTGCCGGGCGGTCGGACTCGAGGTAGCCGGACGCGATCAGCGCACGCGTTCCGGGCTGCAGTCGGAGTTGGCCCGCGAACGCAGCCGAGACGTTTGCAACCGCGTAGGCGGCTTCCGGCAGGCTGTCGTCGAGCGCGTTCGCCTGGCGGACGTCGAGCTCGACGCCGTTCGCCTCGGCGTTCCGGCGCGCCGTCTCCACAGCGGTGCGATCGTGGTCGAGCGCGACGACCGGCGCGAAGCCGAGACGCACGGCCGCGACTGAGAGCACGCCGGAGCCGCACCCGACGTCGAGGAGGCTGCCGGGCTCGAGCTCCCCGAGGAGCTCGAGGCAGAGGCGCGTCGTCGCGTGGCCGCCGGTGCCGAAGGCGCGGCCGGGGTCGATCACGACGGCGATCGCGTCCCCCGGCGGCTCCTCCCAGGGCGGGCCGATCCAGACGCGGCCGATCCGGACGGGCCGGTGGAAATCGCGCCAGCGCTGCTCCCAGCCGGCGTCGACGGTGTCTGCCCTGACCGTGCCGAACGCAGCCCAGAGACGCTCCTCCCCACCCGCGTCGGTGTAGGCCACGAGCTCGACGCCGTCCGCGAGGTCACGCTCCTCGAAGCCTTCAGGGAAGAGCTCGAGCATCAACGCCCGCGCGCTCTCCGCACGCTCTGGCGGGACGACCGTCGCGACGCGGCGCAGCGAGGTCAGCGGAACGCGCTCTTCAGCTTCTCGAAGAACCCCTCGTCGTCGCCGTAGTGCTCCTCGCCCAGCTTGCGCTGCAGTTCCTCGAGCAGCGTCCGCTGCTCGTCCGTCAGCCGGCGCGGTACCCGCACGTTGACGAGCACACGCTGGTCGCCGCGGCCGAAGCCCTGCAGGACCGGCATCCCACGACCGCGGAGGACGTGGATCTCGCCCGGCTGCGTGCCAGGCTCGAAGCGCAGCTCGACGTCGCCGTCGAGAGTAGGCACTTCGAGCGTCGCGCCGAGCGCGGCCTGCGTGATCGTCAGATCGACGGTCGAGACGATGTCGTTGCCCTCGCGCACGAAGCGCGGGTCCGGGCGGATCCGGACCTGGACGTAGAGGTCGCCCGCGCGCCCGCCAAGCGCGCCGGCGTGGCCTTCGCCGGTCAGCCGGATCTGCTGGCCGTCGTGGATGCCGGGCGGTACCTCGACCTCAAGCGTGCGCTCCTCGACGACCCGGCCCGCTCCTCCGCAGTCAGCGCATGGATGCACGATCACGCGGCCGGTGCCGCCGCAGCGCGGACACGTCTGCGAGCGGATGAACTCCCCGAACACGGTGCGCGAGACGTGCTCGAGGCGGCCGGCGCCGTTGCAGGTCGGACACGTGGCCGGTTCCGTGCCCGGCTCGGCGCCGCTCCCGTCGCACGTGGAGCACGGGACGCTGACCGGGAACGGGACCTCGCGCTTCACGCCGGTCGCCGCCTCGGCCAGCTCGATCTCGATCTGTGCGACGACGTCCGCGCCGCGCGCGCGGCGGGTGCGGCCGGTGACGCCGAAGAGATCGTCCCCGAAGAACGCGGAGAAGAGGTCGGACAGGCTGCCGAGGTCGAAGCTCGTCGGCGTGAAACCGCCGCTGCTCAGACCGGCGTGCCCGTAGCGGTCGTAGAGCTCCCGCGTCTCGGACTTCGAGAGCACTTCGTAGGCTTCGACGACCTCGCGGAAACGCTCCTCGGCGTTCGGTTCTTCGGAGACGTCGGGGTGCAGGGTGCGCGCCAGCCCGCGGAAAGCTTTCTTGATCTCGCCCTCGGTTGCGGCTCGCTCGACGCCGAGGATTTCGTAGTAGTCGCGCTTCGTCGCCGCCATCGACCAAGCCTAGTTGTCCTCGTAGATCTCCTCGACGAAGCGCGAAAGCTCGTGGGCCGCCGCGCGCACCGAGCGGATTGCCTTCTCGTAGTCCATCCGCACCGGCCCGAGCAGCGTGACGGCGCCGAGTGTGCGGGTGGTCAGACCGTACGAAGCGCCGACGAGCGCGAGGTCGCGCATCGCCGGATGCTCGAGCTCCGGCCCCATCCGGACGAACGGCTTGCGCGGGTCGAGCGCCTGGCTGACGACCTCGAGCAGCGCGGCCCGCTTCTCGAGCACCTCGACCAGCCGCTGGTACGAGTCGAGCTCCTTGCCGCGCAGGTCTTCGAGCAGGCCGGCGGTGCCGCCGACGTAGAGCCCTTGCTGCTCGGCGGCGCGCGCTTGGTCGAACAGCGCAGAGACGGTGGAGAGGAACGCGCGCTCGCGCGGGCCGAGGCCCGGATCGTCCAGCCGGCGCCGCAAAACATTGCTGCCGAGCTCGAGACCGCCGACCTGGTCATTCAGGTACGCGGCCGCCCAGTCGGCCAGCATTGGATCGACGGGATCGGCGAAGCGATAGACCCGCTTCGTCACGCTTCCCGTCGACGTGATCACGACGACCATCACCGCCTGTGGTTGGAGAAGCAGCACCTCGACGTGCCGCACGGTCGCCGTGCCGAGCGGGGGCGCGGACACGAGCGCGAGCAGGCGCGTCAGCTCCGAGAGCATCTCGGTCGTCGCCTGCAGCGCCGCGTCGACCTCGCTGCGCGCCGTGGTCAGGTCCAGCGGGAAGCCCTCGGGCTGCGGGTCGAGCCGCTCGAGCAGCCGGTCGGCGTAGTAGCGGTAGCCGCGCTCGGTCGGGATGCGACCCGCGGACGTGTGCGGGTGCGTCAGCAGGCCGCGGCTCTCGAGCTCCGCGAGGTCTGCGCGAACGGTCGACGTGGAGACGTCCAGGCCGGCCCGCTCGACGAGCGTGCGCGAGCCGACAGGCTGGCCGGTTGCGACGTACGCCTCGACGACGCCGCGCAGGATCGCAGCCTGGCGGGCGGTGAGCTCGGGTTCGGTGACCTGCTGCATGGGCCTTTGCAGGGATTTTAGGCCAGCAAGTCCGCCGTGACGCCTCCGCCCAGGAAGCGGCCGCGCTCCGTCAGCGCCAGCTCGCGCCCGGCCGCGGTTTGCTCCGCGCGCACGAGGCCGAGCCGCTCGAGGCGCTCGAGCGCCTCCCCGTCCAGGGCCCCCTCGAGCCCGTCGAGCACGAGCGGCTCGTCGAGCCGCAGCCCGAGCATCACCCGCTCGCCCTCGCGCACCTCCGGCGGAAGCTCCTCGAGCTCCCGCGGCGGCCGCGAGCCGGCAGCGAGCGCCGCGAGGTAGCGACCCAGACTCGGCGTGACGCGCCAGCGTTGACCATCGATTGTCGAAACAGCGCCGATCCCGAGGCCGAGGTAGTCCCGGCCGCGCCAGTAGGCGAGGTTGTGCCGCGAGCGCAGGTCGCGCCCGTCCGCGAGGTGCGGCGGCCGGCAGAAGTTCGCCGTCTCGTACCAGCGATAGCCGGCAGCCGTGACGCGCGCGACGACGTGCTCGAAGTACGACTCCATCGCCTCGGCCTGGCGCGCCAGCTCCGAGCCGTGCGCGTGCGTGAAACGCGTCCCGGGCTTCGCCTCCAGCTCGTAGCAGGAGAGATGCTCGGGCTCCAGCGCGAGAGCGTTGCTCAGGTCGGCGTCGAGGTCGGCGGCGCTCTGGCCGGGAATCCCGTAGATGAGGTCGAGCGAGATGTTGTCAAATCGGGCATCACGAAGAGCGTAGACGGCGCTTCGGACGTCGTCCGGGCCCGCCCGCCGGTCGAGCACCGAGAGCAGGTGCGGCCGGAAGCTCTGCGCGCCCAGCGAGACGCGGTTCACGCCGCGTTCGCGCAGCAGCCGGGCCAACTCCGGCGTCACGGTCTCCGGGTTCGCCTCGACCGTCACCTCGTCAGCGGCCGGCAGCGAGCCGAGCAAGCGCGCGAGCTCGGCACCCTCGGTGAACGTCGGCGTCCCGCCGCCGAGGAACACGCTCTCGAGCCGGGGCGCGAGTAGCTCCCGCTCGAGCGCGAGCTCCGAGAGCAGTGCGTCGACGTAGGCGCGGTGCTGACCCGACCGGCCCACCACCGTGACGAAGTCGCAGTAACCGCAGCGCGAGGCGCAGAACGGCAGGTGCACGTACAGATGCCTGACCCCGCCGCCGCTCACTTCTTTCCCCCGTCGAGGTTGAGCACCGCGAGGAACGCCTCCTGCGGCACCTCGACCGCGCCGACCTGCTTCATCCGCTTCTTCCCGGCTTTCTGCCGCTCGAGCAGCTTCCGCTTTCGCGTGATGTCGCCGCCGTAGCACTTGGCGAGCACGTCCTTCCGCTTCGCCTTGATCGTCTCGCGCGCGATCACCCGCGACCCGATCGCCGCCTGCACCGGCACGTCGAAGAACTGACGCGGGATCTCCTCGCGCAGCCGATCGACCAACGCGCGGCCCCGGGCATACGCCCCGTCGCGGTGAACGATCAGCGACAACGCATCCACAGGCTCGCCGGCGATCAGCACGTCCACGCGCTCGAGCTGGCCCTCGCGGAAGCCGGTCACGTCGTAGTCGAAGCTCGCGTAGCCGCGCGTTCGCGACTTCAGCTGGTCGTAGTAGTCGAGCACGATCTCGCCGAGCGGGAGCTCGTACATGAGCAGGACGCGCTGCTCCGAGAGGTACTCCATGTGGTCGAAGCGGCCGCGGCGCTCCGTGTTCAGCTCCATCACCGAGCCGACGAAGTCCTTCGGGACGATGATCGAGGCGCGGATGTACGGCTCCTCGACCCGTTCGATCTCGCGCGGCATCTCGGCAGGGTTGTGCACCTCGACCTCCTCGCCTGCCTTCGTCAGTACGCGGTAGGCGACGTTCGGCGCGGTCACGATCAGGTCGAGATCGAACTCGCGCTCGAGCCGCTCGCGGACGATCTCCATGTGCAGCAGCCCGAGGAAACCGCAGCGAAAGCCGAAGCCCAGCGCCTGCGACGTTTCCGGCTCGTAGAAGAGCGCCGCGTCGTTCAGCTTCAGCCGCTCGAGCGCGTCACGCAGGTCGGGGTAGTCGTCCGAGTCGGTCGGGAAGAGCCCCGCGAAGACCATCGGCTTGACGTCCTTGTAGCCCGGCAGCGGCTCGGCGGCGGGCTGCTCTTCCGACGTGAGCGTGTCCCCCACCCGCAGCCGGCTGACGTCCTTCAAGCCCGTGATCACGTAGCCGACCTCGCCCGCGGTGAGCGAGTCGGCGGCGCGCATCGTCGGCGAGAAGAAACCGACCTCCTCGGCCTCGAAGCGCGTCCCCTGGGGAACGAGCCGTCGACCATGCGAACGAACGCGACGACACCGCGGTACTGGTCGTAGGACGAGTCGAACACGAGCGCGCGCGCGGGCGCCTCCGGGTCGCCGGCCGGCGCAGGGATCCGCTCGACGATCGCGTCGAGCACTGCCTCGACGCCCTCGCCCGTCTTGGCCGAGATCCGCAACACACGCTCGGGCTTGTCGCCGACGAGCTCCGCGATCTCCGCTGCGGCGCCGTCCGGGTCGCCCTGCGGCAGGTCGATCTTGTTCACCACCGGGACGATCTCGAGGTCGTTCTCGATCGCGAGGTACGCGTTCGCGACCGTCTGCGCCTCGATTCCCTGTGCCGCATCCACTACCAGCAGCGCTCCCTCGCAGGCCTGCAGCGAGCGCGAGACCTCGTACGTGAAGTCGACGTGGCCGGGCGTGTCGATCAGGTTGAGCTGAGATCCCTTCCAGAGGACGCGCACGGCTTGCGCCTTGATCGTGATCCCGCGCTCGCGCTCCAGCTCCATCGTGTCGAGCACCTGCGCGCGCATCTCCCTGCCCGTGACCGTCTCGGTCAGCTCGAGGATGCGGTCGGCCAGCGTCGACTTGCCGTGGTCGATGTGCGCGATGATCGAGAAGTTGCGGATCCGTTCTTGCTCCATGGCCTACTGAGCGTAGCCGCGCTAGAGCCGCATCACGCGATGCGGTTTCCCCTCCTCTTCGACGTCGCGCTCGTAGCGGAAGCGGCCTTTGGCTCCCTCCACCCTCCCGCACGGGTGGGCGCCGCAGCCACTCGGCCAGCAGCGGCAAGTCTTCGCTTCGAAGCGGCTGTAAGGCGATCATGCCCCGCGCCGGCGGAGCGAGAGCAGCGCCCGCAGCTCGCGCACGCCGAGCGTCCGGCACGCGAGGCCGTAGGCGACCACGCTCGCCAAGAGCGCAACCCCGAGCGAGACGATCTGCGCGCCGAGCGAGCGTCCGAGGCCGGAGTCGAGGCCACGCCAGGCGCCGTAGGAAACGACCGCGACAACCAGCGACGCGAGCACGATCTTCACGAAGGCGCGTCCGGTCTCGGCGAGCTCGATGCGGCCGAGCCGGCGGCGCAGGAGCTCGAGCAGCGCGAAGGTCCCGGCGATGTTCACGAAGGTCGTCGAGAGCGGGATCCCCCAGGTACCGACGCGATAGAAGGCGGCGTCGAGCACGGCGTTGAGGGCGAGATTGCCGAGCGCGACCGCTGTCGGGATCCACGGCGACTGCAGGCTGAAGAACGCGCGGTTCAGCATCAGCATCGTCCCGTTGAACGTCAGCCCCGCCGCGAAGGCCGCGAGCGCGCCGGCCACAACGTGCGTCTGGTGGGGCCCGAACTGGCCGCGCTGGTAAAGGAGACGTACGATCGGCTCCGCGAGCACGGCCGAGATCACGCTCGCCGGGACGAGCAGGAATGCGATCTGGCGCAGCCCGAGGCCGACTATGTGGCGGAAGCCGTCGAGGTCGCCGCGGGCCGCGAGCCGGGAGAGCGACGGGAAGAGCACCGTCGCCACCGCAACGGAGAACATCCCCTGCGGGAGCATGTAGATGCGAAACGCCTTGTCGATCGCCGTCGGCGCCAGCTCGGGGTCGATCAGCCGCGAGGCGAAGATCGAGTCGACGACGAGGTTGAAGTTGATCAGCCCGAGCCCGATCGTCACCGGCACCATCAGCACGAACACGCGCCTGACGGCAGGGTCGCGCCAGTCGAGCACCACTTGCAGGCGTCCGTCGAGGCCGCGCAGCCAGGGCACCGGTAACAGGACCTGGATCACGGTGCCGATCACGATCGAGATCGCGTAGACGTAGAGCTTTGCGCTCATCGTGTCCGCGTGCGGGACGCCCAGCACGAGGCCCGCGATGATCGCGAGGTTCCAGAAGACCGGGGTCAGCGCGGGAACGGTGAAGTGCTCGTAGCTGTTGAGGATCCCGACGATCACGCCGGAGACGCCGAGCAGCGCGACGATCGGAAAGAGCACGCGCGAGAGGCCGATCGCGAGCTCCTTGTCGCCGCCGGGGTCGCCGAACGGCGCGATCACGAGTGGCGCGAGCACGATGAAGAGGGCGGTCAGCGCGCCGAGCCCGAGCAACATCAGCCAGAAGAGGGTCGACGCGACCCGCCACGCGCGCTTGCGCTCGCCCTTCTCGAGCAGTTCGCTGAAGACCGGGACGAAGGCGGACGAGAGCGCGGCGTCCGCGACGAGCGAGCGCACCAGGTTCGGCACCTGGAACGCGACCGTGAAGGCGTTCACCTTGCCCGCGGCGCCGAAGTAGTAGGCGGCGACGATCTCGCGGATCAGGCCGAGGATCCGCGAGAGCCCGGTGGCGAGCGAGAAGATCGCCGTCGACCTCGCCAGCCGTCGGCCGCGGGCCGGGCCTCGCTCTTCCACGCGCCGAGTATAGGAAGGCGGACTGCTGCTACCATCGCCGCGGCCCGCTTTGCGGGCACTTTTCATGCCGAACATCAAGCAACAGAAGAAGCGCGTCCGGATCGCGAACGAGGAGCGACTCGAGAACCTGCGCTATGCCTCGACGGTCAAGACGCTAACCCGTCGGCTCCGCGCCGCGGTGGACGAGGGCGACCGCGGGCGCGTCGAAGCCGAGCACCGCGAGCTCGTCCGCTGGATCGACAAGGCCGCCTCGCGCGGCGCGCTGCATCGCAACGCCGCGGCCCGCAAGAAGTCGCAGGCCGCTCGGCTCGTCTCCGGCGCGGGTTCCTAGGCCCCGACCCGGGCCGTCTCTCTGCCGCGCGTGATGTCCGCGAGGGCGCGCGTGAACTCGAGCTCGCCGGGGAGCGTGCTGCCGCCCTTGAGCGCGGCGTCGAGCTGCGCGAGCCGGACGACCGCGTCGTCGAGCTCCTCGTGCGTGAAGTTGCCGGCCTGCTCGTAGAGCTTCTGCACGTAGTAGCGGTTGCGCTTCAGCCGGTCGGCCGCCGCTGCCGGAGGGACACCCTGGGCGGCGAGGTCGCGGCAGTCGCGGACCCGGCCGACGTGTGAGACGAGCAGGCCAGTGACGCGCATGAGAACGTCGCGCGGCGCGTCGCCCGAGCGCTCGACGATCCGCTCGCTCGCGGCGACCGCGGCCGCGACGTCTCTGCTGCCCCACGCGTCGGTCAGGTCGAACGGCGGAGTCTCCGCTCTGGCAGGCACGAGCTCGGCGATCTCCCGCTCGGTCAAGCGCTCGCCGGCCGCCCACGTCGCGAGCTTGTCGATTTCCGTCGCAAGCTCCTCGGTGTTCTCGCCCACGAGCTCGACCAGTGCGCGGGCGGCGTCGGCGTCGATCCGAACGCCGCGCTCGGCGAGCTGCGCCTCGACCCAGCGGGGCAAGTCCGCCTTGCGGCCACGCTTGGGCAGGTCGTAGGCGAGCACTTCGCCGGCCTTCGCCACTGCTTTCGCAAGGGCCGAGTCGCGTTTGATCTCCTCGCCGGTCAGCGCGAGCACGGTCGTCGGCGCCGGCCGGCGGAAGTAGTCCTCGAGACCCTTTAGGTCGGCGACCTTCCAGCGCTCGACGTTCTCGACCACGACCAGGCGGCGCTCGACGGCGAAGAGGCCGAGCGCGTTGCAGGCCGCGACCACGTCGTCCGCGTGGGCCTCGAGGGCGGTCAGCGTCTCGGTCGCGTCCTCACCGACCCGCTCGCGCAGGCGGCGCAGGGCCCGCGCGACCTTGGGCCGGTCGGTGCCCGTGATCAGGTAGACCGCGGCGAGCTCTGCCACCGCCGCCAAGCATAGGCGCCCGTGGCGGCCGCAAGGCCGGTCAGTACGAGGGCGCCGGACGTCGAGCGGACCTGGGCGCCCGGCAGGCCGCCGAAGAGGCGCGCACAACCGGCGAGGTACGCGGCGCACCAGCCGTTCAGCGAGGCGAGCGCGGCGGCTGCCGGAGGGAAGACGGCCGCGACGAGCGCGGTCGCGAAGGCGAGATAGAGCAGCGGCGCGACGGCGAGCTCCGCGAGCGCGTTGGCGGGGACGGTCACAAGCGGAATCGCGTGAAACTGGAGCCAAAGGATCGGCGCGGTCACGACTCCGCACGCCGACGAGACCGCGACGGCTGCCGCCAGCTTCCGGTGCAGCGGGTAGCCCTCGAGCACCTCGAGGAAGCGCGGCACGACAACGAAGATCGCCGCGACCGCCACGAACGAGAGCTGGAAGCCTGCGTCCAGCAAGTCGTACGGGTTCCAGGCCAGCAGGGCGAGTGCTCCGAGCAGCAGGAAGTACCAGCGGTCGGCCGGCCGTGCGGCGAGCCAAGCAAGGGAGCCGAGCGCGCCGGCGACACCTGCCCGCACCACAGACGGCTGCGGCCCGACGGCGAGCACGTAGCCGCCGATCGCTCCGAGCGCGGCCAACTGGCCGGCCCAGCGCGGCAGGCCGATCAGCCAGACGAGCGCCAACGCGCCGGCCGCGACGAGCGCGACGTTCTGGCCGGAGACCGCGAGCAGGTGGTAGAGCCCGGACGCCCGGAAGCGCTGCCGCAGGCTCTCCGAGAGCGCCTGCTCGTCGCCGAGCACGATCCCTTCGACCACGCCTCGGCGTTCGGCGTGGAGACCCGGCGCAATCGAGCGGGCAAGCCGGGCGCGCAGAGCATCGGCGAGGCCGCCGAGGCCGCCTCGGTGGCCGATTGCCGTCCAGCGGTCCGCGCGCAGGACGACGTGGATGCCCAGGCGCTTCAGCCACGTCCGCTCGTCGAAGCCATGCTTCTTCGGCCGTGGCAGCCGCACGGTCGCGATCGTCTCGATCACGGCACCCTGAGGCGGCGCACGACCGAGCGGAAGCTCGAGCAGGACGGGCTCATGAAACCGGAGGCGTCCGAAGCGGGTCACGTCCGCCGGGACGCGTAGCTGGAAGCGGCTCCGGCGAGCCGGACCAGTGACCACGAGCTGGGTGCGCTCGGCGGTGTCGACCCGCGCGAGCAGCACGCTCCGGTCGAGCGCAGCGAGGCGCGCGCCTCCCCACCACCAGCCGACCAGCAGGAGCAGCGCCACGGGAAGCCAGGGACGCGAGGCGTCGCCCGCAGCGAGTGCGGCAAGCAGGAGCAACGCGGCTGCTATGCCCAGCCCCAACGTCGAGGAACGCGCGGCGTTCGCGCCGGCCAGGCCAAGGCAGAGCGCGGCGACGTACGCGTGCGGCGAGGCTCTCGACGGGCTCACGGCACCACCAGGTCGCGCAGCTGCTCAAGGCGCTTCGGACCGATCCCAGGAACGGCGTCGAGCTCGTCGACCGAGCTGAAGGCGCCGTGCTTCGTGCGGTAGTCGAGGATCTTCTGCGCAGTCGCGGGGCCGACGCCTGGGAGCGAGTCGAGCTGCTCGAGCGTCGCGGTGCTGAGTTGGATCGGCGCCGAGGGCGCACCGGTGCCGGTGCCCGATCCCGTTGCGGCCGGCGCTGCGACGGTCGCGCCGCGCAGCGGGACGACGACCTGCTCGCCGTCAGCGAGCGGCGCGGCGAGGTTGACCTGCGCGAGCGCAGCCTTCCGCGTCGCCCCACCCGCCCGGGCGATGGCGTCGGCGATCCGCGAACCGTCCGAGAGCCGGTAGAGACCCGGCCGCCGGACCGCTCCGACCACGTCGACCACCACCCGCGCGGAGGGGCCGGCCGTACCCGCGCCGAGGCCAGGCGGCGGAGGGAGAGGCGCCGCCGGCGTCGCCGTGCCCGCGGGCAGGAGGAAGCGGGCTGCGAGCAGGAGCAGCACGAGCGCGACCGCGGCGAGCAGGAGCTGTCGCCGCCGCT
>VAXD01000215.1:137-4273 GCA_005884155.1 Actinomycetota bacterium | reverse complement strand
GGCGATCGCGCGCTTCTCGGGCTACGGGGCACTGGTCTCGCAGCGGATCGTCCTGAAGGACCTTCAGCGGCGCGTCGACTCCTTGAGCGCCCACATCCGCAAGTTGCGGGCGGAGGTCGCGAGGCTCGAGCGGCTGGGCACCGATCCTGCTCGGCTCGCCCGCGACAAGTCGCTTCTGACCTTCCTCACGAGCCGGCGCTCGGCGGCGGTCCAGCGGGCGCAGCTCGCGTCGGTCGCGCTGACCCTCGCCGTCGCGCCGAAGCACAAGCAGGCCGCAGCGCCGCCCGGGCGCTTCCACCGGACGTTGACCAACGCCGGCAACGTGCTGGTGCGCGAGCTCGAGATCCTCGTGTACGCGTTGCTCGTAGCGGGACCGCTGCTCCTCCTCGGCGGCCTGGCCATCCTCGGCGGGCGCACGTTCCGCCGCCGCGCGGATCGGCGCCTGCTCGAACGAGCCTGATGCGCTGGGCGCTGCTCGCGCTCGCGTTACTGACCGTGACTGGTTGCGGCACGGCGCCCCGCCGGGCGCAGCGACCGGCGACCGACATGCATTGGCCGGCGGCCGCCGAGGCGACGCGCCAGCAGTGGTACCGAGGCGTCGAACAGGGCACAGCCGAGCCGGTGTCCCTGAGCGAGAACAACCTCGATGCAGCGCTCGAGACAGCCGCCGCGTCGGCCGGCGTCGATCTTCTCCGGACGAACTACCTACCGCTTCTCGGTGGCACCGCAGAGATCGTTGTCCAGCCGGACGAGCCGGTGAAGTACGCCGAAGCACCGACCGGGATGACAACTCTGCTCGGCCCCTTGGGCCACGACCAGCGCCCGTACCTCGTCACTGTCGTGGACGCCCAGCATCAGCCGCTGCTGATGTTGGGCTGGACGCCTCACCTGGAAGGCAACCTCGGCGAGGGCATCGCGTGGCAGGCACCGGGAATTCGCTCGGATGCGATCGTCGGCCAGCCGGTGATCAGACCGGCGCTAGTGAACGATCCGGAAGCGCGGCTTCGTCACGATTAGCCGAACCGGGGCCGACCAGGAGAGCTCCGGCCGCGAGCCGGTCATCAGGAAGTCGAGCCCGCGGACGCGGTAGTACCACGTGCCGGGCGTCAGCGGCAGCATCAGCGAAGACGAGTACGTGGCGAGCATGCCGGCCGCGCGCCACGGGTACTTCGTCCGGCTCCACTGGATCTCGTACGCGTGGGCTGATGATGTCGGCAGCCAGGCGACGAGCGGCGCTCCGTAGAACTTGGGGCTTGCCTTCGTCGCGGCCACCAGCCTGCCGTTCGGCGAGAGACCTGAGGCGAACGGCGTGCGCTGGCCCGTCACGATGGGCTGCGTCGACTTGCCGAAGGCGAGCACCTTTCCAGCGGCGCAGGCGTCCTGCGCCAGCTCCGAGTCGCGGTAGGTGATCGTCCCGCTCGGGCGGAGGACCTCCTCACCGGCGAGGTGGACGCCCTGGAGCCCGGTCTTGAGCGTGAGCGTGTTCCCGGTCACGCCGGTGACGACGGCGTGCTCACCCGGCCAGGGGCCGATCAGCAGCGGGTCGCCTGCTCCGATCCCCGTGGCGTCGGCGACGGTGATCGTAGTGTCGCCGATCATCGCCGGCAGGGCGAGCGAGGTGAGGAGCGCGTCGGCGGGCACCGCGTCGACGGGGATTACCGTCCAGTAGTAGCGGCCGCCGGGCCAGCTGTTGTCCCAGAGGTCGACCCGGGCCGCCGCGCCGTCCTGCGGCACGTCCAGCTCGTTGGTCTTGAAGGTCTGGCCGTCCGCCGTCACTCCGTCGGGCTCGGTGCCGCCGTCCAGGAAAGAGGTCCAGGCCTTCTCCTCGTTGGTCGCGTCGGCCGGAATCGCGAGCGGGCCGGACATGCGCGGCACGTAAGCCGGGCTGCCGGTGACGGCGCCGCGGAAGACGGGATTGAGGCAGTCCTGGTCGGTGAAGATCTCGACGCGCCAGAGCTCGTGACGGAAGCCGTCGATCCCTGTGTTCCCGTGGTAGATGAAGGCCGGCATCGTCTCGTGGATGCGCGCGTTGGCGGCGTTCGAGACCGCGCCCGAGGTGACGGACGCCTGCAGCGACAGCAGCCCGCCCGACGGCGCCGGGTTCGAGTTGACGTAGACCGGGCTCCACGGGCCGTGCGACACGGTCGGCAGACCGTTCTGTGTCGAGCCGTAGAGCAGGCGTTCGGCGCGTACGCGCCACTGGACCGTGGACGTCCAGGCCGCGTCCTGGTGGAAGGTGTAGTACTCGCGCTCGTCCGCCATGTTCAGGTGCGTCGTGAAGATCTTCGACTCGCTCTGGTCGACCGGGTTCCGGATCCAGACCTCGTAGGCGCTCGCGCCCGGCACCTCGGTCCAGCGCAGGAGGCCCGGGTAGTTCGGAGTCACCGGTGCGGGGACGGCGGCCCAGCGCATGTTGAAGCCGAACGCGGCGCTCCAGGCGCCGGGGCCGCGGTTCGTGACCGCGCGGACGTGGGCGTACAGCGAGTACGGGTTGCCCGTGATCCAGGGCAGCGAGATCGGCACGGCGACGGTCGGCATCCGGAGGTTGTGCGCCGACCAGACGATCGAGTTGTCGGAGAAGCTCGGGCCAGTCGAGAGCTCGAACTGGTAGCGCCGCGCGCCTTTGACCGGGTTCCAGCCGAACGACGGTGTGCGCGAGAACGTGTGCACGACGGGCTCGTTCGTCCGGAGCATGAATGCATGGAGTCCAGTCGGCCCCTTGCCCGCAGCGCGAGCGCCGGCCGCGCCGCACAACGCGAGCATGGCCAGGAGAACTGCAGCAGAACGGGCGCGAGCCACGAGAAGGTTGTCGGCACACGAAGAACGCGCTGGCGTCCCTCGATCGAGGGACTCAGGCCAGGGACAAAGCCGCTTCGAGAGCCGCTCCGGCGGCCAGGACCAGCGCATCCCGGCCGTGCGGCGCGGTCAGCTGGATCGACGCGGGCAAGTCGTCCTCGGCGGGGCCGCAGGGAAGCGCGAGCGCGGGCCAGCCGAGGGCGTTGAACGGGTACGTGAAGCGGGTCATCGCGTCGATCTGGGTGCGGCCGAGGTCGACCCTGGGGGCGACGAAGGCGAGCGTCGGCGTGACGAGCAGGTCGAGACCTTCGAGTGCCGCCGCTGCGCGTTCGCGGTACTCCTCACGTCGCCTCAGGTCGCGCTCGTAGTCCGCGTCGGTCACTGCGAGGCAGCGCTCGATCTTTCCTGCCGTGTCCTCGCCGTAGTCGTCGGGGTGCTCGGCGTAGAGCTCGCGGTGGACGTCTGCCACCTCGCGCATGAAGACGCTCGCGGGGCGGTCGCCTGGCTCGGGGAAGTCGACCGGTCGGCTGTGCGGGAACAGGGCTACTGCCTCCTCCGCCCGGGCCCGGACGAGCGGGTCGGCGTGCTCGAGCCAGGCGACCCCGACCTGGAGCTCCTCGAGCGCGACGGAAGCCGGCTCGAAATCGTCCGCGAGGACAGCGAGCAGCTCGGTGCAGCCGGCGACCGTGTGGGCGAGCGGGCCCGCGTGGTCGAAGCTCGGCGCGAGCGGGAAGCAGCCGTCCAGCGAGACGAAGCCGTAGGACGGCTTGAAGCCGACGACGCCGCAGCAGGCGGCCGGGATCCTGATCGAGCCGCCCGAGTCGGTTCCGAGGGCCGTGTCGGCGAGCCCCGCCGCGAGCGCCGCCGCAGAGCCGCCGCTGGAGCCGCCCGCGATCCGGTCGCGCGCGAGCGGATTCGGGACGGTGCCGAAGTGCGGGTTGATCGACGTGACCCCGTAGGCGAACTCGTGCAGGTTGGTTTTGCCGACGTCGACCCAGCCCGCCGCCTCGGCGCGGCGCACGGCCTCAGCGCTCACCGAAGGCACTTGGTCGGCGAACAGGATGGAGCCGTAGGTCGTGACGAGCCCGGCCGTGTCGAACAGATCCTTGACCGCGAGCCGCCGCCCTTCGGCGACCTCGTCCGCTCCCGGAGGTCGAGCGAGGAAGATCCCGTCAGCCGAAGTCATGGCCCGGTCACCGGACTTACGGGTTCCCGTTCAAAGAGACACGATGATCACGCGGCCGGAGCCGGGCTTTGCCCGGCGGGAGGCACACAACGAAAAAAACGTTCGCTTTCACGTACATCGGCCGGCACGTTAGGCGCAGCGAACTCCTGAAGCG
>VAXD01000215.1:0-120 GCA_005884155.1 Actinomycetota bacterium | reverse complement strand
TGCTTAGTCGAGGGCCAGGTAGACGAAGGCGACGACGACCGTCAGGGCGAGCAGGGCGAGGAAGATCCCGAAGAGCGCGAGCCCGAACCTCAGGTTCGCGCGCGCCTGGTCAGGGGTCGG
>VAXD01000214.1 GCA_005884155.1 Actinomycetota bacterium | reverse complement strand
CGGTTCCGTAACAGTCTGGTCATCCCGCCGGCGTGAGGACGGCCCCGCCGGCGCTGCCCCAGACGATCAGCTGGCGGCCGGTCCAGGCCGCGGACTGCGACGGGCCCTGGACGGGGATCCGCGGCAAGGCAGTCCAGCGGTCGGCCGTCGGGTCGTAGGCGAAGGCGCGCATGACCTCGTCGCTGCCGATGACGATCAGCCGGCTGCCGGTCCAGAACGCCTGGAGCGGAACCAGTCCCTCGGGCGGGCGCGCGAGCCGGCGCCAACGGTTCGCCGACGGGTCGTAGGCCAGCGCGACGTGCTTCGTGGCGCTCTCGTTGCCGACGACGAGCAGCTCGTGCCC
>VAXD01000213.1 GCA_005884155.1 Actinomycetota bacterium | reverse complement strand
TTCGCGGCGGGGTCGTAGGCAGAGCCGCCGTCCCACGCGTCGCCACAGCAGCCTCCGCCCCAGCCGATCAGCTCCTTGCCCGTCCAGGCGAGCAAGCCCTCGCCGGTCGGTGCCTTGGGCAGCATCCGCCACGCGTTCGCCTGGGGGTCGAGGGAGGCCTCGCTGCAGCCCCAGAGCACGACCTTGCCGTCCGTCGAGGCGACGCCGCGGCGGCAGTAGTTCTGCATCTTCGGGCCGGGGGCCAGCCGCCGCCAGGTGCCCGCACCAGGGTTGTACGCCGCCGCGACGTTAGTCGAGCCGATGAACGTGCCGTCCGGCCCCGGGCGAACGGCCAGAACCACGAGCTCCTTGCCGGTCCAGGCGCTCACGACGCCGTTCAGCCCACGCGCCGCGATCGGCGACGCGGGGAGCTTCTGCCAGCCGGTGCGTGGGGGCTGCGCCGCCTTCGTGCCGCCGCAGGCGACGAGCAGGAACGCAAGCGCACTCCCAAGGCCGGCGACGGTGGCGAGGACGACGAGCCTCTTGACGAGTTTTTCGGCTGCTGGCGACATGGTGGCCTCCTCAGGCTGCGTAGGCGAAGGGGTGGTAGAACGCGTCCAGGGCTCGGTCGCCCTCTACAGAGAGCCGGAAGTGTTCGCCCGTGCGCTCGTCGGTGACGGTGACCGTCACCGCGTCCTCGCCGGGGCGCCAGAGGAGGACGACGTTGAGGCCGTCGCTCTCCCGAATGGCGAGCTCCCGAGTTCGATGGTTGATCGCGTTCATGCCGTCCATCCTGCGCCGCGTCCGCAACATCCGCGTCACGGCGTCGTAACGGTTCTGCAACGGCTACAGCCGGAGGGTGAAGCGGCTGCCACGGCGGGGGTCGCTCTCGACCCCGATCTCGCCACCGAGCAGGCGCGCGTTCTCCTGCGCGATCGCGAGACCGAGCCCCGAGCCGCGGCCGCTGCGGGAGGGATCAGCCTTGTAGAAGCGCTCGAAGAGGTGAGGCAGATGCTCCGGTGCGATCCCGGGGCCGTGGTCGGCCACTTCGACGAAGTCCTGGCCAAGGTGGACTGTGACCCCGCCGCCTCCGTGCTCGAGCGCGTTGCCAATGAGATTCGCCAGGATCCGCTCGAGCCTGCGGGGGTCGCTCATCACCGCCGCCTCGCCGCCGTCGAGGCGGACGCGCTCCTCCCAGCCGCGTGCGCGGAGCAGCGCCCTGATGAGCGTCCCGAGGTCGACCCGTTCCTCACGGACGCTCTCGACTCCCGCGTCGAGGCGCGAGATCTCCATCAGCTCCTCGACGAGCGCGCGCAGCCGGCCGACGTCGGAGATGAGCAGCTCGGCCGGGCGGCGCGATTCCGGCGGCAGCTGCTCGAGGTGCTCCGCCAGCAGCGAGGCCTCCCCGACGAGACCCGTGAGCGGCGTGCGCAGCTCGTGCGCGACGTCCGCCGTGAAGCGCCGCTCGCGCGCCTGTGCCGCCGACAGCGCCTCGATCTTGGTCTCGAGCGCCGCGGCCATCTCGTTGAACGCCTGGGCCCAGGCGCCGAACTCGTCCTGGCCCTCGACCGGCAGCCGTGTCTCCAGCAGGCCCTCCGCGAGCGAATGGGCGGCGTTACTCGCCTGCGCCACCGGACGAAGCGCCTCCCGCGCCAGCACCGCACCGGCGAGCGCCGCGAGCAGGACGAGCAGGCCGCCGCCGATGAGCAGGATGTTCCGCAGCAGCGCGAGCTCGTGTCGGAGCCCTTCCTCGGAGAAGAAGAAGTAGAGCTGCGCGCCCTTCGACGGCCCGCCGACGACGAGAAAGTGCGTCCCCGCGACGGTCTCGCGCTGGTAGCCGAGCTGCCCCTTCTTGACGAGCGCGCGCAGATCGCCGGGCACCTGGCGAAGCGAGAGGAAGCTCGACGAGTACGTGCGCTCACGACTCACGAGCACGGTCTCGAAGCCGCCCGACGTCCTGTAGTTCGCGAGCAGCTTGTCGGGGTGACCCGGCAGGTAGGTCGGCGCGATCCGCAGGTTTTGCCGTGCTTGCTTGGCCGA
>VAXD01000210.1 GCA_005884155.1 Actinomycetota bacterium | reverse complement strand
CATGGAAGTTGAAGCCGTGGCTGAACTGGTGCTCCGTCAGCGGCCCAGGATCCGACTTGTCCGCGGCGTAGAAGGACTCATAGCCGGCGGCGCCGATCTGTACGACCAGCGCGAGGAAGACGAGCGCGGTCCAGTAGCGGTAGATGGCTTGTAGCGCCTGCACGCGGCGCGAGTCTAACTCAGTGGCAGGAGCCGCAACCGTCTGCCGCGCCCTCGGGCGAGGCGCCTTCCTCCACCTGGAACGAGTGGCCGCAGCCACACGAGGCGGAGACGTTCGGGTTGTTGATCGCGAAGCCTGCCTGCAGGCCTTCGACCCAGTCGATCTCGGTGCCGGCCAGGTAGGGCGCGCTGAACGGA
>VAXD01000209.1 GCA_005884155.1 Actinomycetota bacterium | reverse complement strand
GTCCTTCCTCATCTACGCGCTGTTCGCACTCGCGATCCCGGCTTCGATGATCGCGATGTCGTTCGTCTTCGCGACCCGCCCGAGCCGGCGCACGCGCGCCCGCACGATCCCGTTCGAGTCCGGCGTGTCCCAGGGCCCGCCGCACCAGAGCCGCTTCACGATCAGCTTCTACCTGACGGCGATGCTGTTCATCGTCTTCGACATCGAGATCGTCTTCCTCTACCCGCTTGCGGTCATCCTCCACGAGCTCGCCTGGTTCGGCTTCGTCGAGTTTCTCTTCTTTCTCGTAATCCTCGCGGTCGCGTACGTCTACATCTGGCGCAAGGGGGCTTTGGAATGGCACTGAAAGACCACGGGCTCAACTCGGAGCGCGTGCTCTGGCAGGGCAAGGGCCCCGGCGTCTTCGAGCAGGAGCTCCGCGACCTCGAGTCACGGCTCGGGCTGACCACTGTCGAAAAGGCCGTGGCGTGGGCGCAGGGCAGCTCGATCTGGCCGGACACCTTCGGGCTCGCCTGCTGCGCGATCGAGATGATGTCGATCGTCTCCGCGCGCTACGACGTGGCACGTTTCGGGGCCGAGGTCTTCCGCTCCTCGCCGCGCCAGGCCGACCTGCTGATCGTCTCCGGCCGCGTCGCGCACAAGATGGCCGCGCCGCTGCGTCAGATCTACGACCAGATGCTCGAGCCGAAATGGGTGATCGCGATGGGCGCCTGCGCGAGCTCGGGCGGGATGTTCAACAACTACGCCGTCCTGCAGGGCGTCGACAAGATCGTCGCGGTCGACATCCACGTGCCCGGTTGCCCGCCCCGGCCGGAGGCGCTCGTCGAGGGGATCATCCGGCTGCAGGAGAAGATCAAGGCGGGCGTGCCGCCGGCCTACGAGATCCGCGGAGTGGCCAGCTGACCTACGAGGGCGTCCCCGGCCTCGTCTCCACAAGCGAGGCATACGGCGAGACGACGCTCGTGGTCGATCCGGCGCGGCTCGTCGAAGCCTGCATGCACCTGCGCGACGCCGAGGGCTTCAATTTCCTCGCGGACGTCGCCGCCACCGACTACCTCGGCTGGGGCGAGCTCGGGGTCGCCGGCTACATCGGCAACGCGACGGGCCGCGATCTCAACCGGCCCGGCTCGCAGGGCCTGGCGAAACTGCCCGAGCCGAAGCCCAAGCGCTTCGCGATGAACTACCACCTGCTGCGGGTTCCCGGCGGTGGCCGCGTCCGCGTCCAGGCCTGGCTCGACGATGACGAGCCGGTAGTACCGAGCGTCGTGGAGATCTGGCCGACCGCCGACTGGCACGAGCGCGAGGCGTGGGACCTAATGGGCATCCGGATCGAGGGCCACCCGAACCTCCAGCGGATCCTGATGGAGGACGACTGGGAGGGCCACCCGCTGCGCAAGGACTACCCGATCGGCGGCGAGCCGGTCCGGTTCTCCGGAGAAGAGTGATGACGGTCGCGCCCGAGAGACCGCGGATCTACGAGGGCACGCGCATCCCCTCGCCGATCCCCACCCTGCTGCGAGTCCCCGAAGAGCTGCGCGGCTCGGAAGACCTCCTGCAGGTCAACTTCGGCCCGAACCACCCGTCCACGCACGGCGTCCTACGGCTGGTCGTCGACCTCCACGGCGAGGACGTCGTCGGTCTGCGCGCGGTGATCGGCTACCTGCACACCGGCTTCGAGAAGAACATGGAGGCCAAGACGTGGTGGAAGGCGATCACGTACCCGGAGCGGATCGACTACCTCTCCTTCCAGAACAACGAGCTCGTCTTTGTGCTCGCGATCGAGAAGTTGCTCGGGCTCGAGGTACCGCAGAAGGCGACCTGGATGCGGATGTGCCTCGCCGAGCTGAACCGGATTCACTCGCACCTGGTCTGGCTC
>VAXD01000055.1:5280-15607 GCA_005884155.1 Actinomycetota bacterium | reverse complement strand
CGGCGACCTGATCGTGGCCATCTCCGCGGTGCCCGCAGACGGGACGGCGCGGCACTACGTCGGCGGCGAGCCGCACGTGCCGACCGCCGACTGGGAGCTCGTCCACGGCGCGGTCCACGCGGCCAAGGAGCTCGGCCAGTCACTGCGAGTCGGCGCGATCGCCTCGAGCGACACGTTCTACGACCCCGATCCGGGGCGGCACAAGCGCTGGTCGGAGCGCGGCGTGCTCGGCGTCGAGATGGAGGCGGCGGTGCTGTTCACGATCGGCGCGCTGCGCGGCGTCAAGGCCGGCTGCCTGCTGACCGTGAGCGACATCGTGATCGGCGAGGAGTTCACGCGGATCTCCGACGACGAGCTCCGCGCCGCCGTCGACCGGATGACCCGCGTCGCGCTGGCGACCGTGACGCAGTCTCATTAGCGAGACCGTCTTCCTCGTCAACCCGGCGTCGGAGAACGGCGCGACGGGACGGCGCTGGCCCGAGTTCGCGCACCGGGCGGCGGAGCTCGGCCTGCGCGGTGACGCGCTGACCTCCGAACGGCCCGGCCAGCTCGGCGAGCTCGCGCGCCAGGCGGCGGAGGGCGGCGCGCGGCTGGTCGTGGCGGTGGGCGGCGACGGGACGGTCAACGAGGTCGTCCAGGGGCTCGCGAGCCGCGAGGGAGTCGAGCTGGCCGTGATCCCGCGCGGCACCGGCTGGGACTTCGTCCGCACCTACGGCATCCCGCGCAAGCTCGAGGACGCGGTTGCCGTCGCCCGCGAAGGACGCGTGCGCGAGATCGACCTCGGCCGCGCTCGCTACCGCGCCTGGGCCGGCGGCGATGCGGAGGCGTACTTCGCGAACATCGCGAGCGCCGGAATCAGCGGCGCCATCGCGAAGCGGGCCAACGAGACCTCGAAGGCGCTGGGCGGGAAGGCGTCGTACCTCTGGTCGACGCTTGCGGTCTTCGCGCGCTGGCAGAACGGCGTGATTCGCGTGCGAGTCGACGGCGAGAACCGGACCGGCCGCATGCATGACGTCGTCGTGGCGAACGGCCGCTACCTCGGCGGCGGGATGATGATGCTCCCCGAGGCCGAGCCGGACGACGGCCTCTTCGACGTCCTCACGATCGGCGACCTGACGAAGCGCGACCTCCTGCTCACGCTGCCGAAGACTTACCGCGGCCGCCACCTGCCACATCCGAAGGCCGAGGTGCTGCGCGGCTCGGTCGTCGAGGTGGACGCGGACGAGCCGCTGCCGGTCGAGCTCGACGGCGAGCAGCCTGGAACGACGCCGGTCCGCTTCGAGCTCGTCCCGCGGGCGCTGCGCCTGCGGGTGCCTCGCTAAGAAGACGAGGTCTTCGTCGTCCGCTTGGCGGCCGGCTTCTTCGCGGCGCCTCGCTTCGGCGCGGCCCGCTTCGACGTGCCCGAGAGCTGGTCGACTTTCTTCTCCAGCGCCGTGACGCGACGCTCGAGCGCGTCGAGCCCGCGGATCCGCCGCTGCAGCTCGTCGACCCGCTCCTTCAGGCCGCCCGCGGACTGGAGCAGCCGCTGCGCGGCGGGAAAGTCGCCGAGCCTGCCGACCACGTCCTCGCCGCGATCGGCGAGCTTGGTGAAGATGTCTTGTTTCTGTTGGGCCATGGCGGGACCCTACCTACCCACGCGCGTGACGATGTAGTCCAGCTCGTAGCAGCCGAGCTTGTTGACCGTCGGGCAGGTCGCGATCGTCCGTCGCGACGGGCGGCCGCGGTGGAAACCGAGGGACGCCTCCGGCGAGCGGAAGTGCTTGACGATGTAGCCGGGCCGGTCGTCGCCGTCGAAGGTGCCGACCTCGGTCGAGCGCGGGCAGGGCGACATGGCGTGCGCTGCCCCGTCCGCGTTGCCGAGCGAGCCCCAGTCGCACTCGCGCGTGAAGACGAACAGCCGCCATGGGTGGCCGAGCGGGACGTAGACGTCGAGCACGGGCCCGTGGTGGAAGACCTGGCCGTCGCGGGCGCGCAGGACGCCGTTGCCCCACATCGCCCAGACGCCGGCCGCGTCGACGTAGACGTTCCACTCGCCGGGCGGCGTGGTGATCTGCTCGCCGTGCGTCGTCTCCTTCGAGCCGCAGGTCGACCCGCCGTTCGAGCAGCCGGGGTCCATCGCGCGGCGGACGAGCAGGCGCGTGAAGCGGACGCGCAGGTGCTCGGGTCTCGGCGCGTTTGTCCACCCGGCGACAATCCGCTTCGCGACGAGCAGCGGCGCAGTCCCCGACGGCACATGTACCGACACCTGCAGAACGCGGTTGAATCTCGTGGTGACCTGCGCGCGGGCCCCGAAGCTCCCGGCATCGAGGACTCGCACGCGCAGCCGCGAAGCTTTCGACGGGCGCGGCGGTAGCGGGAGCGAGAAATGATGGTCCCCACCAACGTCCTGCCGCTCGCTCTCGGTAAGTAGGCAGCTCTCGAAGACCAGGACGACCCCCTTGGCGCGATGGGCGCAGTCCGCCTCGACGCCGGCATAGGTCTTGTCGTTCGAAACGGCGAGGTCGCCCTCGGCCTCTCCGCTGGAGCTGCGGACCGAAGCACCGCCGGGACGACGGACGACCCACAGCGCACTGTACGAGTGGATCTCGGTTCGCTCGCCGCCGTTCGTCCAGTGTCCGCAGTCCCAAACCCAGGAGCCGAGCAGCGTGACTCGGTCGCCCGGATCCGGCCACGCGAAGCGCGGCAGCGCCGCCTGCTCGCGCTCGATGTGAAGGCGAGCGGTCGAGGGGCTCCGGCCGGCGTAGTTGCCGGTGTGCGCCGCCGGGTCGCCGCCGAGCAGGTCGCGATACGGCGCGTCCGGCAGGACGTCGAAGTTGACGTCGTACGAGCGGTGGATCGGCGGTAGATCTTCCTCGGTCGGGTGGGAGGCGAGGTCCGGGTAGTAGCGGGAGCTGACAACCCCGCTCAGCAACTGCGCGCCCGGCGGTGGGCCGGTCGCGACGGCGTAGCGGTCGTCGACGTAGACCCACGTCGGGATCTGGCGCTCCGTCTGGGCGATGTAGTCGCGGCCGCACCCGTCGAGGACCGCCTCCTGTGGGTCGGGCGGCGGGTCCGAGCCAGGGCGCGCGAACGCGCTGAGCGCGGCCGCGAGCGCCGCGGCCACGGCCGCCACGAGCAACACGGCGCGGGCGCGCGTCACTGGAGGATCACGACAGGCGTCCCGGCCGGGGTCGCCTTGAAGAGACGGCGGAGGACGTCGTTGTGGACGCGGATGCAGCCGTTCGAGACTGCGTGCCCGATCGACCACGGCTCGTTCGTCCCGTGGATCGCGATCGGGCCGCCCTGCGTCCAGCCGGTGAGCACGTTCGAGAACGCGGAGATCCCGATCGCTCCGGGGCCGAAGGGGCCGCTCGTGTCGGTGGGAATCAGGCGCTGGTTGACGTAGTAGCTGCCCGTGGGCGTCGGCGTTGCGGAGGAGCCGACGGCGACGGTGGTCGTCAGCACGCGCTTCCCGGCGCGGTAGAGCGTCAGCTGCTTCTTCGAGATGTTGACGACGAGGCGCGTCCGGACGGTGCCGAGCTCGACATCGCGCGCCGGGACGAAGCCGGTCGCGCCGTTCGGGCGCAGCGGCACCTGGACGCGGTACCAGGACGCTTTGCAGTCGCGCTTGCGGAGAACGGCAAGCACGCGGAAGACGGTCGGAAAGCCGTTCTGGTTCAAGCGGTCGAAGCTCGCGAACGGCTTGCGCCTCGGCCGGCGATAGACACGTGCATGCTGGGGGACGTCCGCGGCCACTGCAAAGCGCTTCGAGCCGAGCTGCGAGAGGCCGGGCCGGCAATGCGGTGGTGCCGCGGCGGCAGGCGGCGGAGCGGTCGAGCCCCGGCCCGTGGTCGAGCCGCAGGCCGCGAGAAAGCACACGAGCGGCAGGGAGACGAGCAGCACGAAGCGCGGATGAGCCACGGACGCGAGCGTAGCGCCGGCACGGATCTGGTGGCGACACCGATTTGTCACAACTTCGTCACCCTTTTGAGCGTCGTAGTTTCCGATCCCACCGCTACGCTGAGTCCGAGGACGATGTCTCAACTCTTTACCCCCCTCCGCAGGCGCTCTCACACGCATACGGCAGTTCGTACGCACGTGCTGCTACAGCGGTTCGGCATTCCGTACGAGGTCGAGCGCACGGTCTGCACCGAGTGCCGGCACGTGCTCGAAGAGCGCCCGCTCAAGCGCGCCGCGGCTTAGTAGCCAGCTAGCGCCGCAGCAACCTGAGGCAGCACCTCTCCGGCCGCCCCGTCGATGCGGAGCGCAGCCCGGTCGTCGAGCGCGGTCGGGCCACGGTTGACGACCGCGAGCTCCCCACCCGCCGCGATCGTCTCGAGCGGGAGCCCGGCGACCGGGTAGACCTCGAGCGCCGAGCCGACCACGAGCAACAGCCGCGCGGTGCGCGCGAGCTCGGTGGCACGGTCGATCGCATCCGCCGGTAGGAGCTCGCCGAAGAAGACGACATCCGGCTTGAGGATCTCGCCGCAGGCGGGGCAGGCGGGCGCGTCGGCGCCTTCGAGCAGTTCGGTTACCCGCTCCAGCGGCTGCCGCTCGCCGCAGGCCGGGCAGGTCGCCGTCCGGATGGAGCCGTGCACCTCGACGACGTTGCGGCTTCCGGCTCGCTCGTGCAGCAGGTCGATGTTCTGCGTCACGATCGCCTCGACGAGCCCGAGCCGCTCGAGCTCGGCAAGCGCGCGGTGCGCGGGGTTCGGCTCCGCCTCGGTCAGGACGGCGATACGCGGCTTGTAGAAGCTCCAGACCTTGCGCGGGTCGCGGCGAAACGCCTCCAGCGACGCGTACTCGAGCGGGTCGAAACGCGCCCAGAGACCCGTACGCGAGCGGAAGTCCGGGATGCCGCTCTCGGTACTGACACCCGCGCCGGTCAGGACGACGCAGGGCTGCCGCCGCCGGATCAGCTCGGCGAGCTCCAACGCGGACATCGCCAGATCATAGGAAGGCTTGAACCAAACCCTCTTAGAGTTCACGCGTGGAGTTCCGCTTCGAGACCGAGGTGCGCGTCCGCTTCGCGGAGACCGACGCGCAGGGAATCGCGCACCACGCCGCCTACCTCGTCTGGTTCGAGATGACTCGGATCGACTACCTGGCCCGCTTCCGCGGCGGTTACCCGGAGCTGCGCGCGGAAGGGATCGAGGCACTGACCGTTGAGGCGCACGTGCGCTACCTGCAGCCGGCGCGCTTCGACGACCGCCTCACGATCCGTTGCGCCTGCGCGGACATGCGGGGCGCGCGCTTCCGCTTCGACTACGCGGTCGAGCGGGACGGCGAAGCGGTCGCCGACGGGTGGACGCGCCACGCCTGCGTCGACGCACGCTCGCACCGCCCGACGCGCGTGCCGGCCTGGCTCGCGGAGGCGATCGCTAGCTCTGAGGCGTGACGCCCGCGGGCCCGGTGGGCCCGGTCGGCCCGCTCGGGCCCTTCTTCGGCGGAGGCTTCTTCGCCCTCGTCCCGAAGCGGATGAGCTCCGGTTCGCCTCTGTAGGACGAGTACCACGTGTTGTCGTAGAGCAACTGCCCGCCGGCGGTATAGACGAGCCTGCGGACGCTCGTCGAGCGCGGCGGCTCGCCGTAGTCGTCGATCTGCCTCACGCCTCTGAAGAGCGCCGGGTCCGGGGTTCGCTTCACCGGCGGCTTGCCCGTCTCGACGAGCGGGCGGGTCTCGCTGACGACCCGCCGATGGATCGGCGCGCCGAAGAGGTCGACCACCAGCGAAGACGAGCCGACGAACGTGCGCAGCAGGAGCCAGTGGGGCGTGTCGTTGACGAAGCGCAGGTCGACGTCGGGATAGTTGACCGTCGCGTCGCGCCCTTGCGGGTAGTGGCTGATGTAGAGCGCGTGGTTCGTCCGCGCGGTGATCTTCAGGCCGGCTTCGTAGGCCGCGTTGAACACGGTCGTGGAGACCTGGCAGACCCCGCCGCCGAGGCCGGTCGTCAGCTCGCCGTTGATGATTACCGGCGCCTCCAGGAAGCCCTTGTCCGCCGTGCGCGCGCCGGTTGCCCGATTGAACGAGAAGGTCGCTCCCGGAGCGACGAGCTTCCCGTCGATCAGCTGCGCGACGAGCTGGACGTTATGGATGCGGTTTGGGTCGCCGCCATAGATGGTCTCGTAGCGGCCGATCCTGGTCGTGATCCCCATCGCGCCCGCCTCTGCCGTGGTGCGGCGCGCCGCCTGGGTCGTGACCACCACGCGCGCCGTGCGGTGGGTGGCCGACACCGCGGCCGCGAGAATGTTCCGCTCCGTGGCCGGGACGGCGATCACGCGTCCAGGCCGTGACGGGACGATGCTGATGTTTCCGGTCGCGGAGACCGCGAAGGTCGCGTCGCGCGGAGGTCGGCCGGCGCCCCTGGCGAGCCGGCGGAAGTAGCCATCCGCGCCCTTGCCGCCAATCGCGAGCGAGCTCGAGCCACCGTGCGGCAAGGCCAGGAGCGACGCCAGCTTGCCCGGCGGCAGCCACCAGGACGACCGGTCGAGGCTCATGCGGATCGGCCGCGAGAGGGCGATGTGGAGCTGCTCGACGGCCGGAGCGAGATCCGCGCTCGAGACGATCGGCGTGTCGACCACGACCGGCAGCTGGACGACCCGGCCCCGCTCGAGGCTCGCAAGCGCGTGGACGATTGCGGCGCCGGCGGTCGCGCGGTCGAGCGCGCGGCCTGTCCGCTCCGGGACGATCCGCGAATGGAAGCCGCGCAGCACGATCGCGGCATCGCGGTGCGGCGTGCCGACCGCGGCGTTCATCCGCCTGAGGTCGATATCGAGCGCGCGCTTCCAGACGCGGGCGGAGGGGGTCACGTCGGAGCCCAGCAGGCGGATGCTCACCCGCCGCAGGCCTCGCCACGGCGCGAAGCCCTGGCCCTCGGTCTCGGCCCGCTTGACGGCAGCGCGCCAGTCGACCTGGACGCCGAAATTGCCCGGCCGCACGCGCCAACGGCGCCCTTCGGCCGCGAACACGACTGGGACGCCGGCCACGGCGCGCGATTTTGCCTCGAGCTTCGCGATCGCCTCGCCCGTCGTGAGCCCGCCGACGTCGACGCCGGCGACCTTGACTCCCGCCGCGATCCGGTCGGGCGAACCTGCGAACGCAAGGCCGACGAGCGCCGCGGCGATCACGCCGACGGCCGTCAACGCGAGCAGCCTGCGGGCAAGCAGCTGCCGCGCCCGGGCACGCCTGCGCCTGCGGAGCCTGACCGCGCTCGATCCTGCTTCGACCCGCAAGGCCGGAAGTCTAGCGTCGGCCTTCCCGGTGCAGGCCTGTGTCTTCGGGTCCCGGCCTGTGGAACATCCGGCACACATTCGGCACGGTCCCGTCACACATTCGTGTGAATTTTCGAATTAGGATCGACGGTGGGTGGTGGGTTAGGGGTGCCCCGGCGGGACAGGGGAATTTGCGTGATTCGCGCGGCGGCTTCGGCGCTCAGAACGTGAACAGCTCGATCCCACCGCTTACGTTCAGCTCGATGCCGGTGATGTAGCTCGCCAGGCCGGAGCAGAGGAACGCGATCGCGTTTGCGACCTCCTGCGGGTCGCCCGCCCGGCGGAGCGCGGTCCGGCGGATCATCCGCTCGTTCATCTCCGGGTTGCCGAACCCGAACGCCTCGGTCCCGATCACGCCCGGGACGATCGCGTTGACGGTGATCCCATTCCGCGCGCCCTCGAGCGCGAGCGTGCGCGTCAGCCCGAGCACGCCCGCCTTCGTCGTCGAGTAGCTCGCCTGCCCGAACCCGCCGAGCGTGCCCGCGACAGACGCCATGTTCACGATCCGACCCCAGCCGTGCTCGACCAGCCCCGGCCACACGGCCTGCGCACAGTTGAACGCGCCCGTCAGGTTGACGCGCAGATCGCGCTCCCACAGCTCGGGCGACTGGTCCGAGAGTTGCCCGAGGTGGTCGAGGGTCGCAGCGTTGTTGACGAGAATCCCGACCGGGCCGAGGTCCTCGCCGACGCGCCGGACGGTCTCCGCCACCTCGGCCCGCTCCGTCACGTCGCAGCGCAGCGCGAGCGAGCGGCGGCCGAGCGCGCGGATCTGATCGGCCGTCTGCTCGGCGTAGACGAAGCCCTGCGCCCGCGCCGCCTGCGCGAGCGGGCCGTAGCGCTCCGCCTGCTCACCGGAGTCGGACTCGAGCTGGATGTCCGCAATCGCGACGTCCGCGCCCGCACGCGCCAGCGTCAGCGCATCGGCGCGCCCGAGCCCGCGCGACCCGCCCGTGACGAGCGCGACCCGGCCAGACAGGTCGATCTCGAGCGCCACACACCAAAGCCTCTCAGATGTACGCGCGGTGAACGCTGTCGAAGGAGAAGATCCGCGACGCGTCGCCGCCGTACGCGGCGAGCAGCCGCGGGAAGTAGGCGCGCAGTGCCTCCTCGTACGTCAGGCGACCTTCGGCGAGCCGGCGCGCCGCGTCGACGAGCTCGGGCAGGTCTTCCTCGATCCGCGCCCGCGACATGCTCGGCGTGCGCGGGCCGTCGTCCTCGACCGGATCCGGCTGCGGAGCGAACTGCGTGAACGCGGGATAGCGCCGTGTGTCCGGAATCACCGAATGGAACGGCACGCCGTTGAAGAGCCACTCGTGCCAGGGCCCACCGGACAGCGCGAGCCAAGGCGTGCCGACCGCGAGCGCGGCCGTGCCGAACCCGGTGTGCGGCGAGAGGAAGAGCGAGCACCTCTCGACGTACGCGAGCTGCTCGAGCAGCGGCAGGTCGAGCGCGGAGACGGCCCTGGGCGCGGCCGCTGCAATCCGGTCAAGGTCAGCCCGCGTGGCGGAGGTGGCGGTACGGCCGTCGCGCTCGAGCTTCCCGACGAAGCAGAACAACGCCCCGGGAAGGTCAGCGGCGAGCGCGCGGACGATCAGCTCCCACGAGGCCGCGGACGGATACCGCGCGGGCTCGCTCGAGCCGGCCGGCATGAGCGCGATCCGAACGGGCGCCTTGCCGATCTCGGCGCGCGCCCGCTCGCGCAGCTCCCCGGGCAGCTCGAGCTCGAGCCGCTGATTCGGGACGTATGCCGGAGGCTCCGACCCCGCCGTGCCATGACACACGCGGGCCCGGAAGTGTCGGTGAGCCGCCTGGTAGTAGGCGCGCACGCCGGGAGCGAGCTCGAGCTGGTCGGGCTGGCGCGAGCGCTGGTCGTCGAGCACGTAGTCCCAGACGCGCGGCACCGGCCGGAGGGCTGCGTCGGGATCGCCCATCCGCCCGAGGAAATCGACGTAGTCGACGGCGTAGGTCTCGCGGATGAATGGGCAGCAGGAGCCGAGCTCGGTCGCGGTCGCGCCGTTCAGCAGCAGGCTGATCTCGAGCTCCTCGTCGCCCGCGTGGTAGCCGAGGCAGTAGCGCAGCGCCTCGACTGCGTGGCCGACCGGGTGCGCGTACCAGAAGTTGACGAGTAGCTCCATGATGCGCAAAGTCTTGCGCGTGGCGACGCAAGCGGAGAGGGCGCAGGCGTTCCGGGCGCTGCACGAGGGCGAGCCGTTCGTGATCCCGAACCCGTGGGATGCAGGGTCGGCGCGGATGCTCGCCGCGCTCGGCTTCCAGGCGCTCGCGACCACGAGCGGAGGGTTCGCGTTCACGCTCGGCCGCCTCGACGGCGAGGTCACCTTGGACGAGGTGGTCGCGCACGTCTCCGCTCTCGCCGGCGCCACCGATCTGCCCGTGTCGGTCGACCTGGAGAACGGCTTCGGCGCAGAGCCGGAGGCTGCGGAGCAGGCGATCGAGCGTGTCGCCGAGGCGGGCGCGGTCGGCGGCTCGATCGAAGACTGGGATCCAGCCGGGCGCCTCTACGACCCCGTCCATGGAGGCGGCGCGGCGGCAGCCGTTTCCGTTCACCCTGACGGCCCGCGCGGAGAACCACCTCCGCGGCAACCCGGACCTCGACGACACGATCGCACGACTCCAGGCGTTCGAGGCCGTGGGCGCCGACGTCCTCTACGCGCCCTGGCTCCAAACCACCGACGAGATCTCGGCGGTCTGCGCCGCAATCTCGCAGCCGGTCAACGTGCTCGCCGTTCCCGGTCTCTCGTTCGCCGAAATCACCGCCGCCGGCGCCAAGCGCGTCAGCGTCGGCGCGCGCCTCACCTGGGCGGCAGTCGAGGCGGCGGAAACAGCTGCCCGGGGCCTGCTCGCCGATGACTTCTCCGGATTGCGCAGCACCCCAGCGCTAGACGACTGGTTCCGCTAGTCGCGAGGCAGGAAGATCTCGCGGGCGATCACGAGCCGCTGGATCTGCGACGTGCCCTCGTAGATCTGGAACAGCTTCGCGTCGCGCATCAGCTTCTCGACCGGGTACTCCTTCATGTAGCCGTAGCCGCCGAAGACCTGCACCGCGTCGGTCGTCACCT
>VAXD01000055.1:4631-5175 GCA_005884155.1 Actinomycetota bacterium | reverse complement strand
CGCCATGTCGGCGACGAGGAAGTTGACGCCCTGGTTCATGGCAATCGGCTGCCCGAATTGCACCCGCTCGCGTGCGTACACAACGGAGTAGTCGAAGGCCGCGCGCGCCACGCCCACCGCGCCGGCGGCCGTCCCGGGACGCGTGTGGTCGAGCGTCTGCATCGCGACCTTGAAGCCCTGTCCTTCCTCGCCGAGCCGGTTTCTCGCGGGCACCTTCACGTCCTGGAAGGCGAGCGCCGAGGTGTCCGTCGCGCGCTGGCCCATCTTGTCGAGGTGCTTCTCGACGATCACGCCCTCGGTCTCAGTCGAGACGATGAAGGCGGTGAGGCCGCGATGGCCGGCGGACTTGTCGGTCGAGGCGAAGACGATCACCCAGGCCGCCTGGCCCGCGTTGGTGATGAACATCTTCGAACCGTTGATCACGTACTCGTCGCCGTGCCGAACCGCAGTCGCCTGAATGCCGGAGACATCCGAGCCGGCGTTCGGCTCGGTGAGCGCGAACGAGCAGAGGATCGGCTGGTCGAGCAGCGGCGGCAACCACTCG
>VAXD01000055.1:0-4604 GCA_005884155.1 Actinomycetota bacterium | reverse complement strand
TGTTCGCGACGATCGAGGTGGCTATCCCGGAGCAGCCCCAAGAGAGCTCCTCCCCGATCAGCGCGCCTTCGATCGCGCCGAGGCCCGCGCCGCCGAGCTCTTCGGGGACGTGCGGGTTCATCAAGCCGACCTCGTGCGCCTTCGCGATCACGTCCGCAGGGTGGGTCTGGTGCTCGTCGTACTTGGCGGCCTTCGGACGGATCTCCTTCTCGGCGAACTCGTGCGCCAGCTCGCGCAGGGCGCGCTGCTCCTCGGTCAGCGCGAAGGAAGGCCCGGTGCCGGTGATCGCTGCGGTTGCCATGACTGAATCGTTGATTGACTGATCAGTCAAAAGAGTAGCGCCACCGGAACCCCGCTTTTTCCGGCGCAGGCTCGAGCGGGCTCTTCCGCAGACCAGGGCGCGGCTCCGGATCGTTGTACTCGCGCGGCGCGACGTCGTTCGGCCCGTCCGGGTGAAAGAGCGACGCGAGGTACTGGATCTGCCCGCGGCCGGGCCCGAGCTCGAACATCCCGCCGCCGTAGAGGCCGATCCCGTGCTCCTCGCAGTAGGCGTAGAACGCGAACAGCTCCTCGAGCCGGCCGAAGCGTGACGGCTTCGAGTTGAGCGTGCGCGGCGGGAACGCCAGCCCCTCGACGTCTTCCACCGAGTGGATCGGCGCGTCCCACGTGACGCGCTCGCGATGCGGTTCCAGCACCGGGTCTGTCTCGTCGGTGAGCGCCGGGTCTTCGAGATACGCCTCGGGAAAGCCCTCGGCCACGCGCCGGTAGAGGTCGGCGTCCGGCGGAGCGACGTCCTCGGCGCTGTAGTAGGCCTTGTAGTCCGCGGTCACTACGGCCCGGGTCTCGGCGAGCGCGGCGATCAGCTCGTCGGTCCACTCGGCGGCGACGTCGAGCTTGAAGCGATGGCTCGGCTCGAGCTCCAGCCAGCGGCGCACGACGGCGCTCGACGGCGGCGTCCCGAGCCCGGGAGAGATGACGAAGGCGACGGGCCGCGGCTCGCGGCCGACCGCGTCGGCGAGCGTCTGGCCCGCCTGCCGCAGCGCGAGGTCGAGCGCGGCGCTCTCGTAGGCCCAGCGGCGGTGCGTGTCCGGCATCCCCAGCTCGACGGAGAAGCTCTCGAGCGTCCACGTGCCCGCGAGCGGCAGGACTGCGCCGGCCGCCTGTTCGCGGTCGTGATGCTCCGCGTACCAGGTCACGTCCTCTCCGACGCCCTCCTGATCACCCCCCTGGAGGTGCACCACCGTCGTCACGCGGGTGAAGCCGCGCGTGACCGGCTTCTCCAGACGCTCGAGCTCGTAACGGTCGATCTCGAGCGGGAGAGCGGCGAAGCGCTTCCATAGACTCTCTGCCATGGAGTTCGACCTTACAGACGAGCAGCGGCTGATTCAGGAGACCGTGCGCTCGTTCGTCGACGAGCGCGTCCTGCCGAACGCGATCGAGAACGACATCGCGCATCGGCTCGACATGGACGTGATCGAGGGGATGGCCGAGCTCGGGCTGCTCGGGATCGTGATCCCTGAGGAGTACGGCGGGGCCGGTCTCGACTTCGTCGCGGAGGCACTCGCCTGCGAGGAGATCGAGCGCGGCGAGGCCGCCTTCCGCACGCTGATCTCCGTCCATGTGGGGCTGAACTCGCTCTCGCTGCTGCGCTACGGGTCGGAGGAGCAGAAGCAGCGCTACCTGGCCCCTCAGGCGCGTGGCGAGAAGCTCGCCTGCTTCGGATTGACGGAGCCGGGCGCCGGCTCGGACGTCGCCTCGATGCGCTCGACGGCGCGGCGCGAGGGCGACTCGTACGTCCTCAACGGCCAGAAGAACTGGATCTCGTACGCGACCGTCGCCGACCACCAGCTCGTCTTCGCGAAGACCGACCCGGACGCGAAGCACAAGGGGATCTCGGCGTTCATCGTCGAACGCGAGTGGCCGGGCGTGTCGACGCGGGAGACCGAGCACAAGCTGGGCATCTGGGCCGGCTCGACCGGCGAGCTCTTCTTCGAGAACGTCGAGGTGCCGGCCGAGAACCTCGTGGGCGAAGAGGGCCAGGGCTTCGAGATCGCGATGTACGGGCTCGACCAGGGGCGCTTCACGGTCGCAGCGGGCGCGTGCGGCGTGATCCGGGCGTGCCTCGAGCGGTCGGTGGAGTACGCGCGCGAGCGGGAGACGTTCGGCGAGGCGATCGGCCGCTACCAATTCGTCCAGGACATGGTCGCGGAGATGGTGCTCGGCTACGAGACGTCGAAGCTGCTCGTGATGCAGGCGGCGTGGCTCAAAAACGAGGGGCGGCGAAACACGCGCGAGACGTCACTCGCCAAGTGGCACGCGACCGAGTCGGCGTTCCGCGCAGCGCATCTCGCGATCCAGGTGCACGGAGCGTACGGCTACTCGGCGGAGTACGGGATCGAGCGCTACTTCCGTAACGCACGGGCGCCGATCATCTACGAGGGGACGACCCAGATCCACAAACTGATGCAGGCCGAGCACGCGCTCGGCTACCGCGCCCTGAACGGCCGCGACGGCGACGTCTCCCCCATCGCCTCGTGGGCGCCGGCACTCGCTCAGGTTCAGTAAGGAGAAGCCGAGACTGTCCCTTTCGGACAGGTCTCAGGGACAGTCCCTCGGACCTGGCCAAAACGGTCAGGGTCGATAGCGACGGAGGTACCGCCCTCCCGACCAGGGCCAGTCGAGCGCGGACTTGCACAAGCCGGCTTTCACGGGGTTCTCGAGCACATAGCGGCACGTCGCATGCCAGTGGTCTTCGTCCCTGATCACCCACGCCGAGAAACGGTTTTCGACGAGGTGACCCGTGCGCCCCCAGCGGCGGTTCATCCGTTGAGCCCAAATCCCGTTGAGCCAATGCATTCCGGCAGAGAGCGAGGCGAGCTTCGCCGGAAGAACCAGGTGGAAATGCGTCGTCATCACGCAGAAAACGTCGTAACGCCAACTGAACCGACGCTCGGCCCGAAGCACAAGGTCGTGCAGCGCCCTCCGATCGACGTCGTCGAAGACGATCGCGGACCTGTTAACGCCGCGGACCGTGACCTGATAGCAGCCGTTGTCGGGGAGCGAGCAGCGGGGCCTCCTGGGCACATCCCCAAGCTAGCCCGGGTCAGGCGCGGGGTCGTCTTCGACGTGCCGAACCGGCGCGCTTACGTTTCATTTCCACGCGGGTTCGGCCATGTCCCAGGGACTGTCCCTAGGACGTGGGCGCTTAGGTCAGTGGAACCTCGAGCTCGACGTCCTTCGGCTCGACTTCCATCAAGTGAACGAGCAGCGGGATCGCCCCCAGGATCAACAGCCCGCAGAACGGCCAGAGCACCTGGTAGCCGTCCGTCGCGTCGAGGTGCGGGCGCGCGACGTCGATCGCGAGGCCGGCCAGCGGCGCGCCCACCAATAGCCCGATGCCCTTAGTCGTCGTCGCCAGGCCAGAGACGGCTCCTCGGTGCTGCGGCGGCACGATCTTGTAGAGCAGGCCCCAGGCGAGCGTCATGACGGTCCCGCCGGCGATCGAGACGACCGCGATCAGCCCGAGGTACCAGGAGCGCCAGTGCTGCGCGAGCCCCGCGACCAAAAAGCCCGTCCCGTAGACGAACGAGGCGAAGAAGATCACGCGCGCGAGCCCGAACCGGTCGCCGAGCCGCCCCGCGAACACGGCCGCCACCACGTACCCCGCCGCCACCGCCGCCAGGATCTCGCCCGAGACCGTCTTCGACTCGTGCAAGCCGTCGACGACGTAGAGGATCACGAAGCTGCGCGCTGCCGCGAACGTCCCCTCCCACGCCGAGTTCGCAAACAGGAACCTGCGCACGTCACCGTCCTCCCGGAAGACCTGCCAGCTCCGCTTGGCGTACGCGAGGACGCCCTCGAAGACGCGCCCGTGCCCGCCGTCCTCGCGCACGAGCACGATCGTCAGCCCGCATGCGACCGTCGTCACACACGCCGCCGTCAGGAACGGCGCCGGCGACCAGACCTTGAGCAGGAAGTTGCCGCCGACGAGCGCGACGCCGAGGGCGATGCCGCGCAGCACGTGCTGAACGCCCTGCGCGCGGCCGTACGTCGAGGGCGGCAGCACGTCGGGGTAGAGCCCGCGGTAGGGCGGCTCGTAGAGGTAGTACGCGAAGTAGAACGCGAGCACGAGCAGGACCGTGGTCCAGAGCGTCGGCATGAACGGGATCAGCAGCAGGCAGAACGCCATCGGCCCGAGACCGACGAGCATGAACGGCCGGCGGCGCCCGAGCGGCGTGTGGAACGAGTCGCTCCAGGGCCCGACGACAGGCGAGAGGGTCAGCGCGAAGAATCCCTCCGCGCCGATCGCCAGCCCGATCAGCGACCCGGAATCGGTGAACTTGTGCAGCAGCGGTGGCAGCGCGACGGAGATCGTCGTGATCGAGAACGCGAGGCCGAAGGCCCCGGAGCCGAGCGTCCAGAGCAGGCGCCGCCTGACCGGCGGCAGCGCAACGAGCGCGTGCGACGCCGGTGTCGTCGCCATCAGGCTGGGGCGCCCGCGTGCTCGGGGGCGAGGCCTCCGGCGACGATCTCGACGACAGTGCGCTCCGCCCGGGCAACATCCTCTTCCGAGTCGGGCAGCCGGCCGAGCACCCACCCGGTCA
>VAXD01000207.1 GCA_005884155.1 Actinomycetota bacterium | reverse complement strand
GCGCCGGCGGAGCCGCCGCCCGCTCGTTGCGGTCGTCGCCTTGGCGCTCGTCGCCATCGTCGCCGCGCTCGCGGTGCCGCAGTCCCGCGGCGCGATCCTGCGCTTCCTCCATCTCGGCGGCGAGTCGATCGAGTTCGTCCAGACGCTCCCGCCCGCCGGGGAGCGGCCGCTCGGCGCCGGGCTCGGCCCGCCCGTCTCGGAGCCCGAGGCGCGGGCGAGCGTGCCAGCGCTCCTCTTGCCGCAGGTGGCCGGCCGCCTGCGCCTGCACGAGAGCGGCGGGGTCGTCTCCGTCGTCTTCGCGCACGCCGGCAGGCCCGTGCTCCTGAGCGAGCTCCCGAGCGGCCAGGGGTACCTCCTGAAGAAGCTCGCGGGCACGACGAACGCCGAATGGGTGGACGTCCGGGGCACGTCCGGCCTCTGGCTCTCCGGCGCACCCCACGTGTTCTTCTTCCCGCGTGAGCCGGCGCGGCTGGCCGGATCGACGCTGATCTGGGAGGCCGACAGCACCACCTACCGCCTGGAGGGCCCCGCTCTCGCAAAGGCCGACGCCCTCGCCCTCGCCCGCTCGCTCAGAGATACCCCGTAAAGGGGTGAACCGGCGGTTGCCCGATCCCGAAGTAGGGGAGGTAACCACGAGTAAGGTGAGACTCAGATGACTGCGGTAGAAGAAATCGTCGAGACGGAGCTCGAGCGCGTGGAGCGCTGGCGTGCGGGAGAGCTCATGCGGGCCGGGTACGACCCCGCCGGCGCCGCCGACCTCGCCGCGCGCCTCGACATCGACCTCCACACGGCGACCGATCTGCTCGAACGCGGCTGCCCCGCCCATCTCGCGCTCCAGATCCTGCTTTAGGACACAATTGGCGCCGTGAGCGCCGTCCTTGCCTCGATCCCGTCGCCCTCGACCGGCGTCTATCACGTCGGCCCGCTGACGATCCATATGTACGGCGTCGTGCTGCTGCTCGCGATCGCCGGCGCCGTCTGGCTGACGGGAATCCGCTGGGTGCGCCTGGGCGGCGACTGGGACCTCGTCTACCGCGTCGCGATCTGGGGCGTGATCGCGGGGATCGTCGGCGCCCGCCTCTACCACGACATCACGAGCTGGAACCAGGATCCCGCGATCCACGACCACTGGTACGGGCCGTTCGCCGTCTGGCAGGGCGGGCTCGGGATCTGGGGGGCGATCCCCTTCGGGGTGCTCGCCGGAGCCTGGATCGTGCGCCGCTCCGGGTCGAGCGTGCGGCTCTTCATGGACGCCGTCGCTCCGGGCCTGCTGCTCGCGCAGGGCATCGGCCGCTGGGGCAACTGGTGGAACCAGGAGCTCTACGGCAAGCACACGACGCTCCCGTGGGCCCTCGAGATCCACGGCAAGGGCGCCGCCAACACGTACCACCCGACCTTCCTCTACGAGTTCCTCTGGGACATCCTCGGCGTGCTCGTGCTCCTCTGGATCGACCGGCGCTTCAAGCTCCGCCGACCGGCGCTCTTCTCGCTCTACGTCGTCTGGTACACGGCCTTCCGCATGTACGAGGAGACGCTGCGGATCGACCCGTCGAGCCACTTCCTGGGCCAGCGCCTGAACTTCTGGGTCTCGCTCGTCTGCTTCGTCGCGAGCCTCGCGTTCTTCATCTGGTGGCAGTTCCTGCGCAAGCCGTCCGCGGACACCCCGAAGCGCGCCAAACGGCGCGAGGTGCCGCAGGGGCCGAAGATGGCAGTCCCGCGCGGCCGCGTCCGGTAGCGCGGGTACGGTGGCTCCGTGATCGTCCGGGAGCTCGAGCTCGACCTCGACGCGTTCGAGGGCCCGTTCGACCTGCTGCTGACGCTCGTCCTGAAGGACGAGCTCGACCTGCGGGAGGTCGACGTGGCCGGCATCGTGCTCGCATTCATCGAGCGCCTCGCCGCCCGCGACGAGCTCGATCTCGAGTCGTGCGGCGAGTTCCTCGTGCTGATCTCCGCGCTGCTCGAGCTGAAGGCGCGCGGCCTCTTCCCGGAGGAGGCGGCCGAGCTCGCGGAGCTCGAGCCGGAGGCCGCGGCGGAGGAGCTCGCGCGGCGGCTCGCCGAGTACCGGCGGATGAAGAACGCCGCAGCCTGGCTGCGCGAGCGCCTCGAGACCGAGGGGGCGCGCTTCTTCCGGCTCGGCCCGGCGCCGCTCGCGCCGAAGGTCGAGACGCCGCTCGGCCCGCAAGAGCCCGAGCGGCTCGCGCAGGTGATCCGCATGCTCGCGGTCGAGCCGCCGCAGGTCTCCCTGGCGCACATGGCGCTCCGCTTCCCGCCGGTCACGCAGTTCCTCGAGCGGTTCCGCTCGGTGCTGCGGCGGCGCTCGCGCTTCGACTTCGACCAGGAAGTGAGGGAGCTGCCGCGGATCGAGCAGGCAGTCGCGTTCCTGGCGCTGCTCGAGCTCCGGCGCTCCGGCGAGATCACGATCGAGCAGCCCGCCCCGTTCGCGCCGATCAGAATCGCGCGCGCGGGGAAGGACAACCGCGACGAAGATGAAAGGACCACCGCGTGGACGCTCCGCTCCGCCTGATCGCCAGTAACCCGCTCGACCAGCTCGCCCGGACGCTCGAGGCGCTGCTCGTCGTCGCCTCGTCGCCGTTGTCGGTGCAGGAGCTGGCGGACGCAGCAGACGACGATTCCGAGCGCGTCGAGGC
>VAXD01000208.1 GCA_005884155.1 Actinomycetota bacterium | reverse complement strand
AGCGCTGGTTCGTCTCCTCGGCCGAGGCGAAGCCCGCGTACTGGCGAATCGTCCACGGCCGGCCGCGATACATGTCTCGGTAGGGCCCGCGCGTGAACGGGAACTCGCCCGGCTGCTCGAGCTCGGCGGGAGCGTCGCCCGCGTCGTAGATCGGCTTGATCTCGATGCCCGCGTCGGTCTCGCGCCGGTCGGTCGTCGCCATCGTTCCATCGTACGCCCTGCTACACGACTGGCCCTCGCATCACGACCATGCTCCATTCGGGGGCCGGGACGTAGCCGAGCTTCTCGTTCAGCCGGCGCATCGGCTCGTTTCGCTCTTCGCTCTCGGTCAACAGCCGGCGGTAGCGGCCCGTACGGATCACGGCCGCGATCTCGGCGCGCTTGAGCGCGGAGCCGACGCCGCGACGACGCCAGTCGCGCCTGGTGGCAGTCAGCGCGTTGAAGCACTCCCCGCCGGACGCGTGCAAGGCCGCGTAGCCGACGACTTCCTCGCCCACGAGCGCGATGAAGCACAGCTCGGGCCGCTTGGCCGGCTTGTCGATCTCCTGGGCGCGCCACTGGTCGAAGGTCTGGACTCCGGTCGCTCCGGGGATGTCCTCGTCGGCCTGGACGGCAACCGCGTACATGCCTTCCAGCCGGTCCGGTTCCTCCGCCCGCGAGACGATGCGCACCCCTTCAGGCGCGTCGATCTCGGGCGGCTCGAGCCCTTCCAGCTCGAGCACGAGCGCCTTCTCAGCGCCGACCTGCGCAAAACCGCGGCGCTCGAGGAATGCGCGCGAGTCGGGGTCGCTCTCCTTGACCTCGCCCTGAATCGCATCCTTGCCGAAGCCGCGGGCCCTGCGGGAGATCTCCGCGAGCATGGCCGACCCGACACCTCGGCGGCGATGCTCGGGGACGACGGCGATGTCGGCGGCCGCGACCGAGCCCCAGGGCTCGACGAAGGCGCAGGCGACCGGCTCCTCGTCAACCCTCGCGACGAGGTAGTCGAGCTCCTCCTTGGAGTCGAGGTTGTGGCGCAGGTTCTCGACGGCCGGATGAGCCTCGGGCGTGACGAGGCTGCGGACGTGGATCATCGCCTCGAGATCGGCATCGGTCTCGGCAGGCGCGATCGCGAGCTGCGAGAGCTCGTTTGCGTGCATGTGATGTCCTCCTGACTAGGTGGGTGCTACGGCGCGAAGCGGTTGTCGGACATACACACCACCTCCTACAGGAGACGCTCGGATCTTATGGTTTCGCTCGGTGAGCGTCCACGTGAGGTTGTTCGGGGGCCTGCGGGAGCGCGCAGGCTGGTCGACACGCGAGCTCGATGCTGCAACCGTGGCCGACGTGTGGCCCGCGCTCGGCCTCGGCGAGGAGCCGGCGGGCCTGCTCTACGCCGTCAACCGCGAGTACGCCGAGCGCGACCGGGAGCTGCGCGACGGCGACGAGGTCGCGCTGATCCCGCCGGTCTCGGGCGGGTCGCTCCTGGTCACCGCCGAGCCGCTCTCGGTGGAGGCCGCGGTTGCGGAGGTCGCCGACGAGCGCGCGGGCGGGATCGCCACGTTCACCGGCACCGTCCGCCGGCAGTCGCGTGGCCGCGAAGTGACGCACCTCGAGTACGAGGCTTACCCGGAGATGGCTGAGGAGGTGATGGCGAAGCTCGCCGCCGACCTGCAGGAGCGACACGACCTCTGCGCGATCGCGATCCACCACCGGGTCGGCCGAGTCGAGATCGGCGAGCCGAGCGTCGTGATCGCCGTCTCGGCGCCGCATCGCCAGGCCGCGCTCGCCGCCTGCAAGGAGGCGATCGACACGCTCAAGGAGACGGTGCCGCTCTGGAAGAAGGAGGTCTACGAGGGCGGCGAAGAGTGGATCGGAAGAGGCTCGTGACTACCGCGTGTGGACATGGGCCACGCGGCGGAGCGCCTTGCCCGGCGTCACGCGAGCGAGCTCGACCGCGGCGGCTGCGTTGAGCGTCCCCCAGCCGAACTGCGAATTCCAGCCACTGCCGGTTGCGCTGTGCTTCAGGACCCAGCCGACCTGCGGGGCGGTCAGCCGCGGGTTCACGCCCCAGACGAGCGCCGCGACGCCCGCGACCTCGGGCGAGGAGAACGACGTCCCGCTCGCCCAGCCGTAGTAGCCCGGCGAGTACCAGGGCACTTGCGCATGCGGCCAGTCGGACTCGGCGGACTCGGCCGCGAAGACGTTGAAGCCGGGCGCGGCAAGCGAGATGTACGAGCCGGTGTTGGAGAAGTAGGCATGCGAACCGTCCATCGAGGTCGCGCCGACGGCAAGGCCGACCCCGCCCTCGCCGCGCGAGCCGACGGGCTGTAGCAGCGCTGCCGGGTACTCGACGGGATTGCCCTGGTCGTGCTCATTGCCGGCCGCGGCGACGACCAGGACGCCGTGCCTCGCGGCCCAGCGAATCGCGCGCCGCTCGATACGCGAGCTCTCGGCGCCGCCGATCGAGAGGTTGATGATCCTCGCACCGTGCTTGACCGCGTAGACGATGCCGGCGGCCTCGTCGACATCCGTGATGTAGCCGTCGGGATCGATCGCCTTCACGACGAGGAGCTGCGCGTCGCCGCCGAAGCCCGACATGCCGACGCCGTTGGTGACCGAGCCGGCCGCGAGCGAGGACACGAATGTGCCATGGCCGAGGGCGTCGTTGACGTTGCTCGAGTGCGAGAGAACGCTCCAGGTGGCCGGATGCTTGTCGGCGACGTCAGGCGCGCCCAGGTCGGCACCGCTGTCGATCACGGCGATCTTGACCGAGGCGGCCGCCCGCAGCGCGTCGTCCGGAACAGCATCCATGTGCGCGGCGTCCCACTGCCACTCCCAGGCGACGCCCGGAAGGTACGTCTTCACGAGCGCGGGCTCGTGGACTGTGAGCTCACGCCTGAGGACGACCTTGCGGCCCAAGGGCCGGGTCGTCTCGATAACGGCGCTATGCAGTGCCGGGAGCCGGCGGACGATCCTCGCGCCCGAGCGTTGAAGCTCAGCGAGCTGGGCCGGCGAGCGATAGGCGACGACCCGCCGCGTTGCGGCGTTCTGGGCAGGGGTTGCGCTCGGCGCGGCGATGCAGGCGAGAACTGCGGCCGCACAGAGCGCCCGGGCGACGGCGCTCACGCATGCGGCTATCGGTGCCCATCACTCGAACGAGCACCCTGAGTCGAGGGATAGGCGCATACGTGTCAGGCCTTGCAGCCGTGTGGGCTGCAAGGCCTGACAACGAGAACCTCTATCGTCGTGCGGCTGCCCCGGCCGGTGGCCCGGCAGTGCTTGGAGACGAACCGTTACCGGCGGCGCTGAAGCTGAGCCCATCCAGGAACAGGCTGCCGGTCGACGACCCTCCGTTCTGGTACACGTTGCCGTTAGAGGGATCGATGCAGATGTAGGCGACCGCGACGCTTCTTTCTGTGTTGATGCATGGGAACTTGCTCGGCCTGTACCCCGCCGGCAGAGCGAAGATCGTGCTTACGGTGCCGCCTGTGATGATGCCCTTCAAGTGAACGACCCCCCAGGGGTCCTTGAAGAACGCAGCGGTCGTCTCGGTTGTCGGGGACTCGTTGGACCAGCCGTTCTGGAACGCGGGCTGTCCCGGAGCACCGACCTCGTGGTAGTTCTCGACCGGGGCCAGGCCGGGGTTCGGATACGAGCCGGAGAGCGCCCCACCGGCGGCCCCGCTCGGAGGCGCGCTGCCAGCGGTGGTCGCGTGCGTGGCGTTGTCGGCGTTCGTCGCGTGGTCAGCGTTCGTCGCGTGGTCAGCGTTCGCCGCCGAGGGGA
>VAXD01000196.1 GCA_005884155.1 Actinomycetota bacterium | reverse complement strand
GACGTGCTGACCACGCTCCAGGAGGGCCTCTCCGGCGTCCGGGTGATCCAGGCGTTCCGGCGCGAGGAGCAGACGATCGTCGCCTACCAGCCGCGCAGCAACGCGCAGATCGGCGCCTGGCGCAAGGCCTCGTTCGTGAACATCCGGCTCTTCACCATGATCCCGCTGGCGCAGACGGTCGCGCTCGTCGCGGTGCTGCTGGTCGCCTCGTCGCTCTACCGGGACGGGAAGATCACCGAGGGAACGATCGCCGCCTACGTGCTCTACCTCGTGCAGTTGTTCGACCCGATCGCCCGGTTCAGCGAGTGGCTCGGCGAGTTTCGCCAGGGCCTGGCGGCGCTCGGGAAGGTCGTCGGCCTGCTCAAGGCGCCTAACGCCGTCACGGAGCGAGCGGACGCGGTCGACCTGCCGGCCGACGGCGCGCTCGAGCTGGGCGACGTCAGCTTCGGCTACGAGGCCGGCGGACGCGTGGTCAAGAATGTGTCGCTGCAGCTGGAAGCCGGCGAGCACGTCGCGCTGGTGGGCGTCACGGGCGCGGGCAAGTCCACGCTCGCGAAGCTGCTGACGCGCCAGTACGACCCGCAGGAGGGGTCAATCGCGCTCGGCGGCATCGACCTGCGCGACGCCCGGCTCGAGTCGCTACGCCACCGGATCGTGATGCTGCCCCAGGAGGGCCATCTCTTCAGCGGCACGATCGCGGACAACGTGCGCCTGGCAGACCCTGAGGCCTCGGACGAAGCGGTGCTCCATGCGCTGGAGCAGATCGGAGCACGCGAGCGCTTCGACGCACTGCCTGACGGGATCGGCACCGACGTACAGACGCGCGGGGTGCGGCTCTCGGCGGGCGAGCGACAGCTGGTCGGGATCGCGCGGGTCGCTTTGGCTGACCCCGCTGTGATCGTCCTCGACGAGGCAACGTCGAGCCTCGATCCCGCGACCGAGGCTGCGGTGGAGAAGGCGCTGGCCGCCGTCGTCGAGGGCCGGACGGTGATCATCATCGCCCATCGCCTCTCGACGGCGGAGCGCGCCGACCGAGTCGTCGTGATGGACGCCGGCCGCGTGGTCGAGGTCGCGTCGCACGACGAGCTCGTGGAGCAGGGCGAGCGCTACGCCAGCCTCTGGGCCTCCTGGCAGGCGGGCGTCGCTACGGCTTAGTCGCCTTCAGGAGGGCGTGGGCCATGCGCCAGACGCCCTTGCCTTCTTCGACAAGCGGGCGCAGGTGCTCGGTAACCCGCTCGCGCTCTGCGGGCGTCAGCGCGACGTCCATCGCCTCGGCGAACGTCGGGATCTTCGGGTTGCCCGAGCTGTTCGCGAAGACATGCCAGGCGATCGGCTCCGTCGGCCGGATCTCCGCCTTCAGCTCGAGCTCGATCGGATAGAACCCGGCCTCCTCGGCGAAGCGGATCAGGTCGCGCTCGTCGAAGTCGAGCATCGGGTCGTCCGGCGGCTGGATCTCCTCGAAGACCCGCCGCACCCGTTCCGCAAGGTCCGTCAGCCCGTTCCCGGGAAAGCTCCAGAAGGCATCGCGCATCCGCTCCTCCAAGCCGAAGCTGTTGATCGGCTCCCAGATCGCGATCCGGCCGCCCGGTCGAAGCACGCGGAAGAACTCCTCGAACGCGCGCTGCTTCGCCGCGACGTAGATCAGGACGGAGCGCGTCGCGAGCACGTCGACACTCGCATCCGCAACGCCTTCCAGCTCGTCCGCGCCCGCCTGCACGAAGCTGCACCGCTCGGCGAGCCCAAGCGCGTCGGCGGTGTCGCGGCAGAACGAGAGCAAGTCCTCCGAGATATCGGCGAAGACGACGTGCTCAGCGCCTCGCTCGAGCGCCCCGAACGCGATCAGGCCCTCGCCGCAGCCGACGTCGAGCAGCGTCTCGCCCTCAGCGAGCCGCGCGCCGTCCAGCACGCGATCGCGCGTCCCGGCGAGCTTCTCCAGCATCACCCGCCGCGCCTCGGCATCGCCGCCGGACCGGCGCTCCGCCAGCCACTCAGCCCAGATGTCGCGTTGCTTCGTCGTGCGCCCGGTTAGCCTTTGGCGCCTTCAGGCGGGGGCTGCATGGTCGCACCGGGGAACGGCACCGGCCGGGGCTTCGGCTTCGGAGCACGCTTCGGCTCCTCCTCGGAGGGCGCCTCCGGCTCGGCCGCCTCTGGCTCCTCCGGGAAGATGGCCGCCTCGTCCTCCCCGGCGAGCAGCCGCTCGAACTGGTCCTTGTCGATCGTCTCGCGCTCGATCAGGATCCCCGAGAGGCGGTGCATCTCGTCCATGTGCTCGGTGAGCACCTTGACGGCGAGGTCGTGGCCCTCTTCGATCACGCGCCGGATCTCGTCATCGATCTCGCGTGCGATCTCCTCGGAGTAGTCGGGCTCGTTGCCCATCTCGCGGCCGAGGAACGGCATGTCGTGGTTCCGGAGCTTCTCGCTCATGCCGAAGCGCATGATCATCTGCTTCGCGGTCGAGGTGACCTTCTCGAGGTCGTTCGCGGCGCCCGTCGTGACTTCGTGGAATACGAGCTCCTCGGCCGCGCGCCCGCCCAACGTCATCGCGAGCTGCTCCATCAGGGCGGTCTTGGTCGTCAGGTAGCGGTCCTCGCGCGGCAGGGAGATCGTGTAACCGAGCGCCTGGCCGCGTGAGATGACCGAGATCTTGTGGACGTCGTCGGTGTGCTCGAGGTAATGGCCGACGAGCGCGTGACCGAGCTCGTGGTAGGCGGTGATCTTGCGCTCCTCCTCGGAGAGGAGCCGCGTCTTCTTCTCCGGGCCGGCGATCACGCGCATGATCCCTTCCTCGAGCTCGTCCTGGTCGATCGTCTTCTTGCCGCGGCGCGCCGAGAGGAGCGCGGCCTCGTTGACCAGGTTCGCCAGGTCGGCGCCGGTGAAGCCCGGCGTGCCGGCGGCGAGCGTGTCGAGATCGATCTCCGGCGCAATCGGCTTGCCCTTCGCGTGCACCTCGAGGATCTTGCGGCGGCCGATCCGGTCGGGCCGGTCGACCACGATCTGGCGGTCGAAGCGGCCGGGGCGGAGCAGCGCCGGGTCGAGGATGTCGGGCCGGTTCGTGGCGGCGATCAGGATGATGTTGTCCTTCAGCTCGAAGCCGTCCATCTCGACGAGCAGCTGGTTGAGCGTCTGCTCGCGCTCGTCGTGGCCGCCGCCGAGGCCCGCGCCGCGGTGCCTACCGACGGCGTCGATCTCGTCCATGAAGACGATGCAGGGCGAGGCCTGCTTGGCCTGCTCGAAGAGGTCGCGCACGCGCGAGGCGGCCTCACCGGCGACCGCCCGCGCGAGCAGCGTCTTACCGGTACCGGGGGGCCCGTAGAGCAGCACGCCCTTGGGAATGCGCGCGCCGAGCGCCTGGAACTTCTTCGGGTTCTCGAGGAACTCCTTGATCTCCTGCAGCTCCTCGACCGCCTCGTCCACGCCGGCGACGTCCTTGAAGCCGATCTTCGGCGAGTCCGGCGCCATCCGCTTCGCGCGCGACTTCCCGAAGGACATCACCTTCGAGCCGCCGCCCTGGACCTGGTTCATCAGGAAGATCCAGAACGCGATCAGGATCACGAACGGCAGCATCGAGACGAGGATCCCGATCCACGAGAACCCGCCCGTACCCTTCGAGTCGAAGTTGACCCCGTGG
>VAXD01000204.1:1218-4473 GCA_005884155.1 Actinomycetota bacterium | reverse complement strand
ACGCTGGTGGCCGCATGAGGCGCGTCCGCAACGGCCGGGTCCTAGGGACAGTCCCTGGGGGATGTCCCAAGCAGATGGTTGGGGGCCGATTCAAGCCAAATTTCCGCCCCTCGGACACGGCCGAGGGACTGTCCCTCCGACATGGCTCAACGTGACGGCTCAGGCATGAGCGATGCGGTGATCCTGATGGCGTACGGCAGCCCGTCCCGGCCCGAGGACATCCGGCCCTACTTCGAGGACGTGCGCGGCGGCCGGCCGGTCTCCGACGACGCGGTTGCAGAGCTGGCCGAGCGCTACCGGCGGATCGGCGGGCGCTCACCGCTCGACGACGTGACCGAGGCTCAGCGGGTCGCGCTCGAGCGAGAGCTCGGTGTGCCCGTTTTCGTGGGCATGAAGCACTGGCGGCCGCGGATCGCCGACGCGGTCGAGGCCGCTCTCGCGGGCGGCGCGACGCGGATCGTCGGGCTCGTGCTGGCGCCGCACTACTCGCGCCTGTCGATCGGTGAGTACCGGGAGCGGCTCGACGCGGCGGGCGAGGGGCGCGCGGAGGTCGATCTCGTCGAGAGCTGGCACGACCCCCCGGTTTCTCGACGTCCTGGCCGACCGTGTTCGCGGCACGGAGGCGTGGGTCGTCTTCACTGCGCACTCGCTCCCGGCGCGGATCCTCGAAGACGGCGACCCGTACAAGGACCAGCTGCTCGAGACCTCGCGGCTGGTCGCTGAGCGCGCGGGCCTCGGCGAGCGCTGGTCGTTCGCGTTCCAGAGCGCGAGCACGACCGGCGAGCCATGGCTCGGCCTGGACATCCTGGACGAGCTCGACCGCCTGCACGGCGAGGGCGTGCGCGAGGTGCTCGTCGCTCCAGTCGGCTTCGTCTCCGACCACCTCGAGATCCTCTGGGACCTCGACATCGAGGCCCGCGAGCGGGCGGCCGAGCTCGGCCTCGCGCTCGAGCGGATCGAGTCGCTCAACGACGATCCGGCCTTCATCCGCGCGTTGGCCGAGATCGTGGAGGAGCGCTTGGCCGTCTCTGGAAAGAGTGGGGCGTGAGCTCTAGAACCTGCCCCGACTGGCCGACCCTCATGGAGATCGCGCCGGATCTCCAGTTCATGCACTACACGGTCGCCGAGGCGAAGCTGCCCGCGGACGCGCTGGCGGAGCTCGTCGACGTGCCGCTCAGCGCGGTGGCGATCTGCGCCGACCTCGACCACAACGTCTTCAACGCAACCCACACCGACCCGAAGGTCGCCGAGGCACTGCGTAGCTCGCACTGGTTCGAGCTGCGCGAATGGGCCACCCGCGGGCCCGGCCAGGCCGCCTAGGAGGGTTTGGCGGAACCTTGCTCGTCGTCGGGGTGCGATGGCCGTTCCGAGGCAAGGACGCAGGGAGGCCCAATAGTGGATAGCTATTGGGCCGACTGAGGACGCCGCCTCGGGGCGGACAGCGCGGCCCGGCGGCTCAGACCAGGTTTCGTCAAGCCCTCCTAGCTCAGCGATCGACGACCTTGAATGCGACGACGCGGCTGAACGACCGAAGCTTCACCAGGTCCTCGGCAGAAGCAAGCGATCGAGCTCTCGTTGCGCAATGCGCAGGAGCCGCTCGCTCGGATGCTGCGTCGCGAAGTAGACCCGCACGTCCAGGCGCCAGCCGGCGACGGCTACCCAGTCCAGCCGTTGCTGGACGTTGGCAGCCGGCTGGCCCTCCCACGCGTGGTCGACACGGAAGCTCGACAGGTCGAGCGGCCACCGTGACCGCCGGAAGGTGAAGTTCGCCCCGCCTCTTCCGGCCGTCGTCGCCCACAGGAACACCGCTCCGCGGCTCAGGTGGAGGAGGTTCTGGGGGAAGTCGAACGGCGCCAGCGCCGCGGGGTTCGAACGCGCGGTGATCGCCCAGACTGAAGACTCGAGTGTCCGGATATTCGAAGACCCTGTCGTGACCGAGAACCAAAACGGCGACGGTCGAAGTGACGGCGGCGGCAGGCGACCCGCGTTTCCCCTGGAAGGCGATGCGGCAGCGCCGCCGAGCAGCGCCGCGGTTGCGCAGACAGTGAGGACGAGGGCCACGTGCTTGCCCATGTCGCTCTTACGCGCGCGGCCCGGACGAAGGTCCGCCGAAGCGCATCGCCAGCACCTCGTCCACGGGGCGCGTGTTGACGATGTCGTCCGGCGCGGCGCCGCCGCGGCGGGCCGTTGCGACCGCGAGCTGCATGTTGCCGAGCCCGCGCGTCGAGTGGGCGTCGGTGTTGACGACCACTGCGACACCGGCCTCGCGCGCCTGGCGGACGTGCTCGTCTCGTAGGTCGAGCCGGTCGGGTAGCCCGTTCACCTCGACCGCGCGGCCCTGCTCGGCGAGGCGAGCGAACACCGCCTGGAGGTCGACCGCGTTCGGCTGGCGGTGGTTGATCAACCGCCCGGTCGGGTGGCTCAGGCAGCTCACATACGGCGATTCCAACGCCGCCAGCACGCGCCGGGTCAGCTCGTCGCGCGACCCGCGCTGGCCGCCGTGGACGCTCGCCTGGACCCAGTCCAGCTCGGAGAGCACGTCGTCCGGAAGGTCGAGCGTGCCGTCTCGCCGGATGTCGCATTCCGTCCCGCGCAGCAGCCGGAAGGGCGCGAGGCGCTCGTTCGCCTCCGCGATCTCCTCGCCCTGTCGCCGCACGCCGGCGGCGTCGAGCCCCGTGACCGCGCCGACGCTGACCGTGTGGTCGCAGATCGCCAGGTAGTCGTACCCGAGCTCGCGCGCCGCGACGCCCATCTCGTACGCGGACGCACGCCCGTCGGAGGCGGTCGTGTGGCAGTGCAGATCTCCGCGCACGTCACGGAGCTCGAGCAGCCGGCCCGGGTCGCCGCCGAAGCCGTCCTCGCGCAGCTCCGGCGGGAGGAAGGGGATCCCGAGCGCGCGGAAGACCCCGTCCTCGTCGCGCGCGTCCGGCAGCGGCTCGTGCGCCGCGACCCACTCGGGCGAGCCGGTCGCGCGCACGAGCTCCGTGCCGAAGCGCGCAGGTGCCGCCACGACCAGCGCGACCGGAACGCCCTCGACCGTCACGCCCAGCGCTCGCCGGGCGTCGCGCTCGACCACGGTGACGATCTGCGGCAGGGCCTCGAACCGGTCGAGCACCGGGCCGGGCCGCGCCGCCGAGCAGACGACGGCGAGCAGCTCGGACACGTCCCGCCAGCGCCGCGGGTCGCCGGCCGCCACGCCACCAAGAGCCTCGGCGATCGACTCGACCAGCGGGCGGCTGCGATTCAGGGTCAGCG
>VAXD01000204.1:0-1195 GCA_005884155.1 Actinomycetota bacterium | reverse complement strand
CGGGCCCGATCCCCGGCACGTCGCGCAGACGCCCCTCCTGAGCGGCCGCGCGCAGCTCGGGCAGCGTCCGCACGCCGAGCACCCGCCCGATCTCGAGCATCCGCTTGACCGAGATCCCGAGGAGGCGCCCGACGCCTGCGAGCTCCGGCGAGACCTCGCGCTCGAGCTCCCGCAGCTCCTCGATCTGCCCGGTCTCGACGAGCTCCCGCAGGCGTCGCTCGATGCCGGGCCCGATCCCGCGCAGCTCGCGGACGCGGCCGGCGCGGACGAGCTCGGCGATCGGCGCGGGTGTCGTGCGGATCAGGTCGGCCGCCCGGCGGTACGCGCGCGCCGTGTAGGGTCCGGCGCCCGCGAGCTCGAGCAACGACGCGAACGCGTCGAGCCTGCCCGCGATCGCGGCGTTGTCCAGCTTTCGGCTCTCCATCGCGGGGCAGTCTCTCGACATGCCAACCGTGGTCGTTCCCTTTCGGGGCGAAAACGCAAAGCGGCGGCTCGAACCGGTTCCGGCGGAGGCACGGAACACGCTCGCGGAGGCGATGCTGGACGACGTGCTCGACGCGTGCCACGCCGTCGGCCGTGAGGTCCGAGTCGCCCGCGCCGGCCCTCAGGGCGAGGCGGTCGAGGCGGCGCTCCGGGGCGTCGAGAACGGCCCCGTGATCGTCGTCAACGCCGACCTGCCGTGCGCGAAGCCGCGTAAGGCGGGATCGCGCTCGTCGAGGCCGAAGACGGGACGACCAACGCGTTGGCGCTCGCGGCGCCGCACCTGTTCGCGCCGCTCTACGGGCCCGGCAGCGCCGAGCGGTTTCGTGGGCGTGCCGAGCGCCTGGGGGTCCCGTCGGCGACCGCGCGCATCCCGAATCTCGCCGACGACGTCGACACGCTGGGAGATCTCGAGCGGCTCGACGGACGGCTCGGCCCCCACACGAGCGCGGTGTTCGAGGAGCTTCGCGCCGGCTTGACCCTGTGAGAGTTGCGGTCCTGGCGGGCGGCCTCGGCGGCTCGCGCTTCGCGCTGGCGCTGACCGAGACGCTCGGCCCGGGCGGCGTCACCGTTATCGGCAACGTCGGCGACGACCTCGAAGTAGCGGGTCTCCACGTCTCGCCCGACCTCGACACGATCGTCTACACGCTCGCGGGCCTGCTCGACGCCGAGAAGGGCTGGGGTCGCGCGGACGAGTCCTGGAACGCGCGCGCCG
>VAXD01000203.1 GCA_005884155.1 Actinomycetota bacterium | reverse complement strand
AGTGGTTCGTCCGGCGGCAGCATCGCGACGAGGTGGACGCCGTCCGCTTCGAGGGCGCCGAGGACGCGCGCGCGGCGCCCGGCGTGCTCGCCGCGCTCGAGGCCGCCGACCTGATCGCCATTGCGCCCAGCAACCCGTTCGTCAGCATCGGCCCGATCCTCGCCGTGGCGGAGATCCGCGAGGCCGTCGAACAGCGGCGCGTGCCGGCAATTGCCGTCAGCCCGCTGATCGCGGGCC
>VAXD01000035.1:9268-21565 GCA_005884155.1 Actinomycetota bacterium | reverse complement strand
GGAGGTCCATGTCTTCGATCACGCTTGTCGACGTCGCCGCCTCGCACGGCGTCCACGAGATTTTCTCCGGCGTCACGCTGACCGTCGGCGACGGCGCGCGCGTGGGTGTCGTCGGCCCGAACGGGGCCGGCAAGACGACGATGCTGCGGCTCTTGGCCGGCCTCGAGGAGCCGGAGCGGGGTCGCGTGCGCCGCAGCCCGCCGGATCTCTCGGTCGGCTACTTGCCGCAGGAGCTCGACGCGCGGCCCGGCGAGACGCTGCGCGCGTACCTCGAGCGGCGCACCGGCGCCTCGGAAACCGAGCTCGCGTCGACTGCCGCCCAGCTCGGGCTGGACCCCGAGCGGCCGCTCGACGCCTCCTCGGGCGGACAGGCAGCGCGGGCCCGCCTGGCAGCGTTGCTGCTCGCGCGCCACGAGGTCTACTGCCTCGACGAGCCGACCAACGACCTCGACTTCGACGGCCTCGCCCGGCTCGAGCGCTTCGTCCAGGGCGTCCACGGCAGCGTCGTGATCGTCTCGCACGACCGCGAGTTCCTCGACCGCACCGTCGACCGGATCGTCGAGCTCGAGGAGGGCCGGCAACGCGTGCGCGAGTGGACGGGTGGCTGGAGTGACTACGAAGCCGCTCGTGACCGGACTCGCGCGTCGCATTACCGGCGTTACGCAGACAGCCAGGAGCGGCGGGGTGACCTCGAGGCGCTGATTCGCCAGCGCCAGGGCCAGGCTCGCGCGGGCGCCAAGCTCGGCAAGAAGAGCGGCGGCGCCGACCGCCGTGCCACCCGGGCGCTGAGCACGAAGGTGCGGCAGGCGGAGCGGATGCTCGAGCGCACCGACACAGTCGAGAAGCCTTTCGAGCCGTGGGAGCTGAAGCTCGAGCTCGAGCCGGCGAGCCGGACCGGCGACGTCGTCGTCCGCCTCGAGCGTGCAGTCGTAGAGCGCGGCGAATTCCGGCTCGGGCGGGTCGACCTCGACCTCGCGCGCGGCGATCGTCTCGCCGTCACCGGGCGGAACGGCAGCGGCAAGTCGACGCTGCTCGGCGCGCTCACCGGCGAGCTTCCCCTCTCATCGGGGACGCGTTACGTCGGCAAGCGGGTCGTGTTCGGCGAGCTGGAGCAGGCGCGCGCCCGCTTCGCGGTCGACGAGCCGCTAGTCAAGGCCTTCGGCGGCTCGCAGGAGCAGGCGCGCACGCTGCTCGCCAAGTTCGGCCTCGGCGCCGACGACGTGCTCCGTCCTGCAAGAACCCTCTCGCCCGGCGAGCGCACGAGAGCCCAGCTGGCGCTGCTCGCCGCGCGCGGCGTCAACTGCCTCGTCCTCGACGAGCCGACGAACCATCTCGACCTCCCCGCGATCGAGGAGCTCGAGGCCGCGCTTACCGGCTACACCGGCACCGTCGTCCTCGTCACCCACGATCGCCGCCTGCTCGAGCGCTTCGGGGCGACGCGAGAGGTCGCTCTCTGACCCCTGGCTATACTGCGCCGCCGTGGCCGTCCCGAAGAAGAAACAGTCCAAGTCGCGTCGTGACAAGCGGCGCGCGACGCACAAGATCTCCGCTCCGCGGCTGAACCTGTGCCCGCAGTGCGGCTCGCCGAAGCGGCCGCACCGCATGTGCCCGACCTGCAAGACGTACGGCGGGCGCGAGATCGAGCCGCTCCGGACGCCCACTCCGTAGTGATCCGCATCGCCGTCGACGCGCTCGGGGGCGACCGCGCTCCTGAGGAGGTCGTCGCGGGTGCGGTCGAGGCGGCGAGCGACGCGATCCGACCAATCCTCTTCGGCCCGGCCGGGCTCGACCCGCAGGGCCTGGAGCTCGTGGAGACGACGCAGGAGATCGCGATGGACGAGAAGCCTGCCGAGGCGGTCAAGGCGAAGCCGGACAGCTCGCTCGTCGCAGCCTGCCGCGCCGTCGGCCAGAAGCAGGCCGACGCGGTCGTCTCCGCCGGAAACACCGGCGCGATGCTCGCGGCCTGCTTCCTCGAGCTGCGCCGCCTCTCCGGGGTCGCGCGGCCGGCGATCGCCGTCGTCATCCCGTCGATGCTCCAGTTTGGGCACATGGGCTCGGTCTTCGCCGCGGAGATGCTCGGCGTCAGCAACCCGGAGGTGCGGCTCCTCTCGATCGGCGAGGAGCCCGAGAAGGGCAACCAGCTGACGCTGGAAGCACACGCGCTGCTTGCAGAGGCCGACGGCCTGAACTTCAAGGGCAACACCGAGAGCCGCGACCTCCTGCTCGGTGCCGCCGATGTCGTCGTCTGCGACGGCTTCACCGGCAACGTCGCCCTCAAGCTGATGGATGCTCCAGTTTGGGCACATGGGCTCGGTCTTCGCCGCGGAGATGCTCGGCGTCAGCAACCCGGAGGTGCGGCTCCTCTCGATCGGCGAGGAGCCCGAGAAGGGCAACCAGCTGACGCTGGAAGCACACGCGCTGCTTGCAGAGGCCGACGGCCTGAACTTCAAGGGCAACACCGAGAGCCGCGACCTCCTGCTCGGTGCGGCCGACGTCGTCAACCGGCTCGCCGAGCGGCTTCCGGAAAGAGTGTTAGCATCCGCGCGCTCTGACAGCCCCGGCAAGTGAGGTGACATGGCGGCAACGCGTGAGGAAGTGTTCGAGCGGGTCAAGGAAGTCCTGACGGAACAGCTCGGAGTGGACGAGAACGACGTCACCGAGGAAGCGTCGTTCCAGGAGGACCTCGACGCGGATTCGCTCGACCTCGTGGAGCTGATCATGGAACTGGAAGACCAGTTCGGGATCAAGATCTCGGACGAGGACGCGCAGAAGATCCAGACCGTCGGGCAAGCTGTCGACTACGTCACAACGCACCAGTAGCCGAGCCCCAACGGGCCGCCCGGAAGAGCTGACGCGGCTCATCGCCGAGCTGCCCGACGACCGGCTCGAGAACGTCTTCACGCACAGCTCCTGGGCGCCCGACCGCGCGTCGTCGTACGAGCGGCTCGAGTTCCTCGGCGACAGCGTGCTCGAGCTCGCGATCGCGCGGGCGCTCTACGACAGGTACCCGGACTTCTCCGAGGGGCGGCTGGCGAAGATCCGCTCGCACGTCGTGTCGCGGGCGTCCTGCGCGGTGGTCGCCCGGGAACTGGGTCTCGGACAGCTGCTGATCGAGCGCGGTACGGGCCTCGTCCCGGAGGATGAGCTGACGAAGCTTTCGCGCAACAGGAACGTGCTTGCGGCGCTGCTCGAGGCCTCGCTCGCCGGGATCTACCTCGTCCATGGGTTCGAAGGCGTCAAGGACGCGGTTGTCGACGCCTTCGAGGGACGCATCGCGTACGCGCTGACAAGCCACGTCGACCACAAGACCGAGCTCCAGGAAGAGCTTGCCCGCCGTGGCTTGCAGGTCGCCTACACGGTGCTCGACGTCCAGGGACCGCCGCACGACCGCACCTTCCGCTGCGCCGCGGTGGTCGACGGTGTCGAGACCGGCTTCGGCAGGGGCCGCTCGAAGAAGGCGGCCGAGCAGGATGCCGCGCGCGAGGCGCTCGACCGGCTTGCGCTGTCAACGTAGGATCCGGACGGTCTACGCGAAGGAGGAGCAATGGCGATGAAGGTCGATTGCCCATGCGGCGAGACGGTTCGCGGCGACTCCGACGACGAGCTCGTCAGCAACGTCGAGCAGCACATCCAGGACAAGCATCCGGACATGGTGGGCAGCATGTCCCGCGAGCAGATCCTGGGGATGGCCCAGACCGAATAAGACTTAGGCGCGGGCGCCGCTTCGGCGGCGCCCGCCACGTCCGTTGCGGTGGATAGCCTCCGGCGGGCGTGCACCTGCAGGCGATCCGCATCCGCGGCTTCAAGTCATTTCCGGAACCGGTCGAGGTCAGGCTCGAGCCGGGCGTGGCCGTCGTCGTCGGGCCGAACGGGTCCGGCAAGTCGAACGTGGCCGACGCACTGCTCTGGGCTTCGGGAAGCCTGAGCCCGAGCGAGCTGCGCGCCGAGAAGCCCGACGACGTGCTCTTCGCGGGCTCGGCCGGTCGCGCGCCTGCGGATTACTGCGAGGTCGAGCTTCTGTTCGACAACTCCGACGGCGCGCTCGAGTCGCTCGAGTTCAGCGAGGTCTCCGTGGCGCGGCGGCTCCATCGCGGCGGCGAGGGCCAGTACCTCGTCAACCGCGCGACGGTGCGCCGCACCGATCTCGTCGAGCTGCTCGCGGACGCAGGCCTCGGCGGGAGCCACGGCTCGGTGATCAGTCAGGGCAAGGTCGAGGAGGTGCTCGCGAGCAAGCCGGAAGAGCGGCGCGTTTTGCTCGAGGACGCGGCGGGTCTCGGGAAGTTCAAGCAACGCCGGCACCGGGCCGAGCTGAAGCTCGCACGAGTGCAGATCCAGGTCGAGCGGGCGCGCGATCTCGAGGCCGAGGTGAAGGCGCGCCTGCGGCCGCTCGCGCTGCAGGCGAGCGCGGCCAAGCGCGCCGAGAAGCTGCGCGGCGAGATCGCAGGGCTGCGTGCACGCTTGGCGCAGCTGGATCTGGCGGCGGTCGAAGAGCGGATGAGCGAGATCGAAGAGCGACGCTCGGCCGCGGGGCTGGCGCGACGGCGCGTCGAGGAGCGGTTGGAGGCGCTGCTCGAAGAACGGAACCGCGTCGAGGAGGAGCTGGCCGGCGCGGCCGGGCGCGGCGAGGGCGCGACCTCGGCTCTCTACCGTCTGCGCAGCGCGAGCGAGCGGCTGGAGCTCCGGCACGAGGCCGCGACGGAGTTGGCCGCGCGTCTGCGCGCCGAGCCGCTCTTCCCGCGCCCGGCGCGGAACCCGCAGCGGGAGGCGCTGCGCGAGAAGGCGCGCCTCGCTCGCGAGCGGCTCGCCGCGCTCGAGCACTCGCTCGCCGAGCGGGAAGGCCTGCCGCCTGCGGCGCGCGCCCTCGCCGAGGAGGGCGAGCGGCTGGCGCTGTCGCTGCTCGAGGTCGAGGCCGGCTACGAGCGGGCGGTCGCAGCCGCGCTCGCCGGTCGAGCCGCCGCCGTCGTGGCGCAGGATGCGCCCGCGGCACTCGCGCTCGTGGAGCGGGCGCGCAAGGGAGGGCTCGGCGACCTCGCCGTGCTCGTGCCCCCGCACGCGGACCCGGGCCGGCGCTCGCGGCCGCCGCTGCTGGGAGCACAACTACTGTCGAGCCGTGTCCGCGCGCGACCGGGCGGCGAGCGCGTCGCCGAGTTGCTGGCCGACGTGTGGCTCGCGGAGCCGACAGACCTCGCCCGCGCCGAGAGCGGCATCCTCGTCACGCGCGAAGGCCACTGCTTCGACGCCGACCGCGGCGAGCTCTGGTTCGCGGGCGAGACGGCCGAGGCGGTACTACTCCAGCTCGACGCGCGCCGGCGCGCGCTCGCGCGCGAGGCGGAGGAGCTCGAACGCCAGGCCGAGGGCGCGCAGGAGGTCCTCGACGCGCCCCCGCCATCGACCGAGCCGCTTGCCAGCCTCGCCGACCGTCTCGCCGCGCTCCTGCAGGACGCAGCCGGAGTCGCGGCGCGATTCGAGGCGCCGCTCCAGGCGCGAGTCGACGCAGGCGCAACGAAGGCCGGCGAGCTCGCGGCCGAGCTGCGGCGCCTTGGTGGAGAAGAGGCCGAAGCGCGTCGAGCAGCGGCGGAGGCAACCGAGCGCTCATCCTCGGTCGACGTCGAGCGGGATCGGCTCGAGGCGGAAGCAGACGAGGCCCGCCGCCGCCTCGAGGATGCCGGTGCCGAGCCGGCCGAAGGCGACGACCGCGAGGAGCTCGCGGACAAGATCGACCGGCTCGAGCGCCGCCGCGAGACGCTGGGCCAGGTCAACCCGCTCGCCAAGGAGGAGCACGAGCGCGAGAAGGAGCGCCTCACCGAGCTGACGACGCAGCGCGCCGACCTCGAGGCGAGCCTGAAGGAGCTCGAGCAGCTCCGGGCCGAGCTTTCCGAGACCGTCGAGCGCCGCTTCGCCGACACCTTCGCATCCGTCAGCAAGCACTTCGAGGAGGTCGCCGCCACGCTCTTCCCCGGCGGCCACGGCCGGCTGCGGCTGACCGAGCCCGAGGAAGAAGGCGAAGAGCCCGGCGTCGAGGTCGAGCTACGGCCCGCGGGCAAGCGCGTAACGCGCCTCTCGCTCCTCTCCGGAGGCGAGAAGGCGCTCGGCGCGATCTCGTTCCTGTTCTCCCTCTTCCTCGCGCGCCCGTGCCCGTTCTACCTGCTCGACGAGGTCGAAGCCGCTCTCGACGACACGAACATCGGCCGCTTCGTCGAGCTTCTGCGCCGATACTCCGATCACGCGCAGTTCATCGTCGTCACGCACCAGAAGCGGACGATGGAGGCGGCTGACATCCTCTACGGCGTGACCATGGGCGGCGACGGCGTCTCGCAGGTCGTCTCGCGCCGCCTCCCGCGCGAAGAGGCCGCAACCGCGGCGTAGGAGAGTTTGGCGGAACCCTGCTCGTCGTCGGGGTGCGATGGCCGTTCCGAGGCAAGGACGCAGGGAGGCCCAATAGTGGATAGCTATTGGGCCGACTGAGGACGCCGCCCCTCGGGGCGGACAGCGCGGCCCGGCGGCTCAGACTGGGTTTCGTCAAGCTCTCCTGATGCTCTACTCGCCTGACGAGTTCGAGCCGCTCACCGACGAGCCCTGGGACGAAGAGCGCGTTCGCGCGGGGATCCGCGCGATCGTCGCCGACGCCGGGGCTGCTTTCGATCCTGACGGCCTCTGGCCGGCCAATGAATGGGATGCGTGGGGCTCTTCGGTGCCCGTGAAGGATCTCTACTGCGGCGCGGGTGGCGTGATCTGGGCGCTCGATACGCTCCGCCGCCGCGGCCACGCGGAAACGGCCATCGACCTCGCCGCCGCGCTCGACCGGACTCTGGAGCTCTGGCGTGAGGAGCCGGATCTCAGCGCAGCCGAGATCGAGCTCCCGCCGGAGCGCGAATCGTCCCTCTTGGGGGGAGAGGCAGGCCTGCTGCTCGTAGCGTGGCGGTTGGATCCGCGGCCGGAGCCGGCCGAGCTCTTGCTTCAGCGCGTCCGCGAGAACCGAGACAACGCGTTCGAGGAGCTGATGTGGGGCTCGCCCGGGACGATGCTCGCCGCTCACGCGATGCACGAGTGGACCGGGGAAGAGCGTTGGGCGGACGCCTGGCGCGAGAGCGCCGAGGCACTCATGGCCCGGCGCGACGAAGACGGGCTCTGGACGCAGCAGCTCTACGGCAAGCCAGGGCGTCATCTCGGGCCGGTGCACGGTCTAGTCGGCAACGTCCATGCGCTGCTCCAAATCGAGAGCGAGTGGAGCGACTCGCTGCAGCGCGAGACCGCACGGATCCTCGAGCGCGAAGCGATCACGGAGAACGGGCTGACCACTTGGCCGGGTTCCGCGGGCGGGCCTCTCGCTCCCGCCAGCGGGATCCGGCTCCAGTGGTGTCACGGCGCGCCGGGGATGGTTGGGACGGCGGCGCGGTACCTCGACGAGGAGCTCCTGCTCGCGGGGGCTGAGCTGACGTGGCGGGCGGGCGCGCACGGGGCGGAGAAGGGCGCAGGCCTCTGCCACGGAACGGCCGGCAATGGCTACGCGCTGCTGAAGACGTTCGAACGTACCGGGGACGAGCGCTGGCTCGAGCGCGCCCGGAAGTTCGCCGTCCACGCCCTCGCGCAGGCCAAAGGCGCGCCGGGCCGCTATTCGCTCTTCACGGGTGGCGTCGGCGTGGCGCTTTTCGCGGCGGGCTGCCTCGAGGCGGACCCGCGCTTTCCCGTGCTCGACTGGCTCTAGGCTGCCGGGATGGCTCGGTCATGGGCCCAGCTGCTCGGGGACGAGGATCCCGGCGCACGCGGAGACGAGGACGTGCCGGGCTTCTTCGGGCGGCTGCGCGACTCGCTCGGCAAGAGCCGCCGCGCGCTCACCGAGCAGCTCGCGCTCGGCAGCTTCGACCCGGCCGACGAAACGGCCTGGGAGCGGCTTGAAGAGGCGCTGATCGCCGCCGACGTCGGCGTGCCGGCGACCGCCGAGCTCGTCCAGCGGCTGGAGGCCCGCGCCGACGCCACGGATCTGGGCGAGGCGCTCCAGGAGGAGATCGCAGCGCTACTCGGCGATCCGGGCCGCTTCGAGCTGGACGGGAGCCCGAGCGTGATCCTCGTAGTCGGCGTCAACGGCACAGGCAAGACGACGACGATCGGCAAGCTCGCCGCCCGCCTCTCCGAGCACGGCCGCTCGGTGCTGGTCGCGGCCGCCGACACGTTCCGCGCGGCCGCCGAGGAGCAGCTCGAGATCTGGGCCCAGCGCGCAGGCGCGGACTTCGTCGGCTCCGAGCGCGGGGGAGATCCCGCGGCGGTTGCCTACGACGCGATCGAGGCCGCCCAGGCCCGCGAGCGCGACGTCGTGGTCGTCGACACCGCGGGCCGGCTCCACACGCAGGCCAACCTGATGGACGAGCTGGCCAAGGTGCGCCGCGTGATCGCCCAGCGGCTCGAGGGCGCGCCGCACGAGACGCTGCTCGTGGTCGACGCGACCACCGGCCAGAACGGCCTCCAGCAAGCGCGCCTGTTCGGCGAGGCGGTCGAAGTGACCGGCGTCGCGCTGACGAAGCTCGACGGCTCTGCGAAGGGCGGGATCGCCGTCGCGATCGCCCACGAGCTCGGCCTGCCGGTCAAGCTGATCGGCATCGGAGAGGGCCTCGACGATCTCCGGCCCTTCGATGCAAGTGACTTTGCCCGTGCTCTGGTCGGAGGCGATTAGGGCAAACGAGGGCTTGTCCCCGCTCGACGAAAAGTGGTACGAAGTGGTGCACGCCTAACAATTAGGCACTTGTGCACGCCTAACAAGTAGGCAAAAACAACCAAGGAGGGACCGTGAGAGGGCGAAAGCTTGCTAGGAGCGTGGGGGCATTCGTGCTTGCCGTCGCGCTGGTCGGGCTGATAGCGGCCGCAGCGTCGGCGCGCACCAGCTCGACGAAGAGTCAAACCGCCTCGATCAAGGCGTGCGCGCTGTTGCCGGACACGACGTCGTCCACGCGCTACACGCTGTTCGACGCGCCGTATCTGAAGGCGGCGTTCAAGGCCGCGCACGTGCCCGCTCAGGTGGTGAATGCGCACGCCGATCCACAGAAGCAGAAGTCGCAGGCGCAGCAGTGCCTCGCGCAGGGTGCGAAGGTGATCCTGCTCGACCAGCTGGATCCGGCCTCGGGCGCCTCGATCACCGACCTGGCGGTCAGCCAGGGCGCGAAAGTGATCGACTACGACCGCCTCGTCGTCGGCAGCAAGGCGAAGTACTACGTGTCGTTCAACAACGTGACCGTGGGCAAGTTCCAGGGCAGGGGCCTCGTCGGCGGTCTGAAGGCGAACAAGACGTACGGGAAGCACCCCGTCATCGCCGAGCTGAACGGCGCGACCACGGACAACAACGCGCACCTGTTCAAGACGGGGTACGACTCGATCCTGAACCCGCTCTACAACAAAGGCACCTTCAAGAAGGCGATCTCGGGTGACCAGTGGACGGACTGGAATGCGATCAAGGCCCGCCAGATCTTCGACCAGATGCTCGCTGCCAACGGGAACAAGATCAACGGCGTGCTAGCCGCCAACGACGGGATCGCCGGTGCGGTCGTCGCCTCGCTGAAGGCGCACGGCCTCAAGAAGATCCCGCTGACCGGCCAGGACGCGACGCCGACCGGTGTTCAGTACATCCTCGCCGGCTGGCAGACGGGCACCGTCTACAAGTCGGTAAAGCGTGAGGCGGCTGCCGCGGCAACACTCGCCATTAAGATCATCAAACACCAGAAGGTCTCGCTGCCGGCCATCGCCAAGCAGTACAAAGGCGTGAGCCAGAAGGTCAGCGGCACGCCGTCGATCTTGCTGACTCCCGTGTGGGTCACGAAGGCGAACTACACGCTTCTCTTCAAGGACGGCTTCTTGAAGCGGAGCCAGGTCTGCATCGGCCCGTACAAGAAGTACTGCAAGTAGTGCGGCTTTCACGGCCGGGGCGCCTTCTCGGTGCCCCGGCCGTGATAGAACAGGCGCCCTGTGAGCACGGCCGTCAAGCCAGCGGCGCTGGAGCTGCGTGGAGTCTTCAAGAGCTTCGGCTCGGTCGAGGCGCTGCGCGGCGTCGACTTTGAGGTCCGCAACGGTGAGGTGATGGCGCTCGTGGGCGACAACGGCGCCGGGAAGTCGACGCTGATCAAGTGCGTCGCGGGGATCTACTCGATCGACGACGGCGATGTCTACTACGACGGCGCACGCGTGGTGATTCATGGGCCGAAGGACGCCGCCAAGCTCGGGATCGAGGTCGTCTACCAGGATCTAGCGCTCTGCGACAACCTCGACGTCGTGCAGAACATGTTCCTCGGTCGCGAGGACCATGACCCCCTCTTCCGGCTTCGCGAGGCGCCGATGGAGCAGCGGACAGCCCAGACGCTGGCCTCGCTGTCGGTCACGACCATCCGCTCGGTTCGCCAGCCTGTGGCGAGCCTCTCGGGCGGCCAGCGCCAGTCCGTCGCGGTCGCGCGCGCCGTCCTCTGGAACAACCGCGTCGTCTTCCTCGACGAGCCGACCGCTGCGCTCGGCGTCGCGCAGACGCGGCAGGTGCTGGATCTCGTCAAGCGCCTCGGCGAGCAGGGGCTCGCCGTTGTGATCGTCTCGCACAATCTCGCCGACGTGTTCGAGGTGGCGAACAGGATCACCGTCCTGCGGCTCGGCCGCAACGTTGGGGTCTACGAGCGGGAGAAGACAACCGAGCAGGAGATCGTGCAGGCGATCACCGCGGGGACGGCCACGGAGCCGGCAGCGTCGTGAGCACCGCCGCGCCTGCAGAGGTCCAGGCCGCCGCCGCCGGCGACAGCCTCGGCGCCGTACTGCGGACGCGCTGGGAGGCCCTGAAGGGCGGCGACGTCGGCAGCCTGCCGGTGATCGTCGGGATCATCGCGATCACCGCGTACTTCACGACGAAGACGCCGATCTTCTTCACCTCGGTCAACTTCGTGAACCTGATCGGCCAGATGGCCGGGGTGACGGTGATCGCGGTCGGCATCGTCTTCGTGCTGCTGATCGGCGAGATCGACCTCTCCGTCGGCTACGTGAGCGGGCTCGCGAGCGTCACGGTGGCCGAGTTCCAGCTGGCCGGCTCGAGCCACAACTATCCAGGGCTGGTCGCGATCGCGCTGGCGATTCTGCTCGGCGCCGGGATCGGGGCAGTTCAGGGGTCGATCATCGCGTTCCTGGGCGTGCCGTCGTTCGTCGTCACGTTGGCGGGGCTCCTGATCTGCCAGGGAATGATCATCGAGGTCCTCGGCACCACGGGCGTGATCGGGATCACGGACACCCAGGTCAACGACGTCTCGAACTACATCCTCTCGAAGAATACGGGCTGGATCGTCGCGATCGTGTTCACCGCGCTGCTCGCCTTCGCGTCGCTGGGGGCGTACGTCAGCCGCAGGCGCGCAGGGCTCCCGACGGGAAACCTGATCATCACCGTGGCCCGCGTGGTCTTCTACGGCGGGCTCGCCTTCGCCGTGGTCGCGGTCTGCAACCACACGCGCGGGGTGCCGCTCGTAGGCTTGGTCGTCCTCTTCGTCGTCGTTCTCTTCTCCTACCTCGCAGGCAGGACGACGTTTGGGCGTCACGTCTACGCGGTCGGCGGCAACGCCGAGGCTGCGAGGCGCGCCGGCATCAACGTCAAGCTGATCCGGATTCTCTGCTTCGTCATCTCCGGCTCGATGGCCGGCCTGGGCGGGATCATCTTCGCCTCCCGCATCAATGGGGTCGATCTGACCGTCGGCGGCGGCACGATCCTGCTCGATTCCATCTCGGCCGCCGTGATCGGCGGCGTCAGCCTCTTCGGGGGCCGCGGGCGCGTCAGCGGCGCGCTCTTCGGCGGCCTGATCATCGGCATGATCAGCAACGGCACCGACCTGGTCGGCTCGGCCGACTGGGTCAAGTACATCACCACCGGCTTGATCTTGCTGGCCGCGGTCACGCTCGACACCGTGGCGCGCCGCCGCCAGGCCGCGGCCGGACGCTGAGCACCGCGCGGCCAGTCGGCGTTGCCCTCCTCGGGCACGGCTTCATGGGCAAGGCCCACTCACGTGGGCTGCACACGCTCCGGCAGCTCCAGGTTCCGCTTCATCCGGAGTTGGTTTCGATCTCCGGGAGGAACGAGGCAGCGCTCGAGCGGGCGCGCGAGCTCTGGGGCTGGGCCGAGGCGGTCGTCGACTGGCGGGAGCAGGTCGAGGACGACCGGGTCGAGCTCTTCGTCAACGCCGGGCCCAACGCACTCCACGCGGAACCGACGCTCGCAGCGGCGCAGGCGGGGAAGCACGTCCTCTGCGAGAAACCGCTCGCGCTCACGGCCGACGAGTCGCTCGAGCTATGGCG
>VAXD01000035.1:8618-9138 GCA_005884155.1 Actinomycetota bacterium | reverse complement strand
TGGGGCTGGGACGCGGATCCGGCGCTCTGGCGCTTCGACCGCGGCGAAGCCGGGACGGGGGCGCTCGGCGACCTCGGCACCCACGTGATCGACCTGGCGCGCTACCTGGTCGGCGAGGTCCGCTCGGTCTCGGCGCTCGTCCGCACGTTCGTCACCGGACGCGAGGTCGACGACCATTTCGTGGCCACAATCGAGTTCGAGAACGGCGTGGCCGGAACGCTCGAGGCTTCGCGACTGGCGCGTGGCCGCATCAACTCGAACGTCTTGGAGGTCAACGGCTCCCGGGGCTCGCTCGTATTCGATCTCGAGCGCCTGAACGAGCTGGAGGTGGCGGACGGCACTGGGTTCCGCCGCGTTCTCGTTACCGAGCGGGACCACCCGTACCTAGGCCACTGGTGGCCACCGGGCCACACGCTCGGCTGGGGAGACACCGTCGTCCACGAGCTCGCGCACCTCGTCGAGTCGATCGCCGGCGAGCACGGCGTCGCGCCGCACGGCGCGACCTTCGAGGACGGCTACC
>VAXD01000035.1:0-8472 GCA_005884155.1 Actinomycetota bacterium | reverse complement strand
CGCAAGCCGTGATCAGGCACGGGCGAAGGAATTTGCAAGCCAGTGGGAGATCCCGCGCCCCTACGGCTCGTACGAGGCGCTGCTGGCCGACGAAGAGATCGAGGCCGTCTACATCTCGCTGCCGAACAACCTCCACTGCGAGTGGTCGATTCGTGCGGTCCAGGCCGGCAAGCACGTGCTCTGTGAGAAGCCGATGGGGAGGCGCGCCTCCGAGGTCGAGGAAGCCTTCGACGCCGCGGAGCGCGCGGGCCGCATCCTCTCGGAGGCCTTCATGTACCGGCACAACCCCCAGACGAAGCGCCTGAGGCAGCTCCTCGACGGTGGTGCGATCGGCGACCTGCGCGTCGTTCGGGCCTGCTTCAGCTTCGCGCTCTTCGACGAGTCGAACATCAGGCTTCGCCCGGACCTCGAAGGCGGCAGCCTGATGGACGTCGGCTGCTATTGCGTGAACGGCTCGCGTTTGCTCGCCGGCGAGCCCGAGCTGGCGTTTGGGCAGCAGTTCGTCGGCCCAAGCGGGACGGACTGGGTGTTCACCGGATCGCTGCGGTTCTCGGGAGACGTCTTCGGGCTTTTCGACTGCGGCACGGCGCTCCCGTTGCGGGACGAGCTCGAGGCGATCGGCGAGGAGGGCTCGATCTTCCTCGATGATCCCTGGCACGCACGGGCGCCCGTGATCGAGGTACGACGCGACGGTGGGGCCGAGCGGATCGAGCTCGAGCCGACCGACTCATACCGGCTGGAGCTCGAGAACGTGAGCGACGCGATCCGAGGCGAGGCGGAGCTGGTGCTGGGCCGCGACGATGCTGTCGGCAATGCACACGCGCTCGAGGCGCTGGCCGCCTCCGCCGAGCAGGGCGCGCCGGTGCGTCTGTAACCGGGCCGAAACCAATCTCACCGAAGGAATTCCGCATACTGACGAGATGGTTCTCGCCGTACTCGTCCTCGCGGCTCCCTGGCTGCTCGCGGCTCTCTGTGTCCTGGCGCGCTGTGGTCGGACGTTGCTCCGCGGACCCGAGCCACCGTCCATGGCCGAGTCGGCCCGGCGGCGTCTCGCCGTCCGCTAGCGCTCTACTGCAAACGCGATGTTGACCGTCGTGCGGTATGCGCTGATGCGGTCGCCCTCGACGACAGCGCTCATCGAGACGACGTCCGCGCCGGTGATGCCGCGTACCGTCTTCGCCGCTTCCTGAACGGCCGCGTCGGCCGCCTTGGCGAAGCTCTCCGGCGACGAGCCGATGATCGTGATCACTTTCGCGATGCTTGCCATTACCGCTCCCTTCTACTTGCCGAGTCCGAACAACACCTCCAAAACGCCCTTGTGGCCCCTGGTCGCGTCCTCGCGCAGCATCTCGTCCAGCTCGACGCCGACGAGCAGGATGATCGACGAGATGTAGACGTACGTGATCAGGACGAGGAAGACCGTCAGCTGACCGGTAGCGCTCTTGAAGTTGGCGACATGCGAGACGAACAGCTCGAAGATCAGCGTCGCCACGATCCAGGCGGCGATCACCAGGGCCGAGCCCGCGCTCGCCCAGCGTTTAGCGCGCCGTTCGGCGGGCGCGAAGCGGACGAGCACTCCGAGCACGACGCCGAGCAGGACGATCGCCGCGAGCCAGCGCCCGACCTCTGCCACCGCTCGCAGCGCCCCGTTGCCGCCGACCTGCGCGACGACGACCGTGAGGAGCATCGAGCCGATCACGCCGACCGCGATGCACGCCGCGAGCGCGAACGAAAGCGCCTCGCGCACCTGCCAGGGCCGGTGGTCTTCGGTGTCGTAGATCTGGTTGATCCCGCCCATGACCGCGCGAACGGAGCCTGAGATGTACCAGAGCGCCAGTAGCGCGGAGAACGCGATCAGGCCCGCGCTGTCGCTCGCGAAGATCTTCTCCGCCGAGTAGTCGATCGCGTGGAACGTCGGCCCGGACAGATGCGGCTTGATCGCCGGTGCGATGGTCTTGCGCCAGACATGCTCTTCGCCGGTCGCGCCGAGAATCGCGAGCCCGAGCAGCGAGAGCGGGATCAGCGCCTTCAGAACCTGGAAGGCGATCGAGCTCGCGTGGTCGAGCAGCTCGTGCTTGCCGAAGAGGCCGCGCCAGAGCCTGAGCAAGCGCATGAGGCGATCTTTCACGTCCACCGAGTACCCTGGTCGCGTGTTCGACACGCTTTCGAATCGGCTCCAGGGCGCGCTCGGCGACCTCCGCAAGCGCGGAAAGCTCGATGAAGAGGCGATCTCGCGCGCGATGCGCGAGGTTCGGCTTGCCCTGCTCGAGGCTGACGTCAACTTCGAGGTCGTCAAGGATTTCACCGCCCGTGTGCGGGAGCGGGCGGTCGGCCAGGAGGTCCTGAAGAGCGTCACGCCCGGCCAGCAGGTCGTGAAGATCGTCCACGAGGAGCTGACGGCGCTGATGGGCTCCGGCGACTCCCGGCTCGCGTTTGCGTCGCGGCCGCCGACGGTCATTCTCCTCGCAGGGCTGCAGGGCTCCGGCAAGACGACCGCCGCCGCGAAGCTCGCGCTGCTGCTGCGCAAGGAGGGCCACAGCGCCGCTCTCGTTGCTGCTGACCTGCAACGCCCCGCAGCGATCGATGTGGTCGAGCAGCTCGTGCTTGCCGAAGAGGCCGCGCCAGAGGCTGACCAAGCGCATGAGGCGATCTTTCACGTCCACCGAGTACCCTGGACGCGTGTTCGACACGCTTTCGAATCGGCTCCAGGGCGCGCTCGGCGACCTCCGCAAGCGCGGAAAGCTCGATGAAGAGGCGATCTCGCGCGCGATGCGCGAGGTTCGGCTTGCCCTGCTCGAGGCTGACGTCAACTTCGAGGTCGTCAAGGATTTCACCGCCCGTGTGCGGGAGCGGGCGGTCGGCCAGGAGGTCCTGAAGAGCGTCACGCCCGGCCAGCAGGTCGTGAAGATCGTCCACGAGGAGCTGACGGCGCTGATGGGCTCCGGCGACTCCCGGCTCGCGTTTGCGTCGCGGCCGCCGACGGTCATTCTCCTCGCAGGGCTGCAGGGCTCCGGCAAGACGACCGCCGCCGCGAAGCTCGCGCTGCTGCTGCGCAAGGAGGGCCACAGCGCCGCTCTCGTTGCTGCTGACCTGCAACGCCCCGCAGCGATCGATCAGCTCGAGCAGCTCGGCCGCGAGATCGACATCCCGGTTTTCAGCGAGGAGCGGGCCGACCCGGTCGCCGCGGCGACGCGGGGGCTCGAGGGCGCCCGCGAGGAGGGCCTCGACACCGTCATCCTCGATACCGCCGGCCGCCTGCACGTCGACGAGGCGCTGATGGACGAGCTCGCGGCCGTCCGCGACGCGACCAGGCCGACCAACGTCCTGCTCGTGCTCGACTCGATGACCGGCCAGGACGCGGTGCGGGTGGCCGAGGCCTTCGCCGAGCGGGTCGCGTTCGACGGGATCGTCCTGACGAAGCTCGACGGCGACGCCCGCGGCGGCGCGGCGCTCTCGGTCAAGGCCGTCACCGGTAAGCCCGTCAAGCTCGTCTCGGTCGGCGAGCGGCTCGACCAGCTCGACTACTTCCATCCCGACCGGATGGCCTCTCGGATCCTGGGCATGGGCGACGTGCTCACGCTCGTCGAGAAGGCCGAGGCCGCAGTCGAGGAGGACGAGGCCAAGGAGCTTGAGCAGCGCGTGCTGAAGGGCGAGTTCACCTTCGACGACTTCCTGAGCAGTTACAAGATGATCCGCCGGATGGGCCCGCTCCAGGGCGTGCTCAAGCTGATTCCAGGCCTCGGCAACCTGGACGGCCTGGAGAACGTGGACGAGCGCCAGATGGGCCGCGTGGAGGCGATCGTGCTCTCGATGACGCCGCAGGAGCGCCGTTTCCCGCACGTGATCGACGGCTCGCGCCGGCAGCGGATCGCGAAAGGCAGCGGCACGACGGTCCAGCAGGTCAACCAGCTGCTGGAGGCACGCAAGCAGATGGCGAAGATGATGAAACAGTTGGGCAAAGGGAAGATGCCGGCGCTTCCCGGCCAGGCCATGCAGAATGGGCCGTCGCGTTCCGCGACGAAGAAGCAAAAGAGAAAGCGCAAGAAGAAATCACGGAGGTAGTCATTTGGCAGTCAAATTGAGACTGACCCGAGTGGGGTCGAAGAAGAACCCGGTCTACCGGATCGTCGCCGCGGATTCCCGCTCGCCGCGCGACGGCAAGTTCCTGGAGATCGTGGGCCGCTACAACCCGCAGACCGACCCGTCCACCATCGAGGTCAACGAGGAGCGGGTCAAGGACTGGCTGTCGAAGGGCGCTACGCCTTCGGCGACAGTCGCGAAGCTCCTGAAGGTGAAGGGTATTTGAGCGTCGAGCTTGTCGAATACCTGGCGCGGCGGCTGGTCGACGAGCCCGACGCCGTCCGCGCCGAGGAGGTCGAGCGCGAAGGCGACCTCGTGATCGAGCTGCACGTCGCGCCCGACGACGTCGGCAAGGTGATCGGGCGCCAGGGCCGGATCGCCCGCGCGCTGCGCACGGTCGTCCGCGCATCGGCGGCGCGCCGCGACCAGCGCGTGTACCTCGAAATCGTCGAGTAGTTCGTTTGCGCGTAGCGGCGCTCTACGACGTCCATGGCAACCTGCCCGCGTTGGAGGCCGTGCTCGCCGACGTCCGGAGCGAGCGCCCCGATGTCCTCCTCTTCGGCGGCGACATCGTTTCCGGGCCGCTGCCGAAACAGACTCTCGAACTGGTGCGCTCCCTTGAAGGGGCGGTATTCATCCGTGGGAATGCAGACGTCCTGTCCACGCCGCGGCCGAACCCCGAGATCGACGCCGGGGTTCGCTGGGTCGAAGCCCAGCTCGGAGAAGGGGAGATTCGGTGGCTCAGCGAGCTGCCGTTCTCGTGGAGCGCCGACGACGCGCTCTATGTTCACGCCAACCCTCGTGACATCGAGGCGCCTTTCCACGAGTGGACACCCGAAGATGAGTTGCGCGAATGGGGGCAGGACGTGGCGGAGACAAGCATCGTCACCGGTCACGTCCACATGCAGTGGGATCGGACAGTGGACGGCAAGCGCTGGATCGGCGCCGGCAGCGTCGGGATGCCATACGAGGAAACGCCCGGGGCGTACTGGGCGTTGCTCGATGATGGCCGCCTCGATTTCCGGCGTACCGACTACGACCTCGAGTCGGCGGCTGCGGTGGTGCTGGCCTCGGGCCACCCGCAAGCCGATGAGTTCGCATCGGAGAACGTCCTCCGCGTGCCGTCGCGCGCCGAGGCCCGTGCGGCGTTCGGCTTTTGAGCGACGATCTCATCCGCGTCGGCCGTGTCGGCAAGCCGCACGGCCTCAAGGGAGCGTTCTTCGTCGAGGGGGCCAGTGAGGACGCGCATCGCTTCGCCATCGGCGCGCGATTGCATGTGGACGGCGAGACGGCCGAGGTCGTCGAGTCGAAACGGTCCCGCGGCCGGCCCGTGATCAGGCTCGACCGCGAGGTGGAACGCGGCGCGGAGCTGGCGGTGCCCCGTTCGGAGCTGCCGCCGCCCGAGGAGGGCGAGTACTACGCCTTCCAGCTGGTCGGCCTGGTGGTCGAGGAGGACGGCGGCCGCGCTCTCGGCCGCGTCGAGGCCGTCCAGCCCGGTGTCGCAAACGACGTCCTCGAGCTCGACTCGGGCGCAGCGCTGCCGCTCGTGGACGCCTGCGTGCTCGAGGTCGACCTCGAGCAGGGCCGGATCCTGGTTGCGCAAGGCTTCGCCGCAGATAGCTAACCTGCCTCGCGGCCGTCCCTTGCAGCTCGATGTCTTCACACTGGTTCCGCACGCCTTCGCGTGGCTCACCGAGCAGCGACCGGTCGCGGCTGTCCTCGGCGACGAGCTCGATCTGCGCCTGTTCAGCTACCGCGACTACTCGGCGCTCAAGGCAACCCAGGTCGACGACGAGCCGTACGGGGGCGGCGCGGGGATGGTGCTGCGGGTGGACGTCGTGGCCGAAGCGCTCGACTCGGTCTACGGCGGCGTGCCCGAGCACCGCGTGGTCGCGCTCACGCCGCAGGGACGCCAGCTTACGCAGGCGGTCGTCGAGGAGCTCGCGGCCGAGGAGCGCGTGACGCTGCTGTCGGCCCGCTTCGAAGGCTTCGACGAGCGCGTCCTGATCCACCTCGCCTCGGACGCGATCTCGATCGGCCCGTACGTCCTCTCCGGCGGCGAGCTGCCCGCGATGGTCGTGACCGACGCCATCGCCAGGAGGCTTCCGGGAGCGATTGACGAAGAGTCCGGCCTGGTCGAAAGCTTTTCCGCCGAGCTCGAGGGCGGCCTCGAGTACCCTCACTACACGCGCCCGGCGGAGTTCCGGGGCTGGCGCGTGCCCGATGTTCTGCTCTCGGGCGACCACGGAAGAATCGAAGAATGGCGGAGGGAACAGAGTCGTCTGAGGACGCGGTCATGAGCACCAGAGATCACTACACGGTGCTTGGGGTCTCGCGCGACGCTTCGACGGACGAGATCCGCGACGCGTACTGGCGTCAGGTGCGGGTCCACTCGGTCGGGGTCGAGCCCGGTGAGCGGCTGCGCGAGCTCCGCGAGGCCTACGAGACGCTGACCGACCCGCCGCGCCGCGCGCAGTACGACCTGACCAGTGACGGGGCCAGTGCGTCGCCGCCGGCTCCCGCCGCGACGCTGCCGCCGATCCGTCCGCTGTCCGAGCCGGAGCCTGTGGTGCCGGAGCCCGAGCCCGCGCACCATTCGCGCAACCCGCTCGACCGCCTGACGGCGCGGCTACCGCGGCCTTGGCGGATCGCGATCGACTGGATCGTGACCATCGCCGGCGCGATCTTCATCGTCCTCGCGATCAAGCAGTGGGTGATCAACCCGTACCGGATCCCGTCGTCGTCGATGGAGCCGACGCTTCACTGCGCGCGGCCCGGGGCCGGGTGCGAGGCGCGCCTGTCCGACCGGGTGCTCGCGAACCGGTTCATCTACCACTTCCGCAGCCCGGGCCGTGGCGAGATCATCGTCTTCGACACGCCCACGGTCCGAGCCGAGGAGGCGTGCAACGCGAGCGGGACCTTCGTCAAGCGACTGATCGGGCTCCCCGGCGACACCGTCAGATACGAGCACAACGTGCTCTCGATCAACGGCGAGCCGATCAAGGAGCCGTACATCAAGCCGGGCCGGGCCGGCGGCCGGCAGGGAACCTGGCGCGTGGGGTCTGGCATGTATTTCTTCATGGGCGACAACCGAGCTTCGTCCTGCGACTCGCGCGCATGGGGGGCCGTGCCGAGGAAGAACATCATCGGCGAGGTTTTCATGACCTATTGGCCGCCGAACCGGATCGCCTTCCACGCGATCGGGGCGGGCCTCGCGCTCGGCTTCGTCCTGCTCGTGCCGTCGCGGCGACGGCGGCGTTCCGTGCGCTAGGATTCGCGCCTGGCCCGCTGGGCCTCTTTTCATGAACCGCGTGATCGAGAGCCTCGAGCAGCGCCAGCTGCGTAGTGATCTGCCGCCGTTCAAGGCGGGCGACAGCGTGCGCGTCCACTTCCAGGTGATCGAGGGTCAGCGCCGCCGCGTGCAGGTCTTCGAGGGAATCGTGATCAAGCGGCAAGGGGCCGGCGCCCGCGAGACGTTCACCGTGCGCAAGCAGTCCTTCGGCGTCGGCGTCGAGCGGACGTTCCCACTCCATTCGCCGAAGATCGAGCGGATCGAAGTGACGGCGATCGGCGACGTCAACCGCGCGAAGCTCTACTACCTGCGCGGCAAGGTCGGCAAGCGCGCTCGCGTGCGGGCGAAGCGCGGTGTTGCGCTGCCGGTGGTCGAGCCGGTAGTCGAGGCGCCCGCGCCGACGGAGGCGGATATGCCGCCCGAGGACACGGAGCCGGAAGGGCTCGACGAGGTCGCGGCAGAGGCAGAGGAGCCGGAAGCCGAGCAGCCCGAGGCCGAGCAGTCCGAGGCTGCGGCGGAGCCGGAGCCCGAGGCCGAACCGGTCGCCGAGTAACGAAAGCGTGCCGTTTCGCTGCGCCGGCTGAGGACGGCGCTATGCTCGCGGCCGTGGCTCGACGCACCGGCCGGAAGCTCCTTCAGTTCGATCGTCGGCTCGGCGCGCGCTTCGTCGCGGGCGCGGACGAGGCGGGCCGCGGGCCGCTCGCGGGGCCGCTCCTCATCGCCGGCGTCCTACTCGACTACGCCAAGCTGCGCGACCATCGGGTCCGTCCGCTCGCCTGCCTGAACGACTCGAAGCAGTGCAGCGAGGCCGACCGTGAGGAGCTCTTCCGCGCGGTGGTGGGCTGCGCGGAGCGGATCGTCGTGCGAGCCGTCTCGCCGGGAGAGATCGGGTGCTGAGCGAGCTCTCGCCGCCGGCGGAGGTTTGCCTGGTCGACGGCTTCCGGCTCGGGCCTCTTGCGCCGGAGCATCGCGCGGTCGTGGACGGCGACGAGAAGAGCGCCGCGATCGCGGCCGCGTCGATCGTCGCCAAGGTGACTCGCGACCGGATGATGCGGCGGATGGACGCGCTCTACCCCGCCTACGGATTCCGCTCGCACGTC
>VAXD01000195.1:2519-3062 GCA_005884155.1 Actinomycetota bacterium | reverse complement strand
AGCACGGCCGTTCGACCGAGCAGATCGCGGCGAAGTTGCACCTCAGCCCGGAGACTGTCCGGAACCACATCCGCGCCCTGTTCCGGACGCTCGGCGTCCACTCGCGTCTCGAGGCGGTCGCCGTCGCGCGCCGCCAGCACCTCGTGGCGAGCTGACCCGCGCGGACGCAAGCAGCCGGTTCATCCGATTGAGGTGACGTTCGCCGTGTTCGTGACGGCGAGGCTTCGGCAGCACGTCGTCCTGGCCTAGAACAAGGAGGAACCATGTGGTACGCGGTTGGCGGCGGAGTGGCGCTGCTCTATCTGATCCTGATCTTCACGCTCGGGCTCACGACCCTTCGCAAGGGGCACTGGGTCATGTTCATCCTCGGGATCTTCGTGCCGCTGTTCTGGCTCATCGGTGCGGTGATCCCGCCTCGCACCGCAGCGCAGACGGTTTAATCAGGCCGTCATGGCGTCGCTCGGCGACGTGCTGGACGCCTTCGTCCAGGAAGGCGCGGCGCCCGGCGCGGCCGGGCTCTTCGTGGCTGCGGCCGGGGAGCTC
>VAXD01000195.1:0-2450 GCA_005884155.1 Actinomycetota bacterium | reverse complement strand
GATCCTGAGCACCGTCGGAGAGGTCTTCCTCCTTGCGCTCGCCTCGGCGGTGTGGCCAGCGTTGTTCGCGGTCGTGCTGGTCGCCCTGCGGAGTTGGAACACAGAGAAACTGCTGGCTGCGTTCCTCACCGGTTCGCTGCTCACGACGATCGGGATAGGCCTTGCGATCGTCTCGCTGCTCGACGACTCGAGCATCGTCGCGAGCCACACGCGCAGGTCGGCCGGGCCAGTTGCGGATTTGGTGGTCGGCGTCCTCGCGGTGCTGCTCGGGCTGTTTCTCGCCCGTCGCCCGGCGTCTGCGCCCGCGCCGCGCACGTCGGCCGGCTGGTCCGAGCGGGCCCTCGCCAGGGGTGCGCCGATCGCGTTCGTCGTCGGCATCGTTTTCAACGTCTTTCCGGGGCTGTTTCCTTTCATCGCCCTCAAGGACATCGCCGAGGCCGACTTCTCGACGCAAGCGGCGGCCGCCCTCGTGGTGGGGTTCTATCTGGTGATGTTCACTCCGGCCGAGCTGCCGCTGGTCGGGTACGCGCTCGCTCCCGCGCGGACCACCGCCCTAGTGGACCGGCTGAACGCCTGGTTCGACCACAACGGCCGGCGAGTGGCCGTCGTGGCATTGGAGCTCGGTGGCGCCTACCTGATCGTCCGCGGGTCGATCGCGCTGATCTAGGCGCTCGAGACGCGGAAGCGTAGGTGGGTCGCAAACGGCGACTCGATGACGCCTGTCCGCTCGAATGCGATGTCGGTTCGCTCAAGCCCGTCGAAGAGCCGCTTCCCGCCACCGAGTAGCACGGGCGCGATCGTCAGCGTGAATTCGTCGATGAGCCCCGCGTCGAGGTACTGGCGGAGCAGGTCGGCGCCGCCCATCAGGACCACGTTCTTGCCGCCGGCCGCCTCGCGGGCCCGGGCGAGCGCGTCCTCGATGCCGCCGGTCACGAACTCGAAGCTCGTGTCGCCCTTGACGACGGTCTCATGGGGCCGGTGGGTGACGACGGAGACCGGCACGCCGAAGCCGGGGTCGTCGCCCCAGCCGTCCACGATGTCGTGCATCGTCCGCCCGACGATCCAGGCACCCCCGGAGGAGAAGACTTCGTCGAGGTAAGCCTGGTCGACGGGGTCCGCGGAGCCGCGGACACCCTCGTACGTCCACGGCCCGCCGAAGACCCAGTAGTGCAGCCGCTCGCCGCCTTCGCCGAGGCCGGCACCGGGCCGGTCGGCCGGGCCGGTCACGAAGCCGTCGAGCGACATCGTGATCCCGGCGAGAACCTTCCCGTCGCTCATTCGGCTCGCCGGTAGATCTGAACCTGAACGCCGTCCGGGCCGACGGTCCTGGTCTCGGCGAGCGCCAGCTTGAGCCGGTCGATCCCGTCCGGGAACAGCCGCCGGCCGCGGCCGAGGATTGTCGGGAAGACCATCAGCCGAAGCTCGTCGACCAGGTCAGCCTCGAGCAGGGTCGCGACGAGCGTGCCGCTGCCCGCCACGAGGATGTCGCCGCCCGTCTCGTCCTTCAGCTTCGAGATGGCCGCGACGACGTCGTCGGATATGACCGTCGTATTCTCCCACTCGGGATCCGTCAGCGTGGTCGAGACGACGACCTTCGGGTCGCTGTTCAGCTTCTCCGCGAACGGCCCTTCCCGGGACGGCCACGCCGCGGCGAAGCCCTCGTAGGTCACGCGGCCGAGCAGCTGCACCTCGGCCTCCATCAGCTCGTCGAGCTTGAACTGATTGCCGTCCTCGCCGCGGTCGTACTCGAACGTCCAGCCGCCGTGCTCGTAGTTCTCGGCTCCGCCCGGATCCTCGAACACGCCGTCGATCGAGACGAACTCGGTCACCACCAACTTGCCCATCGCTACGAGCCGGGCCGAGGCCTGAGGATCCCGAACGTCGCGCCCTGCGCGTCGCGCAGGATCGCGATCCGGCCGACCTCTGGCACGTCCATCGGCTCCGCGAGCGTGGCAGCGCCGAGCTCGCCGGCCTTCGCAACCGTCGCGTCCACGTCTTCGACCGCGACGTACGGCTGCCAGTGCGGTGGGATAGACGCATCCTGAAGCTGCATCAGCCCCGCGATGCCGGTCTCGCCGCGGTTGAAGATGCGATAGCCGCCGTAGTCGGGCCCCATGTCGTTGGTCGTCCAGCCGAAGACCTGCTCGTAGAAGCGCTGCGCGCCGTCCGCATCGCTCGTGCCGAGCTCGTCCCAGACGAAGACGCCCTCGGCCGGAGGCATCTCGCCCCCGGACTGGTAGACGGCGATGTATGCGCCCTGCGGGTCGCCGATGATCGCCATCCGGCCGACGTCCTCCATCTCGAACGGCCCGGCTACGAGCTTGCCGCCAGCGCTCTTCGCCTTCTCGATCGTGTCCTCGAGCCGGTCGACGCGAACGTGGCTCAGCCAGTGCGGCGGCGGCGCGCCCTCCATGGCCTTCCCGAAGCCGCCGTGGCTCTGGCCGCCCGAC
>VAXD01000200.1 GCA_005884155.1 Actinomycetota bacterium | reverse complement strand
AGCGGCCAGAGCGCATCCACCAGTTGGTCATCGAGGGGTTGCCGGACAAGTTCCCGTCGCTGCGAACGGCACGGAGCGAGCAGGCTCCGGACGGATCGGATTTCCGTCTGCTCGGGACACTCGAGGTGCGTAGCGATGGAGTTCTCCTGGAGCTCGGAGGCCCGAAGCAGCATGCGCTACTCGCGCTGCTCTTGCTCCAAGCGGGACGCGCGGTTTCCACCGACCGGCTGATCGACGCTCTCTGGGGCGAGCACCCGCCCCGTACCGCTGCGACCTCGCTCCAGAACTTCGTCTCCCAGCTCCGCAAGCTCCTCGGCCCCGACCTGATCGTCACCAAGCCGCCGGGTTACCTGATTCGAATCGAACCGCTCCAGCTGGATGTGAACCGTGCACAGTCGCTCTTCGACGAGGCGAAGGCGGCCCCGGTGCGCGAGCGCGGAGCGAAGCTCCGCAAGGCGCTTGCCCTTTGGCGTGGGCCGCCCCTCGAGGAGTTCGGCTACGAGGCCTTCGCCCAAGGCGAGATTGCCCGCCTCGAGGAGCTACGGCTGAGCTTGCTCGAAGAGCGCATCGACGCGGACATCGAGGGGGGAGAGGCCCAAACGCTCGTTGGCGAGCTCGAGGCGCTGGTCGCCGAGCACCCGCTGCGGGAGCGGTTCCGGGAGCAGTTGATGCTCGCGCTCTATCGCTCGGGCCGACAGGCGGAGGCACTCGATGCGTTCCAGCAGGGTCGCCGCGCGCTCGTCGACGAGCTGGGGATCGACCCGAGCCCGCGTCTGCAGCAGCTCCACGCCGCGATCCTGCGGCAGGAGATCGACCTCGCGCCCGCCCGCGCGGTTCCTGCGCAGGATCACTTCGAAGACGTTGCCCGAACCATCCTCGAGGGGCGGGTAGTCCCGGTCCTCGGCACCGACGTCGCGGACCTCACGCTCCGACTCGCGCAGCGCTTCGGCTACCCGGAGGACGGCGCGCGCGCGACGCTGCCGTCGGTCGCGCAGTACGTCGCCGTGATGAAGGGCTCGGGGCCGCTCTACGACGAGCTCCATGACCTCCTCGACGCCGACCTGCCACCGACGCCGCTTCACCGTTTCCTCGCTTCCCTGCCGGCCCTGCTCCGTGAACGCGGGCTGCCACCCCAGGTCGTCGTGACGACGAGCTACGACACGGCGCTGGAGAAGGCGTTCGAGGAGGCGGACGAGGCCGTCGAGGTGGTGACCTATCTCGCCGCCGGCCGCAATCGCGGCCGCTTCTGCCACATCGCCCACGACGGCACCGGCACTCTGATCGAGGAGCCGAACACCTACGCGACCGAGCTCTCGCTGGACCGCAACACCGTGATCCTCAAGCTCCACGGCCAGGTCGAGCGCACGCCCGCGCGCGAGTGGGAGAGCTTCGTCGTGACGGAGGACGACTACATCGACTACCTCGCGCAAACGGAGATCGCGGCCGCTGTTCCCGTTTCGCTCGCCGCGAGGCTCCGCCGCAGCCACTTCCTCTTCCTCGGCTACACGATGGCCGACTGGAACCTTCGCGTGATCCTCCATCGGCTCTGGGGCGACCAACCCCTCAGCTACCACTCGTGGGCATTGCAGCCGGAGCCCAAAGCTCTCGAGCGGGAGTTCTGGCACCGGCGCGACGTGGATGTGGTCGAGCTGCCGTTCGACGAATACGCCGGGATCCTCGGCAGTTATCTGGCTGCCCAATCGGCCGGTGCGAGCGCATGAGCGTTGTTGCCGGCTCGCCTCCGACGCCTTTCAAGGGGCTCGCGCCGTTCCAGGACACCGAGCTCGACGCCCAGCTTTTCTGCGGCCGCGACCGCGAGCGCGAAGTGATCGTGGCGAACCTGCTCGCGTCCCGGCTGACCGTGCTCTACGGGGCGAGCGGAGTGGGGAAGACATCGCTTCTCCGCGCAGCGGTCACACCTGCTCTTCGTGGGGTTCCGGACGCCGCGGTCGTCTTCTACTCGTCGTGGGCCGGCGATCCCCGGCACGGGCTCGGAGAGGCGATCGACTCCGCCGTGGGAATCGAGTCGAGCGCCAGTCTGACCGAGAGGCTCGCCGCCGCCTCGGAAGCCGTGGGCGGAGATGTCTACGCCATCCTCGATCAGTTCGAGGAGTACTTCCTCTACCACGAGCGGGACGAATTCGCGGACGAGCTTGCCGCAGCGATCCGAGAGCCCGGCCTTCGGGCGAACTTCCTCCTCGGGCTGCGCGAGGACGCCCTCGCGAAGCTCGATGCGTTCAAAGGCCGGATCCCCAACCTCTTCGCCAACTACCTCAGGCTCGACCACCTCGACCGGGAGGGCGGCCGCGCCGCGATCGTCGGGCCGATCGAGCGCTACAACAACGAGCTGACCGGCGAAACGGTCGAGGTCGAGCCCGAGCTCGTGGAGGTGGTCCTCGACCAGGTCGCCGCGGGTGAGGTCGACGTCGGGCGAGCCGGCCGCGGTGGCGTCGAGAAAGACGAGGATCGGATCGAAGCGCCGTACCTGCAGCTCGTGCTCGAGCGGCTGTGGCAGGTCGAGCGCGAGCGGGGCTCGACCGTTCTCCGCCTCGCGACGCTCCGCGAGCTGGGAGGGGCCGACTCGATCGTGCGGGCGCATCTCGAGCGGGCGCTCGGGAGCCTCGCGCCGACAGACCAGGACGTTGCCGCAACCATGTTCGACCACCTCGTCACGCCCTCGGGCTCCAAGATCGCGCATCGCCCCCGTGACCTCGCGCAGTACGCCGAGGTCCGCGAGTCGGATGTCCTGCCGGTGCTCGACGCTCTCGGTCGCGAGCGCATCGTGCGTGCGGTCGACGGAGCCGGCGGAGGCGAGCGGTACGAGATCTTCCA
>VAXD01000199.1 GCA_005884155.1 Actinomycetota bacterium | reverse complement strand
TCAAGCCCGCCGTCAACGACCTCGTCCCGTACGAGCCGGGGAAGCCGGTCGAGGAGGTCCAGCGCGAGCTCGGGCTCGAGCGCGTCGTCAAGCTGGCGTCGAACGAAGGGCCTTTCGGGCCGTTCCCGCGGGCGCGCGAGGCGATCGAGCGTTGCGCCGGCGAGCTGAACCGCTACCCCGACGGCGGCGCCTATCGCCTGCGCGCGGCGCTCGCGGAACGGCTCGACCTGCGCTTCGAGGAGGTCGCCGTCGGTGCCGGTTCGGACGGGCTCGTCGACTGCCTCAGCCAGGCGATACTCGACCCCAGCGATGAGATCGTCTGCGGCTGGCCGTCGTTCCCGAGCTACGCGATCGACGCGCGCAAGCTCGGCGCGGTGCCGCGCCTGGTGCCGCTCCGCGACGGCCGTTACGACCTCGATGCGCTGCTCGACGCGGTCGGTCCACGCACGAAGATCGTCTACGCCTGCCTGCCGAACAACCCGACCGGCACGACGAATAGCCGTGCAGAGCTCGACGCCTACTTCGAGCGCGTTCCCGACCACGTGCTGACGGTGCTCGACCAGGCGTACCTCGAGTACATCGACGACCCGGACTACCCCGACGGCGTCGAGGAGTACCTCAAGCAGGGCCGGCGCGTGGTCGTCCTGCGCACGTTCTCGAAGATCTACGGGCTCGCCGGGCTGCGGGTCGGCTACGGGCTCGCGCCGGCTGCGGTCGTGACGGCGATCGGAAAGGTTCGCCGAGCGTTCGACATCACCACGCCGGCACAGGAAGCCGCGCTCGCGAGCCTCGACTCGCCCGAGGAATTGGCCCGGAGGCGCGAGCTCAACGCCCAAGGCCGCATCCGGCTCGACGCGATCCTGCGCGAGCACGGCCTTGACCCGGTCGGGCCCGCGGTTGCGAACTTCCTCTTCACGGATGTCGGCGGCGACTCGCGGCCGTTCTTCGAGCGGCTGCTGCGCGAAGGAGTGATCGTGCGCCCGACGCACGGCTTCGGCGCGGCCACCGCCGTCCGGGTCACGGTGGGCACCGAAGAGGAGCACGAGCTCCTCTCGGCGGCGCTCGACCGGGTGGGCGAAACGGCCCTGACCGGCTAGGACACGGCCGAAAGAAACCCTCGTTTGAGGGCCAGTGGGGGTGTTACCGTTGGTGGCGATGGACAGCCGTCGTCCGTCGGAGAGCACCAGCCGCAGAAGCCTGCTCGGCCGCGAGCCCAGCTTCAGGCGGCTCTTCCTGGCGGTGCTCGGCTCCGGCGCCGGCACCTGGCTCGCGCTCGTCGCGCTCGAGATCGACGTCTTCGAGCGCACGCACTCGTCCGCCTGGATCGCCGCGCTCCTGATCGCCGACCTCTTGCCGTCGTTCGCGATCGGCATCCTCGCGGGCCCGCTGATCGACCGGCTCCCGCGGCGCTCGCTGATGATCGGCGCCGACCTCGTCCGCTTCGGCGCCTTCGCAGCCCTGCCGTTCACGACGAACGCGGCCCAGATCGTCGCGCTGGCCGGCGTAGTCGGCGTGGCCACGGGTGTCTTCCGCCCGGCGATCTACGCGGCGATCCCGAACTCGGTGCCCGACGCCGACCTGGCCTCCGCGAACTCGCTCGTCCAGCTCGCGGACAACATCACCTGGGCGCTCGGCTCGCTCGCGGGCGGCGCGCTGGCCGCCGGTGTAGGCGTGGACGCTGCCTACTGGATCAACTCGGCGACCTTCTTGCTCTCGGCCGTGTTGCTCGCGGGCATCCCGGCGAAGCTCCTGCAGGCGGCGACGGCTCCCAGTCGCGGCCACTGGCAGGACCTGAAGGACGGCTTCGGCATCTCGGTGCGCTCGAGAGGGCTGTTGACCGTGCTCGTTGCGTGGAACGTCGCGATGTTCGCGACGGCCGCGGTCAACGTCGCTGAGCCCAGCCTCGCCCTCCACACCTTCTCGGCCGGGCGGTTCGGGCTCGGCCTGATGATGGGCTGCGCCGGCCTCGGCCTCGCGGTGGGCGCCTACCTGGCGGGCTCGTGGATCGAGCGGCGCGGGCTCGCGAACGTGTACGGCGCCTCGCTCGGCCTGATGGCGGTCGGGATCGGTGCGGGCGCCGTTTCACCGAACGTCTGGGTGGCCGCCGCCTGCGTGGTCGTGCTCGGCTGCGGGAACGGCTCGGCGGTCGTCTGCAACGCGCTTCTGGTGCAGCGCGGCGCGCCCGACGAGCTGCGCGGGCGGGCTTTCGCCGTGCTGATGAGCTCGAACGTCGCGCTTCTGGTGCTCGGGATGGTGGTCGCCGGGCAGGTCACCGACACGGTCGGCCCGCGCTGGGTCTGGGCCGTGGCCGCGGTGGCCGCAGCCGCCGCCGCGGTGGTCGGCTTCCTGCTGGCCCGCCGCGTCGGGCGAGCGGCGCCCGTGGCTCCCGCGGAGCCGCTGCCGGTCACGGCCCACGCCGCCGAGCACGCTCAGCACTAGCATCTCCGGCGTGGCAGCCCGCCGCGACTTCACTCGCGAGTCGCTTGCGGCCGGTGTCCGGGCCGGCGACAAGCGCGCCCTCGCGCGCGCGATCACGCTCGTCGAGAACTCCGAGCCGCTCGCCTACGACGTCGTCGCGGAGCTCTAC
>VAXD01000206.1:2548-6774 GCA_005884155.1 Actinomycetota bacterium | reverse complement strand
CCGGCGCCGATGAAGCTCAGCTATCTCTGGAAGGGGCTCCCCGGCCACCCGCTCCACCCGCCTCTCACGGACGCGACGATCGGCGCCTACACGGCGGCGACCGTGATGGCGTTCGCGAGCGTCATCGGCGTCGCGCACCACAGCGCGGCCTCCGGTTGGTGGCTCGCGCTCGTGATCGGCCTGATCGCGACGGCGTTCACCGCTCTGACCGGCTTCATGGACTGGCTCACGATCGAGTGGGGCTCGAACCTCTGGTGGACGGCGACGTGGCACCTGCTCTCGATGCTGACCGCGACCGGGTTCTTCCTCGCAGCAACACTCGCCGGCCACAGCGGCTACACCCACGGCGCCGTTCACACCGGCCCGTTCATCCTGACGCTGGTCGGCTTCGCGTTCTTGACGCTCGGCGGCTGGCTCGGCGGCGCCATCGTCTTCGTGCACGGGATGCGCGTGCTCAGCCTCACGGGTGAGCCGCCCGGACGCGCAGTCTCACCGCTGCCCCACCCGGAGAAGGAAGCCGCAGAAGGAAGCTAGGCGGCCGCTTCGGCCAGGCCGAGCTTCTCTTCGAGCATCGACTTGGGCATCGCGCCCACCGCGGCTGCCGCCGGCTCGCCGCCCTTGAACAGGATCAGCGTCGGGATCGACATCACGCCGTAACGCTGCGCGACCGCGGGCTCCTCGTCGATGTTCAGCTTGACGATCTTGAGGTCCGAGCGCTCCTGCGCCATCTGGTCGAGCACGGGGGCGATCGCGTGGCACGGGCCGCACCACTCGGCCCAGAAGTCGACGAGCACGGGCTGGTCGCTCTTCAGCACCTCGGTGTCGAAGTCGTTTTCGGTCACTGGGTCCATTTGATCCTTTCTTACCTCGGGCTAGCAGTGGTTCAAACGCGCGGGCGAGAACCGTTGTTCCCGCTCGATACGATCGGTTGATGGCGCTCTTCACGCCGCTCCCAAACGTACCCGACCACTCGGCTCTCGAGCGTGAGGTCCTGGAGCGCTGGGAGCGCGAGGGGACATTCGAGCGCCTCCGCGAGCAGAACCGCGGCAACGACCGCTTCAGCTTCCTCGACGGGCCGATCACGGCGAACAACCCGATGGGCGTCCACCATGCCTGGGGCCGCGCGCTGAAGGACGTCTTCCAGCGCTACCAGAACGGCTTCGACTGCCAGGGCCTCTGGGTCGAGGTCGAGGTCGAGAAGGAGCTCGGGCTCAACTCGAAGCGCGACATCGAGGACTACGGCCTCGCCGAGTTCGCCGAGCGCTGTAAGGAGCGGGTTGCCCGCTTCGTCGGCGTGATGACGGGGCAGTCGAAGCGCCTCGGCCAGTGGATGGACTGGGGCAACGACTACCTGACGTTTTCCGACACCAACATCGAGTACATCTGGCGCTTCCTGGCCGAGACGCACCGCCGCGGCTGGCTCTACAAGGGCCACCGCTCGACCCAGTGGTGCCCTCGCTGCGGCACGTCGCTGTCGCAGCACGAGCAGGCGGGCGAGGAGAACTACCGCGAGCTCGAGCACCCGTCGCTCTACGTCCGCTTTCCCTTGAAGGGCCGCGCCGGCGAGGCGCTCGTCGTCTGGACGACCACGCCGTGGACGCTGCCGGCGAACGTGGCAGCCGCGGTCAAGCCCGACGCCGACTACGTGCTGCGCGACGGCGGCTGGCGGCTCGCGGGCGAGGACAACGAGCGGACGGTGAAGGGCGAGGAGCTCGTCGGGCTCGAGTACGAAGGCCCGTTCGACGACCTGCCCGCCCAGGAAGGCATCGTCCACCGGGTGATCCCCTGGGACGAGGTCGCGCTCGACGAGGGCACCGGGATCGTCCACATCGCGCCCGGCGCCGGGAGCGAGGACTTCGAGCTCTCACGCGTGCACGGCCTGCCGGTGCTTGCGCCGATCGACGAGAGCGGCCGCTTCCTGCCGGGTTACGGCCCCTTCGAGGGCAAGAGCACGGACGAGGTCGCGAAGCCGGTGGTCGAAGGGCTACAGGAGCGCGGCCTGCTCGTCGAGGTCGGGACGATCGTCCACCGCTACCCCACCTGCTGGCGCTGCAAGACGCCGCTCGTCTTCCGCGTCGTCGACGACTGGTTCATCGGCTGCGACGAGCTGCGGCAGCCGCTGCTCGACGCCAACAACGAGGTCGCCTGGACGCCGCCCCAGTACAAGAAGCGGATGGACGACTGGTACCGCAACATGGGCGACTGGAACATCTCGCGCAAGCGCTACTTCGGCCTGCCGCTGCCGTTCTACCCGTGCTCTTGCGGGCACCTGAACGTGATCGGCTCGCTCGCCGAGCTGAAGGAGCGTGCGACGGGCGGGCTCGACCAGCTGCAGGAGCTGCACCGGCCCTGGATCGACGAGGTCCCGATCCGCTGCGAGAGGTGCAGCAAGGAGGTGCGCCGGATCCCGGAGGTCGGCGACGCCTGGCTCGACGCCGGGATCGTCCCGCTGTCGACGCTCGGCTGGCAGAACCCTGAGTGGGTGGAGCACGGCTACGCGACCGGCGCTGCGAAGGGCCTGACCGGGGCCGACCTGCCCGACCAGGCCTACTGGGAGCTCTGGTTCCCGGCCGACTGGATCTCGGAGAGCCGCGAGCAGATCCGGCTCTGGTTCTACTCGATCTCGTTCATGTCCCTAACGCTCGTGAGGCGGCTGCCATACAGGGCGGTGCTCACGTACGAGCACGGCAAGGAGATGCACAAATCGACCGGCAACGCGATCGAGGCGAACGAGGCCTTCGAGCGGATGGGCGCCGACATCGTGCGATGGCTCTTCTGCGCGCAGCCGCCGAGCCAGAACATCAACTTCGGCTACGGGCCGGCGGACGAGGTCAAGCGCCGGCTGCTGACGCTGTGGAACTCGGTCGGCTTCCTCGTCACCTACGCGAACATCGCGGACTGGCGGCCGGAGTGGAGGGCGGAGCCGTCTTCGCAGCAGGCGCTCGATCGCTGGCTCGTCGCGCGCACCGGCCGGCTCGTCAGCGACGCAGAGGCCGCCTACGAACGCTATGCGACACCGGCGCTGACCTCGGTGTTCGAGGGCTTCGTGGACGATCTCTCCAACTGGTACATCCGGCGCTCGCGGCGGCGCTTCTGGAACGGCGACGCGGACGCGTTGCAGACGCTCTGGTGGTCGACAGTCCAGGCGCTGCGCGTCGTCGCGCCGGCGATGCCGTTCCTGGCCGACCATCTATGGCGCGTGCTCGTTGTCGACGGCCCGGACTCGGTCCACCTCGCCGGCTGGCCGGACGTCGCCGAGCCCGACCAGGCGCTGCTCGACGAAGTTGGCGCGGTGCGGCGGGTCGTCGAGCTCGGCCGGCAGGCGCGCTCGCAGTCGGGGATCAAGCTCCGGCAGCCGCTGCGTCGCCTCGTCGTGCAAGGCGCCGATGGCGTGTCCGCCCATGTGAACGAGATCGCCGAGGAGCTCAGCGTCAAGGAGGTCGAGTTCGGCGAGGTCGACGCGAGCGAGCTACGCGTGAAGCCGAACCTGCCGGTGCTCGGGCCAAAGCTCGGCAAGGAGCTCGGCGCCGTTCGCCAGGCACTCGAGTCCGGCGAGTTCGAAGAGCTCGACGGCGGCCGCTTCCGCGTGAACGGCTACGAGCTCGGCCCGGACGAAGTCCTCGTCGAGCGCCGCGGCAAGGAAGGCTGGGCAGTAGCCGGCGAGGACGGCCTGACCGTCGCGCTCGACCTGGCGCTCGACCCCGAGCTCGAGCTCGAAGGCCGCGTTCGCGACCTGATTCACGAGGTCAACCGCCTCCGCCGCGAGCACGGCCTGGAGGTGACCGACCGCATTGTTCTGACGCTCCCAAGCGACCATGAGGAACTCCTCCGCCACGAGGACTGGATCAAGGAAGAAACGCTTACCGTGCGAATCGAGGTAGGTGGCGCGCTCAAGGTGGAGAAAGCCACCTAGGGTCAGCGAGATCCGCCGCCGGAGCCCGGCTTAGCCGGGCGGGAGGCTCACAACGCCAGGACCGTTCGCCGCCACGTACAAGGGCCGGCAAGTTGAGCGCGGAGAACCCCTGAAGCGCCGCGAAAGGAGGGGTCTCATAGGGGAACCAGGGGTTCCCCTATGGGGGATCGCCCGTCGCTCGGGGGGTGGTGGCGACGGGCTCTCCCCATTGCTCGCCGCGGGCCTCAAGGCCAGGTACAGGGCTCCGCGGCTCGCATCGCCCAGTGGGGAGAAGGTAACCGGCCTGCGAATGCTTTCCAATAGGCCGTCCGGC
>VAXD01000206.1:0-2331 GCA_005884155.1 Actinomycetota bacterium | reverse complement strand
TTCCCGGCGGTCGGCATCGCGGCTGCGATCCTCGGCATCGTCGTTCTCGAGGACGGTGAACCGGTCGGGGGCCACATCTGGCCGCCGTTCGTCGCCTGCGTGATCGCGTTGATCCCGGCGCTCGCCTTCCTCTTCCGTGGGCAGGAGCGCGCGAACGTCGTGTTGACGACGGCCCGTGCGCGCGAGGCGGAGCAGCGTGTCTCGCTCCGCGAGCGCGAGCTCGACTCGGTCGCGAGCCTCTCGCGGTCGCTCGCGCGCACGCAGGACCCGGCCAGCGCGGGGCGCGCGCTGCTCGACGAGATCGAGAGCCTGCTCGGTGTCGAGTTCGCCGCGCTGGCGCTGATCGACGAGGACGGCCGGGAGGCACACGGCCTCGTCGCGCGGACGGCGAACGAAGACATCGACTGGTGGGCCGAGATGACGATCGACCTCCGCAACGAGCCGTCCGGAATCGCGAGCGCCTACTTCGAGGGCGCGCCGGTCGCGATCTTCGACGTTGAGTCCTCGCCACTCCCCAGCCAGAGGCTGGTGAAGGCCACGAGCGCGAAGAGCGCTGCATTCGTCCCACTGACTGTCGACGAGCGCGTGATCGGCGTGCTCGTCGCCGCGACCACAACCGAGCGGCGGGTCTTCACTCCCGAGGAGCTGCGCCTGATGCAGACCGTCGCCGGCGAAGCCGCAATCGCGCTCGACCGGGCTCGCTCCGTGGCCGCGCTCGACGAGGCTCTCGCGCGCGAGCGGCTCGTAGCCAGGATCTCCCGCCGCGTTCGCTCCGTGCACGATCTGGACACGCTCGCGAGCGTTGCGGTCACCGAAACCGGCCGTGCCCTGCGCGCTTCCCGCTGCTTCATCCGCCTGGTCGAGCCGACCGAGTCGCTTCCGGTTCGCGCCGAATGGCGCCTGGAAGGGCTCGAGCCGATCGGCCAGACGGCCGAGCGTCTGCCCGTGTCGAACGTGGCCGCCCGCGAGCGCCGGACGGTGGCGATCGCCGACGTGACCGAGGCACCTGAGCTTCGCGACCCCGCGCACGGCGATTTCGCCGAGCTCGAACGGCTCGGCAGCCGTGCTGTCCTCGCCACGCCGATCGTCGTCTACGACCGCATGGTCGGTGTGCTCGCCCTGCACCGGACCGAGCCAATTCCGTGGTCGCAGGGAGACGTCTCGCTCGCCGAGGCGGTCGCGCACGAGCTCGGGCTGGCGATCCACGTCGCCGCGCTGCTCGAGGAGAACCAGCGGCGGCTCGGCGAGCAGAGCGGTCTGCTCCAGGCGGCGCAAGTGGTCACGAGCGAGCTCGAGCTCGACACCGTCCTGCAGCGCCTGGTCGACGAGGTCGCGCGGCTGCTCGAGGCCGAGGCGGTCGACTGCTTTCTGCTCGACACCGAGCGCAACGTGCTCCGCTGCGCCGCCGTCCACGGGCTGCCGGAGGAGCTGCTCGGCTTCGAGTTCCCGGCCGACCGTGGTCTCGCGGGGCGCGCGATCGCCCGCGGCCACTCCGCGCTGACGGACGACTACACGCAGGTGGCCGCGGCGGTCCCGCATCCGGCCTACGAAGGCTTTCACGGCGCGATCGTCGCGCCGATGCGCTGGTCCGGCGAGGTCAAAGGTGTCCTGGGCGTGGGCACGCGCGACGCAGCCCGGCGGCTGACGCGCGCGGAAGGCGAGCTGCTCGAGGCGTTCGCCAACCTGGCCGCGCTCGCCCTGAGGAACGCCGAGAGCTTCGAGGAGCACTCGCGCCAGGCGCGCGTGCAACGCGGCTTCTACCGGATCGCCGCGGCGCTCGGGCAGCCTGTCTCGCTCGAAGAGACGCTCGACGCGCTGGCTCAGGCGGCAGCGGAGGCGCTCGGCGGCTCGAGCGCCGCCGTGCTCATGCCCGGCGCGGACGACCTGCGTCACGCTGGCCTCCACTCGCTTCCCGGGCCGCTCGTCCGTTTCCTCGAGAACGGCCTGGGCGATCCCTCCGGGCCGCTCCGCTCCGCCGCTCGCCGCCGGCGTGTGCTCGCGGCCTCCAACCTGGCCGAGGACGAGCGCTTCGGCGAGGACTGGCGGCACGTCCTCGACGAGTCCGGCTACGGCTCGCTCCTCGCCGCGCCGGTCCAGACACCGCGCGCTGAGGAGGCCGCGCTCGTGCTCGTCTTCTTCGCGGAGGAGCGCCGCTTCGCCGACGACGATCTCGAGCTGACGCGGAACCTGACCGGCGCCGCACGCGGGGCGCTCGAGCGAAGCGAGCTGTTCGAGGCAGAGCGCCGCTCCCGCGCGCTGGCGCAGCAGCTCGCGCGCACGAGCAGCCTGCTCGCGCCCGAGCTCGACCCCGCCGCGGTGCTCGAGGAGGTC
>VAXD01000034.1 GCA_005884155.1 Actinomycetota bacterium | reverse complement strand
GGCCGCGGCCGCCACACGACCACGCACCGCGAGCTCGTTCCGCTCGATTCGGGCGCGCTCCTGATCGACACGCCCGGAATGCGCGAGCTGCAGCTCTGGGCCGGCGAGGAGGTGCTCGACTCGACCTTCGCGGAGATCGCCGAGCTCGCCGGCGAGTGCCGCTTCTCGGACTGCTCGCACGAGCACGAACCGGGCTGCGCAGTTAAGACGGCGATCTCGGACGGCTCCCTTCCGGCCGAGCGCTTCGCGAGTTACCGCAAGCTCCAGCGGGAGATGCGGGCGCTCGAGATCCGCAAGGATGCGCGGCTCAAAGCGGAGTCGCGCAAGGAGATGCGGCGCTTCGCGAGGAGGAGGCGCACTAGCTCCTACTAGGCAGGACAACGAGCGGGGTTCCGCCAAACTCTCCCCGTGACGATCGGGCTCCAGGTGCTGATCAGCGGGCTTGCGGCCGGCGGGGTCTACGGGCTCTTCGCCGCCGGGCACACGCTCATGTACCGGCTGACCGGGATCGTGAACTTCGCGTTCGGCGACCTCGTCGGGCTCGGAATCTTCGCGACGCTGCTCGTGCTCGCCGGGACGGCGCCCGTGACGCAGGCGGGCGCGCACGAGCCGCGCTTCCTGGGGGCACTGATCGTCGGGCTCGTCCTCTGCGTCGCGGCCGGCGTGGCGACCTACGTGGGAATCGTCCAGCCGTACCTCTCGCGCGGGTCGACGATCGGCTGGGTCGCGGGGACCGCCGCTGTTGCTTTCGCGATCCGAGCGGTGATCGGGGCGACGTTTCAGCGCTCGTCGTACGTCTTCCCTGACCCGCTGCCGTTCCACCGCGTCGGGCACGACGGGTTCATCCGCGTCGGTGGGGCGCAGGTCCAGGCGCGCGCGTTCTTCGTCTTCGGGCTCGCGCTGGCGCTTGCGCTCGGGTCGGCCTGGCTGCTCGAGCGGACGCGCTTCGGCCGCGCGCTCCGCGCCGTCGCCGACGATTCCGAGGGCGCGCGTGTGGTCGGCGTGCCGGTCGACCTGCTCGTCGCGCTTGCGTTCGGGCTCGTCGGCGCGCTGGCGATGATCGCGGCGATCGCGGCGGCGCCGGGGGAGGCGGTCAACGCGAACACGGGGACGCTGCTTGGGCTGAAAGGCCTCGTCGCGGCGCTCGCGGTGCGCTTCGGGCCGCCGCTGCGGGCATTCGCGGCGGGCCTCGTGCTCGGCGTCCTCGAGGCGGCCATTGCGAACGTGCATCTGGGCTCCTGGCAGCTCGGGCCGTCGTACCGGGAGGTGCTGCCGATTGCGTTCGTGCTGCTGCTGATCGCCGTCTGGCCGTCACGCGAGGCGCTGGAGGCGCGCGAGTGACGGCAGCCGCGCTCGCGCGGACCGGAACCGAGTTGCGGCGGGCCTTTGCCGAGGCGCGCTCCGGCTGGAGCACGGGCGCGTGGATCGCGGTCGCGGTGGTCGCGCTCGCGGCGCTCGTCCCGTTTCTCTCCCTGCCGGGCGTGCGGACGGACGCGCTTGCGAACACCCTCTACCTCGCGGTCGCAGCGACCGGGCTCGGGCTGACCGTCGGCGCGGCCGGGCTGCCGTCGCTCGGCCAGGGCGCCTTCCTCGCGGTGGGAGCGTTCACGTCCGCGCTGCTGATGGCGCGGGAGGGCTGGCCGCTCGAGCCCGCCGCGCTCGCCGGAGGTGCGGCGGCGATCGTTGCCGCGCTGCTCTCGGGCGGGGTCGTCCGGCTGCGGCCCGCGTTCGTCGCGGTCAGCACGTGGCTGCTCGCCTGGCTCGTCTGGCTGTTCCTGCTCGCATTCCCTTCGGTCTCCGGCGGGTCGCAGGGCCTGATCGTCCCGGAGAAGAATCTGCTCGGGCTCTCGGCGACGCCGACGGTGCACTTCGAGGTTGCGCTCGGGTTGCTCGTCCTCTCGGCGGTCGGGATCGCCGCGGTGCGGCGCGGCGCGCCCGGGCTCGAGCTCTCGGCCCTGCGGCAGGCGCCACCGCTCGCCACGTCGCTCGGCGTTCGACTCGGACGACGGAGGCTCGGGGCGTTCGCCGCCTCGGCCTTCCTTGCCGGGCTCGCGGGCGGGCTCTCGGTGCAGCTCTCGGCGGTCGCCGACCCTTCCGCCTACGACCCGTTCTTCTCCTTCAAGCTGCTCGTTGCCGTGCTGCTCGGCGGCGCTGCCGCGACGCTCGGCCCCGCGGTCGGGATCGCCGCGCTCGGGCTGATCGGGCTCGTCGCCGACCCGCTCGCGCGCCTGCTGCAGCTACCGCTGGAGCGCTTTGACACGGCCGTGGCGGCGATCTTGCTCCTGTTCGTCCTCGCGCTCGGCGGCGCCGGGATCGTGCCCTGGCTCGAGCCGTGGATCGCGCGCCTGCGCCGGCCCGAGGCACGCGCGCGAAGAGCGAGAGCCGGGGGCCTGGCCGTCGGACCAATGGGAAACGACGCCGCGCTACGCGCCGAAGGGCTCCGGAAGGCGTTCGGAGGGGTCGTCGCGCTCGACGGCCTCTCGCTCGAGCTCACGCGTGGCGAGACGGCGGCGCTCGTTGGCCCGAACGGCTCCGGCAAGACGACTGCGCTGCGCCTGCTCTCCGGCACCGAGCGGCCCGACGCAGGGCGCGTCCTGCTCGGCGAGCGCGACCTTGCCGACGAGCCGACCCACGAGCGCGTCCGGCTCGGCCTCGCCCGAACACTGCAGACGACGGTCGCATTCCCGGAGCTGACCGCGCTCGAGAGCGTGCTCGTCGGCCGTACCGTCCGCCGCCGGCACGGCGGCGCGATCAAAGCCGCGCTGGCGACGCCGCAGGCCCGCGAGGAGCAGCGAACCGCCGAGGCGGCGGGCGTCGAGGCGCTCGCGCTCGTCGGCCTCGACGGCCAAGCCGAGACGCCTGTCCCCGAGCTGACGAGCTCTCAGCGGCGCCTGGTCGCGCTGGCCGGCGCGCTCGCAAGTGAACCGCAGGTCCTGCTCGTCGACGAGCTCGCAGCCGGCGCCGGAGCGGACGAGCTCGACCGCCTCGCCGAGATCGTCGAGCGGATCCGCGGCAGCGGGGTCGCGATCCTGCTCGTGGAGCACAACCTCAGGCTCATCCGCCTGGTAGCCGGCCGCGTGATCGTCCTCGACGCGGGCCGCGCAGTCGCCGAGGGATCGCTCACGGAGGTCGCCGAAAGCGACGTCGTTCGGAGCTCGTACCTTGGCGCTCGGCGCCTATAGGCTGCCCGCCATGCGCCGGACCGTTGTCGTGCTCGCGGTGCTGGCGCTGCTCGCAGCCGGGTGCGGCAAGAGCGGTCATCAGGCAGGCGGAGATGTGGTCGTCGCGATCGACGTGCCCGTCACGGGCAGCCCGTACGTCGCGCAGACGATCAAGCAGGGAGTCGAGCTGTCAACCGCCGGGATCAACTCGGGCGGCGGCCTCATCGTCGGCAGCCGCAGCTACCACCTCGTAGTCAAGGTCTACGACAACCATCTCTCGGCACGAACCGCGGTCGAGGACACACGCAACGCGCTCGACGCGGGCGCGGTCGCGATCATCACCGACGGGACGGGCGTCGACGCGACCTGGCAGATCGCGAATCGCGATCACGTGGCGATCGGCATCGTCTACGACGGCGGCTCGGGGCTCGTCGACCCAGAGACACGGCCGAATGTCTTCCGGATCGCGCCGACGAACCACGGGATCGCGTTCCGCTACGCGGAGTACCTGATCCCGAAGCACCTGAAGGTCGGGCTTCTGCATGACGACAGCGCATACGGCCAGGAGGGCGCGGCCGATCTCGACAAGGCGTTCTCGGAGAACCCGAGCTCAGTCGCGCTCAAGGTGACCCTCCCTGCGGGCTCGTCGGATCTCTCCGCGCAGATCCTGCGCGCGCGCCGCTCCGGCGCGACCGCGCTGCTCGTCTGGGCCCAGCCGCCGACGATCGCAGCCGTGCTCACCGCCGCGCGCAGCCTCGCCTGGAACGTTCCCATCTACACGCCGCCGACCGGCGCCGACCCGTACATCCGGCAGCGACTCGCCGACCATCCTGACTGGGTCGACGGGCTGACGTTCGCAGGCGGGCGGTTGACCGCGGAGGTCGGGACGGGGCCGTTCGAAAGCTTCCAGTCGCAGTACGAGTCGACGTACGGCGCTGATTATGTGGGCGTGCGCACAGCCGGCGGGAAGCAAGTCGTCCAGCCCCCCGAGTTCGCGATGTACGCCTACGACTTCGCGCGCGTGCTCGTTGCCGCCCTCACTCGGGCGGGCTCCTTCGACCACGAGAAGGTGCTCGCGACGATGAACCAGGTGACGACCCAGGGCGCGAACGGGGACGAGCGCGGCTTCAACCAGCACAGCCACGAGGGAGTCGTCGACGACGACGTCTACTTCGCACGCTTCCACGACATGATCTACGCGCCGGTCAAGAACGATCCGCTCTCGTCGACGTTGCCGTCGATCCCCCAGACGCGATGAACCGCCGGGCGCGCCTCCTGCTCGCGGCAGCCACGTCGGCGCTCGCGCTTCCCGCCGTCGCTTCGTCGGCCGGGCGGCCGCAGCAGGTTGTGCTGCCAGGGCCGGTCCCGTACCCGACGCCGCTCCCCCCGCTCGTCGGCCGGACAGCGCTGCCACAGCTCTTCATCTCGCCGCGCGTGCACGTCTCGAGCACCGAGCGGGTGATGGTCGGCGTGGGGCCGGACGCCCGGCCGGCGCAGATCCGGGTCCGTCAACGGCTTCTCGTTCGCGGCAAGGGCGACTACCAGCTCGCGATCGGTGGCCCGATCGACGACGCGCTGCCGGCTCCCGGTAGCCAGTCGACTCCGGGGCTGCGCACGGATCAGCTGCTCTGGGCCGGCTTCTCGCCGGGGCGCAAGGTGCTCGCCGCCGACGTGTTCCTGCGCCCACGGGCGGCCGCGCCGTACCTTCCGGTGCGGCTGCGACTTCAACGCGAGGGTGATCGGACGGTGCTGACGGTCAAGAACGCGACCGCGTTCGCGCAGCCCATCTACACCGGGACAGCCCGCCTCCCCGAGCTTGCGCGGCTGCTGGACGAGACGCGCCGCGCGTCCCTCGCCGGCGTGCGCCTGACCGGGGCGTTCGCCAACTTCTACGGCGCGGTCTTGACGCTGAACCACCGGCCGACGATCGCAGCGCCGTTGCGGGTGCGCGGGCAGCTCACGCTTCCCGGCCAGACGCCGGTGACGTTCGACCGGATCCTCGGCGACGGGCGCCCGCTCAGCTTCCACGTCGAGGCGCGCGGCGCCGGCAAACCGCACGTGCGCCTGGAGGCGAGCCCCGCTCCGGTCGTGCGGCTCCTGCGGCCCCCGGGCGGCGCCCCGACCTGGGCCCAGGCGGTCAAGCGGCATCCGCTGTCCGTCGCGGACATGGTCATGAAGCTGATGACGACGCGTCTGGCGCTCGTGCGGGCCGACCAGTTCGAGACCTACCTCGCCGACCCGGATGCAGACGGTCGCACCCGCGCCGTCTACGGCTACGAGACCGTCGCGCTCGAGCAGCATCCAACCGCCACCGCCTCGCCAGACGGCGGCAGCGGAAGCGATGCGTTGCTGGTCGTGTTCGCCGCGCTCGGCGCGGTCGTCCTCGCGGGCGGCGGCCTGATCGCCTGGGCCCACTCCTAGAGGATCGTCGCCCGCAGCAGCGAATCGCGCCGCATGGCGGACGTGCCTGACACGCTCGTCCTCAAGCGAGACCGCGACCTCGAGGGCCGGCGGAACGACATCTGGATCCGGCGCGGGCTGATGGCGCTCGTCGCCGCCGTTCCGGTCGTGGCGCTCTTCAATGTCTTCGGCCAGCGCCCGGACACGACCACCCTCGTCTCGCCGGCCGCCTCGCTGAAGATCTACGCGCCGTCCAAGCTCCGCGGTGGGCTGCTCTACGAGGCGCGCTTCCACGTCACCGCGCGCCAGGAGCTGAAGGACGCGTACCTCGTGCTCGGCACAGGCTGGGCGGAAGGCATGTCGATCAACACGATCGAGCCGAGCCCGGTTAGCGAGGCAAGCAACAACGGCCGACTCTCGTTCGAGCTCGGCCACATCCCGGCTGGCCAGAGCCACATCCTCTTTATGCAGTTCCAGGTGAACCCGACGAACGTGGCGTTCGGCCGCCCCCAGACCGTCTGGCTGACCGACGGCAAGACCCGCCTGATCACCTACGAGCGCGAGCTGACGGTGTTTCCCTGATGGACATCGTCGTCCGCGCGATCGCGCTGTTCGCGTTCATCTTCCTGCTGACGCGGATCATCGGCCGGCGCGAGCTCTCGTCGCTCGAGCCGTTCGACCTGATCCTCCTGATCGTGCTCGGTGACTCGATCCAGCAGGGGCTGACGCAGGACGATTACTCCGTCACCGGCGCGGTGATCGCGGTCGGCACGATCGCGGTGCTCCAGCTCCTCGTCTCGTTCACCTCGTTCAAGTTCCGCTGGGCGCGGAGCTTTCTCCACGGCGACCCGATCGTGCTCATGCAGGACGGAGAGGTGATCGAGCGCAACCTGAAGCGCGAGCGGATCACGCATGAGGAGCTCGCCGAGCAGGCCCGCGGGCAGCAGATCGCGTCGCTCGCGGATGTCCAGTGGGCGGTCTTCGAGCCGAGCGGGGCGATCAGCTTTATCCCGAAGAAGCAGTAGCCTCCGAGCGCCTTGCCGCTGTACCTGACCGAAGCCGAGGTCGCAGAGCTTCTCACGCCCGCCGATGCGCTCGAGGCCGTCGAGGGCTCGTTCCGGCGGCTCGCCGAGGGCGCGGTCGAGAACCTGCCTCGGCGGCGGGCGCGGCTCGAGCACGGGCAGTTCGCGCTGATGGCCGCCGTCGACGGAGAGCTCGGCTTCGCGGGGCTGAAGTCCTACGCGTGGATGGAAGACGGGACGCCGTTCGTGGTCGTTCTCTTCGATACGCAGAAGGCCGAGCTGGCCGCAGTGATCGAGGCCGACAAGCTTGGCCAGTTGCGGACCGGCGCGGCCAGCGGCGTCGCCGCCAAGCACCTCGCGCGCGAGGGCGCGGAGTCGCTCGGGGTCATCGGCTGCGGCTGGCAGGCGCGCAGCCAGGTCGCGTGCATCCGCGAGGCGTTGCCGGGTATCGAGCGTGTGGTCGCCTACTGCCGCAGCGAGGACAAGCTTCGCGAGTTCTGCAAGGAGGTCGGCGCCGAGCCTGGCGAGAGCCACCGCGACCCGGCTCAGCAGGATGTCGTCGTGACCGCGACGACCTCGAAGGACCCGGTGCTGCGCGGCGAGTGGTTGCGTGCGGGCGCCCTGGTCTGCGCAATCGGCGCGAACGACCCGCGTCGCCGGGAGCTCGACAACGTCGTCCTCGAGCGCGCGGCTTTCGTCTGCTGCGACTCGGTCGAGCAGTCTCGCCTCGAGTCGGGTGACCTGATCGAGCCCGTCGAAGCCGGCGTGCTTGACTGGCTCGAGGTGCACCAGCTTCAGGAGGTGATCGGTGGCGAGCTTCCCGGCCGCCAGGCCGACGACGACATCATGGTCTTCAAGTCGAACGGCCTCGCCGCGTGGGACGTCGCCATCGGCGCGGCTGTGCTCGCAAAAGCGCGCGCCGTGGGCGCGGGCACTCAGGTCTAGGAGGGTTTGGCGGAACCTTGCTCGTCGCCGGGGTGCGATGGCCGTTCCGAGGCAAGGACGCAGGGAGGCCCAATAGTGGATAGCTATTGGGCCGACTGAGGACGCCGCCTCGGGGCGGACAGCGCGGCCCGGCGGCACAGACCAGGTTTCGTCAAGCCCTCCTAACCGCGCCGTTCTCGCTCGGGGACGACGACGGCCTCGCCCAGCGCGTGCACGATCTCGGGCCGGTCGAGCAACCGCGCGACCTCCCGGTCGGTGCAGCGGTTCCGGACGTACGGGTCCTGGAGGATCTCAGCAAGCGCCCGGCCGCGCTCGTGCTCGCGGATCACGTACGTCGCCACGCGCTCCCCCTTGCTCGAGCTCGTGAACAGGAATGAGAACGGGTTCCGCAGGAAGCTGGAAAGCCTGGCCACCGCGCGGATCCTAGTTAGAGTCGCGCCGTGAAGAAGCGATCGCCGGGCCGGTTCGCGGAGCGCGAGGTGAACGGAGTCGACGACCGCGGCGAGGCCGAGCGGGTCGTCATCTGGATCGAACGCCTCCCGGGCGCGCAGTGGGCCGTTGGGCGCGCGGTCAACCCGCAGTACCGGCGGAGCGACGAGGCGCGCCGCGACGACTACGTCTTCCAGGGCCACGAGCTCGGGGACGCGCTGACCGCGGCGAACGAGGCGCTCGAGGACGACGTGGTCGTCTCGGAGCAGGACGGCCACGTCGCGAAGGTCCGGCCGTTCGTCCGCGAGGAGCTGCTCGGACCCCTCGAGCGGTGGTTCTTCGGGCGCTAGAGGTTCGCGAGGAGCTCGCGCACACGCTGCGGCTGATGGCGGCCGGCGAGCTTGTCCGCGGTACCGAGGGGAACGCGAGCGCGCGGGCCGGCGAGCTCGTGGCTGTCTCGCCGACCGGGCTCGCCTACGAAACGCTGCGGCCGGAGGACGTGTGCCTCGTCACTCCTGATGGCCTGCTTGTCGAGGGACCGGCGCCGAGCGTCGAGCTGCCGATGCATCTGGCCGTGCTCGTGGCGCGGCCGGACGTCGGTGCCGTCGTGCACACGCACTCGCCTCGCGCAACGGCCGATCCCTCGGTGCCGGTAGCGGTCGGCCTTTCGGGAACGCCGGAGCTCGGTGCCGCAGTCGTCGAGGCGGCCGTCGCCGGGCACGCGGTCGTAATCCGCGACCACGGCCCGGTGTGTTTTGGCGCCGACCTTGCCGAGGCGCTTGCCCGCGCCTTCGAGCTCGAGCGCGCCGCTACTTAGGCCACTGCAGGTCCGCGTTCGGGATCGGGTCGCCGTGCGGGTCGTGCGTCGGGTAGCCGAGCGCGCTGTCGATCTTCGCCTCGAGCTCGTCTGAGAGAACGTGCTCGAGCCGGTCCGCTTCGTCGTGCACGGCGTCGACGTGCAGTCCGAGCGTCTTGGCGAGGTAGAGCTCCAGCAGCCGGTGATGGCGAATCACCTCCACGGCCACTTTCTCCCCAGCGCGGGTCAGCCGCACCCCTCGGTACGGGGCGTGCTCGACGAGCCCGAGCGCGGCCAGCTTCTTGACCATCCCGCTCGCCGACGCGGCCGCAACCTTCTGCTCGCGGGCCAACGCCGTGACCGAGACCCGGTCGCCGTCGTGCTGCAGGTGGTAGATCGCCTTCAGGTAGTCCTGGATCGCGTCGCTCAGTGTCGGCTTCGCCATCGCCGGTCCAGTGTACGGCCCGCTTCGCGCGCTGTTAGCCTGCGGCTCCTTGCAGATTCGTCTCGGACACAGCCCGGACCCGGACGACGCGTTCATGTTCTGGGGCCTCGCTTCGGGCGAGGTCGACCCGCGCCAGTTCGAGTTCGAGCACGTCCTGCGCGACATTCAGACGCTGAACAGCTGGGCGCTCGACGGCAAGCTCGAGGTGACCGCGATCTCGCTCGCGGCGTACCCGCTGGTGCAGGAGCGCTACGTCCTGCTCCCGCACGGCGCTTCGATGGGCTCGGGGTACGGGCCGATCGTCGTCTCGACGCGGGAGCTCGCGACCGCCGACCTGCGCGACATCGAGATCCTCGTGCCGGGCGAGCTGACGACCGCGTTTCTCGTCCTGCGGCTCTGCCTCGGCAACTTCCGCTACCGCGCTGTTCCGTTCGACCAGATCAGCGAGGAAGTCCGCTCCGGCCGGGCGGACGCCGGCCTGCTGATCCACGAGGGCCAGCTGACGTACGAGAGCGAGGGCCTGAAGAAGGTCGTCGACCTCGGAGAGTGGTGGCTGCTGGAGACGGGGTTGCCGCTGCCGCTCGGCGCGAACGTCGCACGGCGGGATCTCGGCGTCGACACGCTCTTCGAGCTCTCCGAGGTGCTGCGCGACTCGATTCAGGCCGGGCTCGACAACCGCGAGGAAGCAATGGAGCACGCGCTCCAGTACGGCCGCGGCCTCGATGCGGAGCTCGCCGACCGCTTCGTCGGGATGTACGTGAACGAGCTCACGTGTGATTACGGCGACGAAGGCCGCCAGGCGGTACGCGAGCTGCTGAGCCGGGCCGAGGAGCTCGGCACCTACGAGCAGCCGGTCCGGGTCGAGTTCGTCGGCTGACGGCGGGCGTCACGTTTCCGCCACGGTGCCAGGCACAGCACCAGAAGTGTGACGCGGTGCGGGCTGAACCCGTTGGTTACCGCGTGTTGTGGTGGTCTCGCGACGGTGCCAGGCACCGCAACGTAAGTGTTGAGCCGCGCGGTCATCCTCTCTGCCGTCCGCACCCCGGTCGGGCGCTACGGCGGTGCGCTCGCGGGGGAGCGGCCGGACGACCTTGCGGCGCTTGTGATCGCCGAGGCGGTCGCACGCGCCGGTGTTCCCGGGGAAGAGATCGAGGACGTCTACTTCGGCGCTGCGAATCAAGCCGGCGAGGACAACCGCAACGTCGCGCGGATGGCCGCGCTGCTCGCAGGGCTGCCCGAGTCGGTCGCGGGCGTGACCGTCAACCGGCTCTGCGCGTCCGGTCTCTCGGCCGTCGTCGGCGCCTGCCACGCAGTTGCGGCCGGGGACGGAGACCTATTCGTGGCGGGCGGTGTCGAGTCGATGTCGCGCGCGCCGTTCGTCTTCGGAAAGCCTGAGACCGGGTTCCCGCGCGGCAACCGGACGGTCTGGGACACGACGCTCGGCTGGCGCTTCCCGAACCCCCGCCTCGAGAAGAAGTTCCCGCTCGAGTCGATGGGCGAGACCGGCGAGAACGTGGCCGAGCGCTACGGAGTCCCGCGCGAGGACCAGGACGCGTTCGCGCTCCAGTCGCAGCAGCGCTGGGCGGCGGCCGACGAGGAGGGGCGCTTCGCCGACGAGCTGGTCGCGGTCGGCGAGGTGGAGCGCGACGAGCATCCGCGACCCACGACGACCGCGGAGAAGCTTGCTGCGCTCGAGCCGGCCTTCCGCGAGGGTGGCACCGTCACGGCCGGGAATGCGAGCGGGATCAACGACGGAGCCGCCGCACTCGTGATCGCGAACGAGGAGCGGGCGCGCGAGCTCGGCGCGGAGCCGCTGGGGAGGTTCGTCGGCTCGGCCGTCGCGGGCGTCGACCCGCGCGTGATGGGGATCGGCCCGGTTCCCGCAGTCCAGAAGCTCATCGAGCGGGCCGGAATCGCCGTCGGCGACCTGGACCTCGTCGAGCTGAACGAGGCGTTCGCCTCGCAGAGCCTCGTCGTGATCCGCGAGCTCGGGCTCGACCCCGAGCGCGTGAACGTCAACGGCGGCGCGATCGCGATCGGGCACCCGCTGGGGATGAGCGGCGCACGGCTGGTCGTGACGCTGCTGCACGAGCTGCGCCGGCGCGATGGGCGCTACGGGCTCGCGACGCTCTGCGTCGGCGTCGGCCAGGGCCAGGCGGCGCTGTTCGAGCGAACGTGAGCGACGTCCCGAAGCGCTACCTCGAGCTCGGCCTCCGGCTCGGCCGCCACATCGACGGTCTCATCGACGCGTACTTCGGCCCGCCGGAGATCAAGGAGCGCGTGGACGCCGAGGAGCTCCTCCCGCCGGCCAACATCGCCCGCGACGCGGCCGCGCTGATCGAGAACCTCGACGGGCTCGAGGAACAGCGCCGGAACTGGCTGCGCGCCCAGTTGTTTGGTCTCCAGACCGTCGCGCGCCGCCTTGCGGGCGAGGAGATCTCGTTCGTCGACGAGGTCGAGTGGTGCTACGGCGTCGCGCCCGAACGCGTGCCGGAAGAGCGCTTCGAAGCCGTCCACGAAGTCCTCGAGGAGACGCTCCCCGGCAATGGCTCGCTCGCTGAGCGCTACCAGGCCTGGCGCGACGGGAACACGCTCTCGGGCGACCAGCTCGCGCGAGTCATCGAGTCGCTCGGGGCCGACTTGCGCACCCGCACCGAGCGGCTTGTCGGCCTGCCCGACGGCGAGGAGGTGCAGTTCGACTACGTCACCGACGAGCCCTGGGCGGCGTTCAACTACTACCAGGGTGGCCTGCGTAGCCACGTCGCGGTCAACACAGACACTCCCTTGACGCCGACGTTCCTGATCGGGCTCGTCTCGCACGAGACCTATCCCGGCCACCACACCGAGCACGCCTGGAAGGATCGCCTGCTCGTTCAGGAGGGCGGCCAGCTCGAGGAGTCGATCCTCCTGATCGGCACGCCACAGTCGCTCGTCTCGGAAGGCATCGCATCGCTCGCGCCCGAGATGGCGCTCGGCGAAGACGAGCAGCACGTGGCCGCGGAGCATGTGCGCGACACCGGCGTCCCATTCGACCCGGAGCTCTCGCGGACCGTGAGCGCCGCCGCGCGCCCACTCGCAGGCGTCGGCACGAACGTCGCGCTGATGCTGCACGAGGACGGTCGCTCCGAAGACGAGGCGCTCGCCTACTTGAAGCGCTGGGGCCTCGCGTCCGACCTGCGCGCGCAGCAGAGCGTGCGCTTCATGACCGACCCGGTTTGGCGCTCCTACATCACGACGTACACCGACGGCTATCGAATCTGCAAGGCGTTCGTCTGCGACGACCCGGCGCGGTTCAAGCGGCTGCTGACCGAGCAGCTGACGCCCGCCGACATCGTGGCGGGCACCTGAGCGCCGGCGTGCGATACGTCGAGCTGGCGGTCGCGCTCGGCGAACACGTCGAAGGGCTCGTCTTCGGGGCGATCGACGTCGAGCCGCGCAGCCTCGGCCGGGAGGAGATCGTTGCCGAGTGCGAGGCACTGCTCGGCGGGCTGGACGAGGTCGAGGACGAGCACCGGCAGGGCTGGCTGGCCGCGCAGCTGCGGGCGCTGCTCGCGATTGCCCGCGAGGAGCAATTCGACTCCTTCGAGGAGGAAGTCATGGCCTGCTTCGGCGTCGAGCCGCGGCCGATCCCGGAGCCCGAGCTTCGCGCCGCGCATGCGGCCCTCGGCGAGGCGCTCCCCGGGGGCGGGCCGCTGGCCGAGCGCTACCAGCGCTGGCTCGCCGAGACCCTGATCCCGGGCGACCAGGTGCCCCGCGTCCTGCGAGCCGTGGCCGACCTCATGCAGGCACGGACGCGCGAGCTCGTGAGCCTGCCCGACGGCGAGGCGCTCGAGATCGAGGTCGTCACGAACGAGCGCTGGGTTGCGTTCAGCAGCTATCTCGGCGGTCTGCGCAGCAAGTTCCTGTACAACGCCGACCTGCCGTTGCCGGCGGCCGACGTCCCGTTCCTCGCAGCGCACGAGTCGTATCCCGGGCATCACACCGAGGATTCCTGGAAGGACGTGACCCTCATCCGGCGCGGCCGTCCCGAGTTCAAGGTCAGCCTCGCCGTCGGGATCCAGCCAGTGATCGCGGAGGGAATCGCGCAGCTCGCAACCGAGCTCGTCGTCGACCGCGAGAGCCATGATCTCGTTGCCGGGCTTGCGCCTGCCTACGACCCGGAGGTCGGCTTCCGTGTCGCCGCGGGCCGGCGCGTTCTCGCAGACATCAGCGCCAATCTCGTATTGCTCCAGGCGCGAGGGGCCGGCCGCGAGGAGCTGACCGAGTACGCGCGCGACTGGTCGCTCCAGCCGCCGGAGCGCGTCGAGAAGTCGATCCGGTCGCTCGAGACCCGCCCGTTCCGCGGCTCGCCCTATTGCTACACGGAGGGCTTCGCGCTCTGCAAGGCGTTCACCGGGAGCGATCCGGCCCGGTTCAAGCGGCTGCTGACCGAGCAGCTGACGCTCGAGGATCTCAGGTAGCGCCCTCGTCGTAGCGCGGCAACCCGTCGTCCGGGAGCTCGTCCCAGGGCGCGCGCGAGGCGACGAAGGTGTGGAACTGCGGCCGTATCCCCGGGTCTCCGTCGAGCGCGCCGAGGCGGATCCCGATCTCGTCGCCTTCCGGCCACTCGTTGCCGAACAGGCTCGAGCCGCAGACGGAGCAGAAGGCTTTCACGCGCCCGTCGTCCGGGCGGTAGACGCGGATCAGCTCCTCGCCCTGGAGCAGCCGGAACCCGTCGCGCGGCACACGTCCCTGCGTCTCGCCGAAGGCGCCGGAGTGCTTGCGGCAGCGAGAGCAATGACAGTGATTGGCCCAGCGGAACGGCGCAGTCACCTCGAAGCGAACGCCGCCACAGAGGCAGGACCCCTGCAGCGGGTGCTCGGAGCTCGGCGCGTCGGCCACGAAGCGAACGTACCAGTACGATCGCGCCGTGCGCGAGCTACGAGCCGGGATCTGGCACTGGCAGGCGCCCCACCCGGAGTGGTCGGCCGACGCGGCGTGGCCCCAGGAGGTCTCCTCGTATGCGCTCGACGACGGTGCTCGCCTCCTACTGTTCGACCCGCTGGCCGTGCCGGAGGAGATCCTCGCGCTCGCGGCCGACCGCGAGCCGATCGTCGTGCTCACCGCGCCCTGGCACGAGCGCGGCACGAAGATCCTCGTCGAGCGCTTCGGCCTTCCCGTGTACACCCCGCCGCCCGACACCGCAGAGGACCTGATGCAGAAGTTCGGCATCACCGCCGAGCAGGCCGGCGACGGCAGCCCCGACCTCAGGTGGCTGAAGGAGAACGGCGGCGACGCGGACACGTATCTCGGCGGGGACTCGCTTTCCCTCGGGATCGAGGCATTCGAGGGACGGGAGCACAACGACCTTGTGCTCTGGGTCGGGAGCGCGGGAGCCGTGATCTCGGGCGACACGCTGGTCGACTTCGGCCGTGGCTTCCAGGTCGCCGACTGGCTGCGTGCCGGCGTCACACGCGAAGAGGTCAAGGGACGCCTAAGACCGCTCCTCGAACGGCCAGTCGAGCTCGTGCTTCCGACGCACGGCGCGCCGACCGATCGCACCGCCCTCGAGCGCGCCCTCTCCGACGGATAATCGAAACGTGGAACCGAGGGAGGTAGTCACACAGCTCTGGGGCCGGATCCAGGCGCGCGACTGGGACGGCGTCGGCGAGCTGCTCGCGGAGGACTTCGTCCTCGATTGGCCGCATGACCAGGTCCGCATCCGCGGCCGCGAGAACTACGTCGAGTTCAACCGGACGTACCCCGAGGGCTGGTCGATCGAGGTGCTTGGGATCGTCGCGGAGGGGAGCACGGTGGTCTCGGAGGTGCGTGTCCCCCACGACACGCTCGGCCCGTTCTTCGCGCTCTCGTTCTTCGAGGTCGAAGACGACCAGATCACCTCCGGCCGTGAGTACTGGGCCAAGGAGTCGTACGAGGAGCCGGCTCCCGACCGCGCTCGCTGGTTCGAGCCGATCTAGCCCCCGACGGTGCACTACTCGACATCGTCGAGGAAGCTGAGCGCGCGTTGCTTGAGCAGCGTCGCGGCGCCTTCGTCGTAGTCGGCCAGGCTGCTGTCGGCGAACAGGTGCTTGTCGCCCTGGTACAGAAACAGCTCCGCGTCCGGGGCGGAGTCGATAAGCTCGCGCGCAGCGGGTAGGTCCTCGAGCGCCCACTCGTCGTTTTCCATCATGTGGATCTGAGCGGGGACGCCCTCTGGCCACGCGCCGAACTCGGATGGCGGGAAGGCGGCGCTGAAGAACAGGGCGCCCTTGGCACCCGGACGGGTCTGAGCCAGCATCTGCGCCGGCATCACGCCGAGCGAGAACCCGGCATAGACGAGCTCGTTCGGCAGGCCCTCCGCAGCGGCGCGACCGCGCTCCGCGATCGTGTCGAAGCCGACCTGCTTCGCGTAGCCGACCCCTTCGTCGAGGTCGGTGAAGGTCTTTCCGTCGTAGAGATCCGGGGCATGAACGGTGTGCCCGGCAGCTCGCAGGGCGTCGGCGAACGCGAGAAAGCCTTCGGTCTGTCCCTGTGCATGGTGGAAGAGCAGGATCTCGGCCATGACGGCATTCGTAGCAGGGTCGCTAGGCGGGCGTGGGGACAGCGATATCCTCGCCTGATGCCGCCGACGCTCTCCGAGATCGAAGCCGCCATCAGAGCTAGCTGGAGTCTCGATACGGCCGAGGAGGACGACGGTTGGACGCCCGACAATCCCTCGCGCGGGCAATGCGACGTGACGTCGCTCGTCGTGCACGACATCTTCGGCGGAGACGTTCTCGCGGCGGACGTCTTTCGCGACGGCGAGCGAGTGGAAGCGCACATGTGGAACCGACTTCCGGGCGGTCTGGAAGTCGATCTGACGCGAGAGCAGTTCAAGAACGGCGAGGTGATCGGAGAGCCGTCAGTCCGGCAAAGGCCGGAGCGGTTCGGCCCGGATCACCCCAGGTATCACCGCTACGAGGCGTACCTCGTCCTGGCGCGCCGGGTCGAAGAACGCCTGGCCGCCCGAGCGTGACCCGCTTCGTCGTCGACTGCGACACGCTGCTCCGGATCGCCGCCGGTGAGATCGAGGTCGCCGCCGAGCACAAGCTCGTCGCGCCGACGCTCGTTCGCTCGCAGGCGCTGTCAGCGGTGTACGAAGCGGCGTGCCGGGGTGAGATCTCGGCCGCAGAGGGGATCGAGCGGGTGACGCGGATCAACTCGCTGAAGGTTCGCTTCCTCGGCGACAAGGTGCTCCAGCAGACTGCGTGGAGGGTCGCGGATCAGCTGGGGTGGGAGACAACGTTCGACGCCGAGTTCGTGGCGCTGACGCAGCTGCAGGCGGACGCCTTCATCACGTCCGACAGAGACCTGGCGCGGGCGGTCTCCGGCCTCGTCGAGACCGCGGCGATCGATGCGCTTCGCAAGGCCTGAACGGCGGGAATGGCCTTGTCGCTCGAACGCGATCACAGCAGCGGCGACGCAACGGCCTTTGCCGATCTGAATCAACTGTTGATCGAGCTTGTGGACGGGGTCCGGAACGTTCTCGGCGACACCTTCTGCGGCGCCTACCTACAGGGGTCGTTCGCCGTCGGCGACGCCGACGCGCACAGCGACGTGGATTTCATCGTCGTAACCAAAGACGACGTTGCGCCGAAGCAGCAGGCTGAGCTTCGAGCGCTACACCAGAGGCTCTACGCGCTCACGACGCCATGGTCACAGCACCTGGAAGGCTCGTACATTTCCCAGAAGGTTCTCCGGCGGCCGGACCCGGACCGTCGCCCACTCCTCTATCTCGATAACGGCGCAACCGAGTTCGCTTTCGACAACCACGACAACACGGCAGTAGTCCGCTGGTCGCTTCGGGAGCACGGTGTGGTGCTCGCCGGGCCGGATCCGCGCGAGTTGGTCGATCCGATCACACCGGACGAGCTACGCGCGGACGTGCGCTGGGCACTGGCCGAGTGGGCGGAGTGGTTCCGGTCGAGCGACTCGATTAGCCGCCGTGGACTCGCGGTGGCCGTGCTCTCACACTGCCGCATCCTGCACACGCTCACCACCGGTGTGGTGGCCTCGAAGCGCGTCGCGGGTGAGTGGGCGCTCGAAGAGCTCGACCCGCAGTGGAGATCGCTCATCGGTTGGGCACTCGACGACCGACCCGATCCCTGGACGAAGGTGGGCGAGCCTGCTGACCCCGGCCGCTTATCGCGCACGCAGTCGTTCATTGGCTATGCCGCCCAATGGGCTGCCGAGCACTGAGACACTCACCTGAACCAGTGTGGAGGAATGTCACCCGAGCAGGAATGCGCCGCGCGCGATCGTGTCGGCCTCGTGCACGTCGTCGGGCACCTGATCCTGGGGATGCGTGTGACTCATGGCCAACCCGAGGTTTGCCCCTCCCCGGCGCATCGAGCTGAACGGTGAGAAGCGGAGATTCCTCGGTCTATTTTTCGCGGAGTCTCCGCTCCTTACAGCGGTCCTTCTAGTGCGCCGGGGTGATGATCGTCTCGGCCGTCGCCGTCCAACCTGAGGGCCAGCTCGTATCGGTGCATGTCTGCACCGGCGGGTTCCCAGGCTTCTGAAAATCGACGACGATGTTTCCCTGGTCGTCGGTTACGTGCAGGCCGAAGAGCACCGAGACAGACGTGCTCGGTTGGCCGTTGACCGTGATCACGTTGCTCGACCCCGGCTTCGAAACGATGAGAAGCGACTGGCCGTCACAGATGATCGTGAACGAGACGGTGAAGTGGTTCGTGGGGTCCGCACCCGCCCCGGGCGCGAGGACCATTAGACCCAACGATGCTGAGGCAAAGACGCAAGCGATCAAACGCCGCATTCGGATTCCTCCCCGATCGTGGAGCAGTCAACGATGTGCTGTTGTAACAAAGATGTCAATGCGGCGCACCGGCTTCTGACACCGTGGGGTCAGCCAACGCTTGCGTTGGCCCAGGGGGAACTCTCGACTGAGCGAGCGCACCGACGCCTGCCCGCCTGGAAGCCTTCTAGCTCAGAGGCGGACGGATGTAGATCGTGCCCTCGTGCTTGATCGGCACGAAGGGCGCTCCGGTGCTCATGATCACCCGCTCGGCGTGCGCGAAGAGCTCGTCCAGGGCCTCCTCGCCGTCGCCTTCGACCTTTACCTCGATGCAGACTTCGTCCACGGGCTCGGCGCTGAGGCCGTTCTCGCGCAGCTCGGCGAGAAGCCGGTCGCGATCCGGGATCCGGGCAGCGTCGACCTGAACGGCGTGCCATTCTCCCCCAACCGCAGGCCTGGAAACGTCGCTAAGGTCCTGCCGATGGCGATCGCTGCTGGCCAGGAGCTCGGTCTCTTCATCAACGGCGAGTCGGCCGAGCCCGCTTCCGGTGAGCTCCGCGACCTCGCCGAGCCCGCCACGGGGTCGCCGCTTGCCCAGGTCGCGATGGCGAACGAGCAGGACGTCGACCGCGCGGTCGACGCGGCGCGCGGCGCGCTCGACGGCGACTGGGGCAAGACGCCGCCGAACGAGCGCTCGCGGCTCCTGCACGCGCTCGCGGACGCGCTCGTCGCGAACCGCAAGGAACTGGCCGAGCTCGAGGCGCGCAACGTCGGCAAAGCGATCTCGTCGGTCAAGGCCGAGCTCGCGCAGGCGGTCGAGAACTTCCGCTTCTACGCGTCGGCGATCGCGACGATCGCGGGCCGCTCGAACCCGATCGGCGGCTCGCTCCTCTTCTACTCGCTGAAGGAGCCGGTCGGCGTCTGCGGCCAGATCGTGCCTTGGAACTACCCGCTGATGATGACAACCTGGAAGCTCGCGCCCGCGCTCGCGGCCGGCTGCACGATCGTGCTCAAGCCGGACTCGGCGACCCCGCTCTCGGCGCTGCGGATGGCCGAGCTCGCCCACGAGGTCGGCTTTCCGCCCGGCACGATCAACGTCGTCCCCGGCCCGGGGCCTGTCGTCGGCGCGCATCTGGTTCGCCATCCAGGTGTCGAAAAGATCGCGTTCACCGGCTCGACCGCGACGGGCGGCGAGATCATGCGCCTGGCCTCCGACGGGATCAAGCGCCTGATCCTGGAGCTCGGCGGCAAGAGCCCGAACCTCGTCTTCGCCGACGCGGAGCTCGACGATGCGGTGCCGAGCTCGGTCTGGTCGATCTACTACTCGGCCGGCCAGAGCTGCGAGGCGCGCTCGCGGGTGCTGGTCGAGGCGCCGCTCTACGACGACTTCGTCGCCAAGTTCGCCGAGCTTGCTTCCGGCTTGAAGGTCGGCGACCCGCTCGACCCGGAGACCCAGATCGGCTCGCTGATCTCGAGCGAGCACCGCGACCGGGTCCACGGCTACGTCGAGACCGGCCGCGAGGAGGGCGCCGAGGTGGCGACTGGCGGCGAAGTGCCGGAGGGCGACGGCGCGTTCTATCCGCCGACGGTGCTGGCGAACGTCGACAACTCGATGAAGGTCGCGCAGGAGGAGATCTTCGGGCCGGTCGTCACTGTGATCCCGTTCGAGGACGAAAGGGATGCGGTGCGCATCGCCAACGAGAGCCGCTATGGGCTGATGGCGACCATCTGGACCGGCGACCCGGCGCGCGGCCACCGGCTCGCGCGGCGGATCAAGGCCGGCACTGTCGGGATCAACATGCCGTACACGGGAGCTCGGCCTCGAGACGCTCGAGCTCTACCTCGAGACGAAGAGCGTGATCGTCTCGACGAGCCCGAAGCCGTTCAACCCGTTCGGCCTGTAGTCGCGGTCAGCCGCTACCGCTGGCTTGTCCTCGCGGCGGGGACGGCGGCGCAGACCTCCTACTCGGCAGTCTTGATCGGGTTGCCGGTGCTCGCGCCGCAGATCCGGCACGAGTTCGGGCTCAGCCTCGTCGAGGTCGGGTTTGTGATCGACAGTGTCTGGATCGGGGGCTTGCTGACGCTGTTGCCGTGGGGGCTGCTCGCCGACCGCGTGGGCGAGCGGATCGTGCTTGCGCTGGGCCTCGGCACCTGCGCACTTGCGCTCGTCGGCGCCGCCGAGGCAAGCGGTTTCGGCGCGCTGCTCGTCCTGCTCGGTCTCGCCGGCGCGGCCGGGGCGAGCGTGAACGCGGCCAGTGGGCGGGCGGTCATGTACTGGTTCCCTGCTGCCGAGCGCGGGCTGGCACTCGGCGTCCGCCAGACCGCGATCCCGCTCGGCGGGTTCATTGCGGCTATTGCGCTGCCGGCGCTCGGGGTCAAGGACGGGCTCCTGCTTCTCGCCCTGATGGCGGCTGCGGGCGGCATCTTCGGCGTGGCGGTGATCCACGATCCCGAGGGAACCGAGGACATCCTCCAGCCGCGCCGACTCGGCGAGACCCTCCGCGACGGGCGGCTCTGGCTGCTCTGCAGCGGGAGCAGCTTCTACCTAGTCGCGCAGCTCGCGATCACCGGGTTCGTCGTGCTCTTCCTCTACGACGAGCGCGGGTTCTCGCACGGGCAGGCCGCGCTGGTGCTCGCGGGCGTGCAGGTGCTCGCGGCTGCGTTCCGGATCGGCGGTGGGCGCTGGTCCGACCGGGTCGGGTCGCGTGTGGGGCCGTTGCGCCTCGTGGGGCTCGCGAGCAGTGCGACCCTCGGGCTCGTCGCCGCGCTTGTGGGCGCGCCCGCGGGGGTGCTCGTGGCCGCGCTCGTGCTCGCGGGTGGCTTCGCGATGGCCTGGAACGGGCTCTCGTTTACTGCCGCCGCCGAGCTCGCGGGCCGGGCGCGGAGCGGAGCTGCGCTCGGGATGCAGCAGTCGGCGCTCGCGGCGACGGGCGCGGCGGTGCCGCCGATCTTCGCAGCGGTTGTGGGGGCGACGTCCTGGCGGGCCGCGTTCGCGATCGCGGCGGCGTTTCCACTGGCAGGAGTCGCCTTGTTACGTCGGCTCAGCGCCTGAGGGTCAGCGCGGCGCCGGCCGCGAGCAACACGATCCCGATCACGCGCGGCCACGCGAGTCCGACCTTGTCGACCCCGAAGAGCCCGAAGCGATCGATCACCGCTCCCATCGCGAGCTGTCCGGCGATCATGATCGCCACGGTCGCCGCCACGCCGATCCGCGAGCCCGCGAACGTGATCGTCAGGACGATCAGGAGTCCCATCGCCGCCCCGCTCCAGAGCCAGACCGGCTGCCGGGCGGCGTCCACGATTCCCCCGGCGCCCTGCCGCACGATGAGCAGCAGCGCGAACGCGAGCCCCGCCGTCAGCATCGCCGCCCAGGCGAGGGCCGCGAAGACGCCGACTCGCTCGCCGAGCCGGGCCATCACCGCCACCTGAACCGAGCCGGCTAGGCCCGCGATGACTGCGAGGAAGGTCGCGAGAGCCGTCACGCCGTGGCCCGAGTGCGGGCCAGTGCCTCGGCGACCGTCAGGCGGCGGCCCTCGGCCCACGCGGCGTCGAACTCCTCGCCGAGCTCTCGGCGTGCTCGAGCGACCTGCGAGTCGAACTCTTCCGCGGAGCCGGGATCGATGGCGGCGTTGGTCGCATCGAATGCGGCCTTCGCCGCCGAGAGCAGGCGCGCGGCCTCGGCATGATCCCCGCGAATCGCGGCCGAGGCTCCGGCGCCGAGCAGGCAATAGGGCGTCAAGTAGTCGTCGTTCAGCTCGGTCGCCAGCTCGAGGCCCTGCCGGAAGCGCTCGACCGCGCGCTCGGTCTCGTCCAGGTGGAGGGCCACGAAGCCGAGATTCAGCAATTCTCCTGCCTCGACGCCGCGAGCACCCAGCCGTCGCGAGAGATCGAGCGTCTCGCCGTAGAGTTCCTCGGCACGCCGGTAGTCGCCTTCGCAGCGAGCCGCGGCGGCGAGCATGTGGCGCGCGCCCAGGCCTGACGCCTCGTCCGAGGCAAGGCTGAGCGCCTCGAGCGCGAGCTCGCGTGTTCGGGCGCACTCACCTGCCCTCAGTGCGACGCGCGAGAGACCGCCGAGCGCCCAGGCCAGAACTGCATCGTCGTCGGCGCTGCGCGCGACCTCGGCGCTCTCCTCGTAGAAGCGGCGCGCCGCCGTGTCGTCTCCCTGCCGGAATGCAAGCGTCCCGGCGGCTGCGAGCCCGGCAGCGCGGGCCGCGGCCGGAGCGTCTCCGGCGGCGAGCAGCCCGTCGAGGTGGCGGCGGCCTTCGGCGAGGTGTCCTTTCCGCATCCAGAAGTCGACCAGACCGCTTGCAGCCGCCAGAGCCGGCTCCGTTTCTCGTCGCTTGGCGAGCCCCTCCAGGAGCGCGTTCAGCTCGTCGTGCCTGAGCTCGAGCTCGTCCGGATCGGCGCTCAGGAGCTCGACGCTCGACATGGCCGGTGAAGCTATACGCTCAGGCGCGTCGTCGAGAGAGGAGTCGCATGGTTCGAGTCTTCGTTCTCTACTCAGAACAGCCTGATCCCGACCGCTACGAGCAGCACGTCGCGCTCTCCCGCGAGCTGGTTCCGGGCGCGGCGACGCGTCACGGCCGCGTGATCGGCGGTATGCCGGATCCGGACGCTGCCTACTACTTCGAGTACGAGTTCCCGGATCGCGATGCCTGGAAGGCCGCGCAAGACGGGTTGATGGCGGCCGCGCAGGACGCGCAGGGGATGGGCGTGGAGTTCCGCGCCTACTTCGCGGAGATTTCGTGAGCGAACCGGACCGCCCGGCACCGGTCGCACCGGAGGAGCTCGGCTTCGAGCGGATCGTCTACGAGAAGGCGCCGCCCCGGGCGACGATCACGCTGAACCGCCCGGAGATCCTGAACGCGTTCGACTTCAAGATGCTGCGCGAGATCGCGCGGGCGTGCGAGGACGCGTCGTGGGACGACTCGATCCGGGTCGTGGTGGTCACGGGCGCCGGCCGGGCGTTCTGCGTCGGCGCGAACCTGCGGGAGTGGGCGGACGGCTACCTCGGCAAGCCGAACGAGTACTGGAAGTGGTTCGGTGCCTTCAAGGACATGCACGACCGGTTGCGGGAGATCGGGAAGCCGACGGTGGCGCGGATCAACGGGATCGCGGTCGGCGGCGGGAACGAGCTGCAGATGGCGTGCGATCTCGCGGTGATGGTGGACGACGCGTTCATCCGGCATGTTGGGCCCGAACACGGCTCTGTGCCGGCGGGCGGTGCGACGCAATGGCTGACGATCATGGTCGGTGACCGGCGGGCTCGCGAGATCGTCTTGATGTGCGAGGAGATTCCCGCTGTGAAGGCGGCGGAGTGGGGGCTCGTCAACTGGGCTGTTCCGGCGGCTGAGCTCGACGCGAAGGTGGACGAGGTGGTCGAGTCGCTGGCGCGGAAGCTGCCGCAGACGACCCGCTACGCGAAGCAGCACCTCAACTTCTGGCGCGACCTCGCCTGGCACCAAACGATCAACCATGCGCGCGACTGGCTGGCGCTCTCGATGGCCACGGACGAGCCGAAGGCCGCGATCGAGCGCTTCCTGGAGCGCAAGTGAGCCCGGTGCCAGGCACCGAAACAAAAGTGTCACAGGATTTCCGAAAACGCCTGCTCGTACGGCGGTTCCAGCGGTGCCAGGCACTGTGACGGAATCGTTCGTACTCAGCGAGCGCGACGGGGCGATTGTGGTCGTTCTGCTCAACCGGCCGCAGCAGCTGAACGCGCTCTCGGACGAGCTGATGGACGAGCTCGTCGGCACCCTCGCCGACCTCGACCGCGACCCGGAGATCCGCTGCATCGTCCTCGGCGGCTCGGAGCAGGCCTTCGCGGCCGGCGCGGACATCGGCGAGCTGGCTCAGGCCTCCGCGATCGACCTCTACTACCAGCGCCGCGTCGAGCGTTGGGACGCGATCCGCTCCCTTTGGACGCCGCTCGTCGCCGCCGTTTCCGGCTTCTGCCTCGGCGGCGGCTGCGAGCTCGCGATGTCCTGCGACCTGATCGTCGCGTCCGAGACCGCCGAGTTCGGCCAGCCGGAGACGGGCCTCGGGATCATCCCCGGGGCGGGCGGCACGCAGAGGCTGACCCGCGCGGTCGGCAAGGCGACGGCGATGGACGTGATCCTGAGCGGCCGCAGGCTCTCGGCGCACGAGGCGCTCCAGGCCGGCCTCGTCGCCCGCGTGGTCGCAAGGGAGGCCTGGCTCGAGGAGGCGAAGCGCGTCGCCCGCGACATCGCCGAGAAGGGCCCGGTCGCAACACGCATGGCCAAGGAGTCCGTCAACCGCGCGTATGAGAGCACGCTCGCGGCCGGCCTCGAGGCGGAGCGCCGTGCGCTCTACCTCGCGTTCGCGAGCGAGGACGCAAAGGAGGGCCTGACCGCGTTCACCGAAAAGCGCAAGCCGGAGTTCAAGGGCCGCTAGTCGAGCTCGGCCGGAACGATCGAGAGCTGTAGCTCGCGTCCCTCGCGTAACACCTGCACGTCGATCGGCGCACCGATCTTCTCGACGACCATCAGGCGCTGGATGTCGCCGACGTCGGTCACGGGCGCGCCGTCGAGCTCGACGATCAGGTCCTCCGGCCGCAGTCCCGCATCCGCGGCGGGAGTTCCCTCGACCACCTGCACGACCTCCACGCCGGCCTCGCGCCCGAGAGCACGCGCGACGCGCGGAGGTAGCGGGCGTGTTCCGCCCGCGATGCCCAAATATGCGCGCCGGAACCGGCCTTCGGTCATCAGCGCGCCGACGATCTGGCGCGTGGCCGCGTTCACCGGCACCGCCAAGCCGAGGCCAACTCCCGCGACTGCGGTGTTGATCCCGATCACTCGGCCTGAGCCGTCGGCGAGCGCGCCGCCCGAGTTGCCGGGGTTGAGTGCCGCGTCGGTCTGAATGACGTTGTCGACGACCCGACCCCTCTCGGTCGGCAGGGAGCGCCCCAGCGCCGAGACGACGCCCGCGGTCACCGAGCCTGCAAAGCCGTTCGGATTCCCGATCGCGACGACGAGCTGGCCGACGCGCAGCCGCTCCGCGTCGCCGAGCTCAGCAGCGACCAGGTCGTCTGCGTCGGCGCGCAGCACCGCGAGATCCGAGTGCACGTCGGCCCCGACCACGTCGAAGCGGAGCTCGCGACCGTCCACGAACGACGCGCGTCCGCCCTGCCTCGTCCCGTTGACGACGTGCGCCGAGGTCACGAGAAACCCGTCCGGCGTGATCACGACCGCGCTACCGCCACCCGTCCGACGTCCCCGGGAAACCCGCAGGTTCGCCACCGACGGAGCGAGCCGTTCCGCCACTGTGATGACAGCGCTCGAGTAGGCGTCGAGCGCCTCTTCCTCCGACGCGATGAACGTCAGCTCGGCCACGAGTCGAAGCTAGCAAGCGGCTTGTAGGCTGCGCCGCATGGCCGAGGTCGAGACCACCCGCGACGGCGCGGTGCTGACGATCACGCTCAACCGGCCCGACGTCCTGAACGCCTTCAACGCCGACATGCACCGCGCGCTCGCCGCCGCGCTGAAGGAAGCGCGCGCTCCCGAGGTCCGTGCCGTGCTCGTCACCGGCGCCGGCCGCGGCTTCTGCGTCGGTCAAGACCTGACCGAGTTCCGCGAGGCGCCCGGGGACATCGGCTCACGCCTCCGCGGCAACTACCACCCGAACATCCTCGCGATCCGCGCGCTCGAGAAGCCGGTCCTGGCCGCCGTGAACGGACCGGCAGCCGGCGCCGGGCTCTCGTTTGCCTGCGCCTGCGACCTGCGCATCGCGGCCGACTCGGCGACCTTCGTGCCGGCCTTCATCAACATCGGGCTCGTGCCCGACTCCGGCAGCACCTACTTCGTCCGGCGCTTGCTTGGAACCGCGCGCGCCTTCGAGTGGCTCACGAGCGGCCGCCGGCTGACCGCCACGGAGGCGCACGCCTGGGGCCTCGTCTCCGAGGTGGTCGAGGCCGACCACCTGGCAAGCCGAGCCGCCGAGCTGGCCGCCGGGCTCGCGGCCATGCCGACCCGAGGGATCGCCATGACGAAGCGCCTGCTCGATCACGCCGAGCACACCACGCTCGAGGAGCAGCTCGAGCTCGAGGCTCAGCTCCAGACCGCCGCAACCCAGACGAACGACTTCCGCGAAGGTGTGGCGGCCTTCCTCGAGAAGCGCGAGCCACGTTTTGAGGGCTCCTGACCACTCGTTAGGATCGGGGTATGGAATCCACAGCTGGCACAGCCACCACGCAACACACGCACCCCATCCGCCTCGTCGTCAACGACGACCTGCAGCGGACCCGCCTCACCGTCTTCTTCCGCATCATCCTCGCGATCCCGCTCATCGCCTGGGCCATCCTCTGGGGCGTCATCACCCTCCTCGCGTGGATCGCGAACTGGTTCGCGACCCTCGTCAAGGGCCAGTCGCCCGAGGGGTTGCACACCTTCCTCGCGTCGTACTTGCGGTACTCGACGCACGTGCGCGCTTACATCCTGCTGATCGCCGACCCGTACCCGAGCTTCACGGGAAAGCCGGGCTACCCGATCGACCTCGAGGTCGATCCGCCGGAGCCGCAAAACCGTTGGACGGTCTTCTTCCGGATCATCCTGGCGATCCCGGCGCTGTTCGTCGTCAACATCCTCAGCAACCTCTCGCAGCTGCTCGCGGTCTTCAGCTGGTTCATCGCGTTGGTAATCGGTCGCGTGCCCGAGGGCATCCGGAACTTCGCGGCGCTCGCGCTGCGGATGGAGACGCAGACCTACGCGTACGTGATGCTGCTTACGGGGCGGTACACGAGCTTCAACGTAGGCATCCAGGAGTAAAAATGTAACGCATCGGTTACACTTCGCGGGCAGATGCCCGAGGAGTGTTCTCTCCGACTGACGCGACGGTACGCCGAGCCGCCGGCCGAGGTCTGGCGCGCGCTGACCGAGCCCGCCTCGCTCGAGCGCTGGCTCCGGCCGGGCTTCGACGTCCCGCAGCGAGAGGTCGAGCCGGGCCGCGTGCTCGAGCTCGACTGGCGGCCTCCGGGCGAGGAGCCGTCGGTCGTGCGGATCGAGCTCTCTGACGCCGGGTCGGGGACGAGGCTCGTGCTGGACCACGAGCGGATCGAGGCGACTCATGGCATGGCCGCGATGCGCTTCTGGTTCGCGGCGCTCGAAGGCTTCCCGCTGGAGGCTCGGTGAAGGCGCTCGAGGCGCTCGCCGACCCGACTCGCCGGACGATCGTCGAGCTGCTCGCCGAACGCGAGCTCAGCGCCGGGGAGCTCGCCGCGCGCTTCGAGACGAGCCGTCCCGCGGTCTCTCGTCATCTGCGCCTGCTGCGCGAGCAGGGGCTCGTGCAGGCGCGGGTCGAGGGCCGCCGCCGGCTCTATTCGCTCGATCCCGAGCCGCTCGAGGAGCTCGACGAGTGGCTCTCGCACTACCGGAGGTTCTGGACGAACCGGCTCGACGCGCTCGGCGTCGAGCTGAAGCGACGACGAAAGGAGACACGCTGATGCAGACCGTCAATCCATACCTGCTCTACGAGGATTGCGACGCCGCGCTCGACTTCCTGGCCCGCGCGTTCGGCTTCGAGGAAGTCCTCCGCTACACCGGCGAGGGCGGTTACGTCAACCACGCCGAGATGAAGGTCGGCGCGGAGGGCCGGATCTTCATGGGCGATCCCGGCGATCACTACAAGAGCCCGAAGCGCCTCGGCCAGGAGACGGTCGGGATCTACGTCTATGTCGACGACGATGTGGACGCGCGCTTCGAGCGGGCGCGCGAGGCCGGTGCCACGATCACCGAGGAGCCGACCGACCAGGAGTACGGCGAGCGCCGCTTCACGGCCGAGGATCTCGAGGGCCACGTCTGGTACTTCGCGCGGCAGATCAAGCAGGTCG
>VAXD01000202.1:937-3684 GCA_005884155.1 Actinomycetota bacterium | reverse complement strand
CTCACGCGCACTGCAGGCCGGGCAGGGTCATCCGCGTCGTGTCGACCAAGGCGCAGAAGAACCATGTGCTCGCCGAGAACCCGCACCCCGGCAAGAAGCTCACGCAGGGCGCCAAGGTCAACCTGACGGTCGGCAAAGGACCGAAGAAGAAGTAGCCGCCGCGCCTTAGCTTTGGCGAACTAGCGGCGGTGCCTGATCCACTTCGAGAGCTCGCCGAGAACGATCACGCCGAGGAAGATCAGGCCGACGACGAGCATCGCCGTGATCACGTCCTTGCCTTCCTGGGCAGCTGTCTTCGCGGCGAGAAGCACGGCGCGATGCTACTCGACTCCCGCTCCCGGCCGCGGCGAAGCCGCGGCCTCCGCTTCCGAGCGGCTCCGTCGAGCCTACGCCGCTGTCCGCCGCCGGTGAGCGGCGAGGGCGCGCTCGACCATTTCAGGCGGCGACTCCGATCCGTCGCAAAGCTTCGCCGCGGTCGCCGCCCACGCCTCACCGTCGCCCGGGAGGCGATCGGCACGCAGCTGGGCGCAGAGCGAGATCAAGGCCGCGAGCTCGGCCACGGCCCCGACCGTCCCGTTCTCGGCGATGCGAACGAGCCCGTGCGCGTAGAGGTAGTCGCCGAGCAGCAGCGCCGTGTCCGCGTCCGCGGGAGCGAACAGGCGGGCCCATCCGTAGTGGAGCAGGTAGCCCTCGTAGATCGTCTCGAGGCCGAGTGCGTAGCGCTCCTCGGTCAGCGGCGAGAAGACCGCTTCGTGCTCGCGCTCGCCGTCGGGCCGCAATGCGCCGGCCCAGAGCGGGCTCTCGGCTGCCGCCGCCTGCGCGATCGTCTCCCAGACGTCCAGCGTTACAGCCAGCCCGCCAGCTCCTTCGTCCAGTAGGAGACGACCACGTCGGCGCCGGCGCGGACGATCGCCGTCAGCGACTCGACTGCGGCCTGGCGCTCGTCGAGCCAGCCGCGGGCGCCCGCGGCCTTCAGCATCGCGTACTCGCCGGAGACGTTGTAGGCGCCGACAGGCAGGTCGAAACGCTCGCGCACGGCACGGATCACGTCGAGGTTCGGCAGTGCCGGCTTGACGAGCAGCGCGTCTGCGCCCTCACGCACGTCGAGCTCACACTCGCGCAGCGCCTCGCGCACGTTCGCCGGGTCGAGCTGGTAGCCACGCCGGTCACCGAACGCAGGCGCAGAGTCGACCGCCTCCCGGAAGGGGCCGTAGAAGGCCGAGGCGTACTTCGCCGCGTAGGAGACGATCGGGATGTGGCTCTGGGCGGCGTCGTCGAGGGCCGCGCGGATCGCCGCGACCCGGCCGTCCATCATGTCGCTGGGACAGACGATCTCGGCTCCCGCCTCGGCGTGGCTGACCGCCGTTCGTGCCAGCAGCTCGAGCGTGGCGTCGTTGTCCACGTCCTCACCGTCGAGAGGGCCGCAGTGCCCGTGCGACGTGTACTCGCACAGACAGACGTCGGTGGTCAGAACGAGATTGCTCGAAGCCTCGCGCAGAGTCCGGAGAGCGCGCTGCACGACCCCGTCGTCGTCCCAGGCGCCGGACCCCTCCGCGTCCTTTTCGTCCGGGATGCCGAAGAGCATCACCGCGCGGACGCCGAGCCGCTCCAGCTCCGCTGCCTCGGCGGCAAGATCCTCGACCGTGAGCCGCCCGAACGGCGGCAGGTCCGCGTTCGGCTCCGTCCTCGGGCCGACGAAGAGCGGGAAGACGAAGTCGTCGAGGTCGAGCCGCGTCTCGCGGACGAGCGCGCGCAGGCGGTCGCTGCGGCGCAGCCGGCGCAGGCGGGTTGCCGGGAAGCTCATTCCCGGTCCCGGCGCTGGCAAAGCCAGCGCCTCCGCTCTTTGCTCCCGCTCCCGGCCACGGCGTAGCCGTGGCCTCCGCTCCCGGGCGGCTCCGTCGAGCCTACGCCGCTGATGAGCTCCGTCGAGCCTACGCTCATACCAACAATCTACGCGCTGACACGCGCGCGAGGACACCGAAGAGCCCGCCGAGCGCGACGAGCCAGAGGGCCTGCCGCACGACCTGCCCCCACGGGCTCAGGTCGTAGAGCGCGGAGTCGAAGAACCGAACCGCGTGGGTGAACGGGAGCACGTCGCTGGCCCAGCCCGCGGGCGGAACGACCTCGGACGGGATCAGCCCAAGGAAGATGATCGGCAGCACGACCAGCAGCGCGACGAGCGAGGCCGAGCGGCCCTCGCGGGCGAGTGCGCCGAGGAGCGCGCCGAGCGCCCCGAGCGAACCGCCCGCCAGGACGAGCCCGACGACGAGCAGCGGCAGCCGCCGCCAGGGCTCGCCGCCGGTGACGCCGCCGATCTCGATGATCGCTCCGAAGGCGACCGCGATCGACACGCCGAGGACGAGCGCGAGCGCCGCGGCGAGCGCCACCTTCGACCAGACCAGGTGCCCGAGTCCGACGAGCCCACGAGCGAGGCGGCCGATCACGTTCTCGTCCCGCTCGGCGGCGAGCGATCCGGCGGCGAGCATCAGCGCAAGGAACGAGATCGTCACGCCGAGCGCGTAGGCCTGCACGTTGGCCGCCAGCAGCGTCGTCCGGCCGCGGCCGTTCGTGTAGACGAGCTCGATCGGACGCGCGGTTGCGCGCAGTGCGTCGCCGGTGTTCGCCAAGGCGAGCCGCGCGTCGTGGACGAAGTTCTCGAGCCGCCGCACGCGCGGCGTCTGCGGCAGCCGCCCGAGCTCCTGCTCGGCCCGTTCGAGCCCGATCACGTCGATCGGCTGCCCGAGGAA
>VAXD01000202.1:0-829 GCA_005884155.1 Actinomycetota bacterium | reverse complement strand
GACGCGCGACGAGATCGTCCCGTGCGAGAGCTGGACCTCCAGCTGCGGGCTCTTCACCATCTGCTTCAGCGTCGCGATGAATCCCGGTGGCACCGTCACGACCGCCACGACCTTGCCGTTCGCGAGCTCGCGCTGGGCTTCCGCCGGCGAGAGGCCGCGCACGAGATCGACGTTCTTGCTGACCTGGCCGATCGTGTGGTCGACGTGGAAGCGCTTGCCGGCGATCACGACCGTCGGCGGGAGGTTGTCCTCGTCCACGAGCGCGACGCGCGGCTTCGCGGACGAGTAGCCCGCGACGAGGCCGACCAGGATCGCGATCGCGACCGGGTAGGCGAGCACGACCGCGAGCAGCAACGGCGAGCGGCGCAGCACGAGCGCGTCCTTCTTCAAGAGAAGCCACACACGCCTCATGCGAAGAGAGTGTCGGACTGGGTCCGGTCGTACTCCTCGACCGGTCCGGTGAAGACGAGCCGGCCGTCGCGCAGCGCGGCGACGTTGGCGGCCTGCCTCTCTATCTCGTCGAGGTTCTGCGTTGCGAAGACAACGGCGCCGCCTGCCTCGCGCAGCGCCGCGCAGCGCTCCCAGAGCCGCCGGCGCTGCTCGGGGTCGAGCGCCGCCGTCGGCTCGTCGAGGAGCAGGACCTCCGGATCGCCCAGGAACGCGATCGCGAGGTTGACCCGCTGCCGGTTGCCGACGGAGAGGTTCCCGCTCGGAGATGCCGCGCCAGGAAGGCCGAACTCACCCAGCAGCCGCTCGGCGGCGCCCTCCGGATCCGGTTCCCCCTCGAGCCGCGCGAACAGCTCCAGGTTCTCCCGCGCGGAGAGCCGGC
>VAXD01000198.1 GCA_005884155.1 Actinomycetota bacterium | reverse complement strand
CCTCCTGCTCGCGTACACCGGTTCCCGGCCGATCGCCGGCGGCGTCTTCCTCCGGGCGGGCCACACGCTGACATACAAGTTCGGCGCGTCGAGCCGTGAGCACTGGCGCCTGCGTCCGAACGTACTGCTCTTTTGGAGCGCGATCCAACTCGGATGCGCATCCGGCGTCCGCGTTCTCGACTTCGGTCGCACGGAACCGGAGAACGACGGTCTTCGTCGATTCAAGCTCAACTGGGGTACGCGGGAGGAGCCGCTGACCTACACCGTCTTGGGCCGTCTAGATCGGCAAGCGACCAGGAAGCTCGAACCGGCGCTCGGAAGCATCATCAGGCACTCGCCCGCGTGGGTCGGCCGCGCGATCGGGGCGCGGTTGTATCGCTATGCATCGTGACTTCGCGGTGCCGCGTCAGCGGCGATAGGCGATGACGCGGACTCGGTAGCGCCCGTGCTTAAGGGCCCGGTAGCTCAGCCACAGGCCCTGGCGTCCGCGGTGGACGTGCGGCCGAAGGACGCAGAGGAAGCGCGCATACCGCTTGCCGGGGCGAGGTTTGCCGCGGCCTCGACAGACCGCCTGGGTGTTGTCGGCGAGCAGGTGGGTGCTTGGGTTGAAGAGGCCGTACTTCCGCCACGTCCTCCACTTGTGCGCGGCCGTCTCGAGGACGTTCACCTCTGCCCTCGTCTTCGTCTGCGCTGCTCGCGCTACCTGAGCCGCCGGCGCCGGCGACGTTGCCGCGAGCGCAAGTACGATCACGAAAAGGCCTACCGAACGAGGCATTTGGATCGGTCATCGGCGGCGCCCGGCGTGTCGGCTATCGCCCGAACGGAGGATGGGCCTAGGCGCCGAGCACGCGTCGACGCACGGCGCGGCGGGCGCCGCAGCGATCGCACCGTCCGCCCGGTAGCACGACATGTCCGCTTGTCAGGCACCGTAGGCGCCTTCGGGCCCGCCGCAGACGCGGGTGCCGCTTGGGCTGAACGATCATTGCGCCCTGGGGGAGGGGTTCTCGCCGCAACCGCAGTACCTCCTCGTTTGCAGCGCAAATACTCGCAGGAGTGCGGGTGTGTTTTCAAGCGGCTACCGACGCCGCGACTGCGGCGTAGGCCCTTAGCGGGCGCGCGCAACCGGCTCTGCCGGCAGGATTGGGGCGAATGCCAGGGGCTCGCTTTCGAGCAATCGCCCTATTTCCGTGCCGATGTGCCCCAGGATTGCTCCGACTGTGAAGGCGACAGCTGTCGACACTCCAAGCGCCGTGACTACCGCGAGCGGGATCCAGATCAGGGACGGCATGCTGGTGGCCGTATCGGCAAGCGCGCTCGCTTCCTAAAGCCGTTCTGAGAGCACTAGCGGTCAATCTCGACCGCTCAGGCCTGAGACAGAAACGCCGATCATCCACCGGGACACCTAACGTATGGAAATCGCAAGCTTGCCAGCCATTGCAGGGGGTTTTCCGCCGTCGGCCGCCGAGCCGATCAGCCCGGAGCTCGTACTGGTCGACCCCGAGCTGCGCAGCGCGCTCCAGGCTCGCCTTCCGGAGCGTTCTCCGCTTCAGCTCGTGCGCGCCGAGCATGCGGTGCGCGCCCCCGCTCTCGAGCCGGAGCCCCCACGAGCGCCCCTGCCGCTTCCCCTCTCGTTGGCGCTTCGGCGGTCCGAGGTTTCTCTGCAGCACGCGCCCCGGGCCGGCGCCCGGGTGCGTCGGCGCCTGGTGCGGATTCTGTTGCCGATGAGCCTGGCGTTGAACGCGGCCTTGATCGCCTCCGCCGTCTCGGACTCGACAGCGTCCAAGCCGGCGCTGAGTCCGCCCTCGGTGACGACCGCGGCGCCGAAAGCGAGCGGAAGCGCACCGGCGCGCAAGCCCGTCCAGCACACGGGCGGTTCGAAGGTTGCTGCGCGCACGGATGTTGCCGCGCGCGGCGCTCGGAACGCGAAGGTCGAACGCCGGATCCTGCGCGTCGTCGTCGCGTCTCCGACGGGAAAGCTCCCTCGCGCACTCATCGACTCCAAGACCGGTCTCGCGAAGAACGGTCTCCAGGCAATATGCCGCCGCGAGAGCGGCCGCTCCTTCCTCTGCCTCGTTCGGCCCGCCAAGCACAAGCCGGGAGAAGGGCTGTACGCGCGCTACCGGGTGAACCGGAAGGGCAACGGCGGAACGTTCAGCTGGTATCGCTATCGAAAGAGGTAGGGCACTGAAGATCGCCATGGTCGATCCGGGGAACTTCAGCCCCCTCTACGACGCGAACCTCTGTCACTGCCTGGCCGCCCGGGGCCATGAGGTCACGCTGTCGACGTCGGAGTTCGGAGTTCCTGTTCGAGCCCGTCGCGCCCCTCGAGGGCTACCGGGTCGAGAACGACTTCTTCCGGCACGTCGCCCGCATGGAACCGTTGAGGCGACGGAGGCTCGCGCGGCAGGCCGTGAAGGCGGCCCTCTACCCGATCGACATGGCTCGTTGGGGCTCGAAGACGGCGCGCGCACGTCCCGACGTCGTCCATGCACAGTGGTCGCTCCTGCCGCTTCTGGACGTGCGGATCTACGCACGCTTTCGCCGCGCCGGCGTGCCGGTGGTGTACACGGCCCATGACGTCCAGCCGCTCCCGGGCAGCGCATGGTCCACGGTTGACGTCTCCGGCCTCTACCGCCTCGCCGACGCAGTGATCGTGCACGCCGAGGAGGGTCGGCGTCGGCTCGTAGACGGCCACGGTGTCACCCCCGACCGCGTCCACGTCGTCCCGATGGGCGGCCCTGGCGCCTACGCGCGTGAGCTGCCTACGCGCGAGGAGGCACGTCAGGCGCTCGCCCTTCATCCCGATGCCCCGTACTTGTTGTTCTTCGGACTCATCAAGGAGCACAAGGGCCTCGATGTGCTGTTGGACGCGCTGGCGATTGCCCGCCACGACCGGGCAGACCTGCGTCTGCTGGTCGCGGGGGAGCCGATGGGATCGTGGCGCCCATACGCGCGCCAGATCGAACGCCTCGGGTTGGACGGCTCGGTCGACTTACGACTTGGTTACGTACCCAACGACCGTACCCATCTCTACTTCGGCGCAGCCGACGTCGTCGTGGTCCCCTACCGGAAGATCTTCCAGAGCGGGGTCGTCCTCGCCGCCTACACCTTCGGCCGTCCGGTCGTCGCGACGCGGGTCGGTGGCCTGCCCGAGCTCGTGCGCGAAGGCGAGACGGGCTACCTCGCTCCGCCGGCCGACCCACACGCCCTGGCGACGACCCTTGTGCGAGCGGTATCGGACGCCGGCGAGCTCGCGCGGATGAGCGCCGCTGCGTCGGAGCTCGCCCGCGGACTGCATAGTTGGGCGCGGATCGCGACGCGGCACGAGGAGATCTACGAAGCGGTGCGCGATCGGCTAGCGGGGAGGGTCGACCAGCACAGATCAACGTAATCGCGGCCGCGCCTGCAGGCGATACCCCGCGGCAATCAACGCCGCGGAGAAAACAGTTGCAGCGATCCCGGTCGCCTCTCCGTGCCAGCCGTCACGACTCAGATCGTCGATCGTGTTCGAGACGACCACCCACGCGCACAGAGCCACGAGGAAGGCAAAGAGATCCCTCCGAACGACGAAGCGCCACGGCGTCACCGCAATGGCCGCCGCCGCCGCTACACCTATCGCGATCAGGAACGGCACGTCCCAGATGCTCCCGCGAAGACCCACGCCCGCCGTGATCGAGTCGATCCAATGTCCCGTGACGAGACGGTGGATGACGTGGCCGTCGAGGGCTTCGAGCGGATGGGTCAACGTCGCGGCGACCATGAAGGCACCTCCGCCCACGATGAGACCGAGCGTGGCACCCGGAAAAGCCCGGAGGGCCACGGCCAGCGGAACAGCCAGGAACGGCAGTGTCGCGATCATGAGACGCGCCCCCGAAGGGATCGACACTTGCCGCGTTGAACACGAGGAAGAGACCCGCGATCAGCATCGGCAGCGCGGCCTCGAGCCGGGCACCTCGCCGCCAAAGCAAGAATGCGCCGGCGATCGCCGGAAGAAGGATCGGTCCAATTCCGCCGGGGTAGAAGAGGATGATCAGCACGTTCTTGACGCTTGGATGGGTGAGGCCGAGTAACCCCGGAAGAGGCGTTCCACCAGTGCCATGCCACCCCTCTTGTGGGAGGTGGAACGGCGACCCGAACGCCCACGTGTTGAACACGAATGCCGGCAACGCACCGAGGGCGACCCCGAGCGAGTAGAGCCCAAGACGTCGGAGGCGCTGCTCTGGGTACTCGAGCACGACGAGGACCAGCACGAGGGCCACGACACCGAGCGTGTATTCGACGTTGAAGGCGAGACCAGCCACTAGTCCGCCCAGGAAGGCAAGCAACGCCGACCCCTTTTTGTGCGAGAGCAGCACGAAGGCGGCGAAGCCGAGCGTCGCGGAAAGCACGTGTGCAAAGAAGAGTGAAGAGCGTGGAGAAGGGCAGCATCAGGCTGCCAATCCCAATCGAGACAGCGGCGATCGTGCCGAATCCCGGTTCGACGGATTCGGCACGCCGGCGAACGAGGAGAAGAAGCACGGCGGCCGGGAGAACGATGCTCCAAAGGTGCAACGCCCACACGACCGACTTCGGGTTGGTCGTGGTCACTACCCCTGCAGTCCTCAGCGCCAGGTAGGGCGGCAAACTGGCGGCGGCTAGGCCTGGCGCCTTCGTCGAATAGAAGTGACCGTGCAACCGCGTCAAATCTCCCGTGTGCAGCAACGGAAACCCCCGACTTGCGTCGACGTTCGGGCTGCCAACCGCAAGGGCGCGGACGAGGTCGTAATGCGCGAGTTCGTTCGCCCACGTCGGCTGCGCCAGGTAAGAGAACGCGAAGACCAGCGCCGCGATCGCGACGATTGACAGCTGGCTCGTGCGCCTACTCACGCGATTGCGGAGGCAACGTAGGCCCGGACACTCCATCGCCGTCCGTCGCCGCGGCACTGGCGGGCACTTCTCCCGAGAGCAAGCTATTCGGCGACGATGGGCACGTCGAGAGAAGCGACCGCGGGCTCTGGAGACGGGTGCACCTCCGGGATCGTTCTCGACGGCCTCACGCGCTTGAGCCGTAGGGCAGGCACCTCGACCCAGCGGTAGGTGATTGCCGACGCGACACCGGCCACGGCGCCGACGATCGCGATGTTGACGAAGAACCCCCCGTTGCCGCCCACGGTCAGATCGTGCGCTTGTAGAAAGCGGACGATCGGCTCGTGCCAGAGGAAGAGGCTGTACGAGGCGAGTCCGATGGCCACCATCGGCTTCGTCTCGAGGATACGGAGGAGAACCGGGGCTCTCGCTTCCTTTCGGGCGGGCAAGACGACCAGCGCAACCAACAGCGCGCATGCGAATGCCATCAGCGTGTTGAACGGTGAATAACTCAAATGTTCATCGAAGAACGTGAATTGCGCGGTGACGAGGTAGCAGGCAAGCGCAGCTGCAGCCGTCAGCGGTCGCCACCCGCGCGGCAGGCGTAGCACTCCGTCTTCAGCATCGACCCGCACGACGGCGAGTGCCATCCCAAATGCAAACAGATCGGCCTGGCATGCGATGCTCCGCTCGAGCACGCTGTGCCAGTCGGCCTCCCATCCGTCGAACGCATGAACGGGCGGAACCAGGTATGCGGCGGCTCCCTTCCCGCAAAGACCGATCGCCAGCATGAGTGCGGCCGGAGCGAGTGCGGCGAACCGGCGCGAGGCCCGCGTCGCTGCTTCCCTCGCGAGCAGCACGGCGAGAAGCACGAGGAGGGGAAGCGCAAGATAGAACGCGATCTCGACCGCGAGCGACCAAGCCGGCCCGATTCCAGTTCCGACAGATCCCGGCTCATAATGTTGAACGAGGAGCATGTCCCGGAGCAGGCCGCCCGCGTTGAAGAGGCCACCGTTTTTCAAGCCTCCGGACGTAGTTCGGTGAAGCACGCTCTGAAGCAAGAGCGAACACGTCAGCAGAATCACCCAGTACGCCGGGAGGATGCGCAGCGCTCGGTTGCGGAGATACTTCCTGATACTCGGCACCGGCTGTCCCCGCATGACGGCGGAGGCGAAGGGACGGAAGAGCAGGAAGCCGGAGAGAGTGAAAAAGAGGGTTACGCCGAACGCGAAATCCGGCAAGAAACGAGTTAGTGGGCCGACGTCCGCCTGTAGGTGATCTGGCGATGAGAAGAGCCAGACGTGGAAGACGAGAACGCTGCATGCCGCGATCGCGCGCAAGCCTTCGATTCCGGAGAGTCTCGTTCCGAATGAAGGCGTGACCCCTTTATCGCCCGCAGGCCGCAAGTAGCTTTCAGGGTACAACAGCCAGGAAGGCGCTTCAACAGATGCGCAGCCGGAAAGGGCTGGACTCAGCAGCCATTCGACCGTTGGCCAGGCTTCCGATCGAGGTCAAAAACCGCGTAATTCGTCTTCTTCTCCACAACTGCTGCGCG
>VAXD01000197.1 GCA_005884155.1 Actinomycetota bacterium | reverse complement strand
CCCGCACACGTGCGCATCGCCGGGGGCCGGGCGTACGTGACGAGCGGAAACGACGCAATGCTTCGAGTGTACGAGTGGCGCACGCGCCGGCCCGTCTCGACGCTGAGGACGACACCCGGCTCGTTCAACCTCTCGACCGACCGCGCGTTGGTGGCCACATCCTCCCTGACCGGCGGCTGGCTCACGGTCTTCCGCGGTGGCGCGCGCATGCTCGCCAAGCGGGTCGCACCCGCCGCGAGAGACGTCGCGCTGATCCCGTAAGCTCGCGCGGTGATCGGCGTCGGCGATCGAATCCCGGATGTACGGCTCTGGATGGGCCCCCAGGAACAGGTCGCGCTGCGCGAGCTCGCGACGGAGAAGCCGCTCCTGCTCCTGTTCTACCTCTTCGACTGGTCTTCGACCTGAACGAGCGAGATGGAGCTCCTGCGTGACAGGAGCCAGGAGCTCGACGAGGTGGGCGTCAGGGCGGCAGGCGTCTCACGCGACTCGCCGTGGTCGCACATCGCCTGGATGCAGGCGCTCGACCTGACCTTCCCGCTGCTCTCCGACTGGAACGCCGAGGCCGTGCACGGGTTCGGGATCGCGCACGAGCATCGCGGGCTGCGTGACGTCGCCGAGCGGACGGCATTCCTCGTCGACCGGGACGGTACGGTCCGCGGCGCATGGCGCTACGAGACGGCCGAGGTGCCGGACTTCGACGAGCTGCTCTCGGCCGCCCGGGCTTTGTAGCGCTCGCCTGCGGGCTCTACCTCGCCGTGGGGCTCGCGGCGATGTGGCCGGCCACGGCCCACTTCGGCACCCACTTCGCCGCCCGCGCCGAGGCGATCCACGGAGAAGCGTCGACCGGCGACCACTTGCAGGCCGTCTACCACCTCTGGCTGGTGGGCCACCAGCTCGAGCACGGGAGCAAGCCATGGCTCGACCCGTACACGTTTCAACCCGAGAGCAGCCCACGCGTCAACTTCGGTGGTTGGCCGTTCGGACTGCCCTACTGGCCACTCTGGGCGGCGTTCGGGCCGGTCGCGGGCTGGAACCTGCGCCTGCTCTTGACCTTCCTCGCGGCGGGCGCATTGACGTACCTCTGGCTGCGCGAGCTGGGCTTACCTCGTGGGGCCGCGCTCGTGGGAGGGCTCGTCTTCGACCTCGCCCCCTACCGCGTCGCTCAGAGCGCCGGTCATCTCCGCGGAATGATCGCGGTGCTGCTCCCGCTCGCGCTCTGGGCGTTCGAGCGCGGCCGCCGCGGGAGCCGATGGTGGCTCGTGCTCGCGGGAGCCGCGATCGCGTCGATCCCGTTCTCGGACCTCCACCTCGCGCTCGGCGCCGTGCCGTTCTTTCTCTTCTACGCCCTCTGCCGCGCCCGCAATGCCTGGACGCTGCTCGGCGCGCTCGTGGCGGGCGCGTGCGCCGTTGGGACCGCGCTGCTCGTCAGCCGGCACACGATCCCAGGCTCGATCGCCGGCGGGGGGCGTTCGCTGAGCGAGGTCTCGTTCTACTCCGCCGCGTCTTCCTCGGCTGGCTGGCACCGCTGCTCGCGTTACTCGGTCTCGTGGCGCTCCTGCGCGCACGGCGGGTGGGGCTCGCACTGGCGCTGGCTGTCGGCGCGATCGTGCCGATCGTGCTCGCGCTCGGGACGCACTTCCCGCTCTACGGGACGATCTGGCACCACTTCCCGCCGTTGCGGTACCCGCGCGTGCCGGAGCGGCAGATGCCGATCGCGTGCCTGGCGCTCGCGGCGCTCGTCGCCTTCGCAACGGCGTGGTTGGCGCGGCGCTTCGCCCTTGTCCTGACCGTAGTGCTCGTCGCCGCGCTCTTCCTCGACCTCCGGCTGGGCGTCACCGCCTACCGCGTGGCTCGGGCGGACGAGGGCAATGCGGCCTACGCAGCGCTGCGCCCGCTCCCGGCCGGGCGGCTGCTCGAGCTACCGGTACTCCACCCGAGCGTGAACCACGGAGCGCTCTACCTCTACTACGACATGCAGGCGCAACGGCAGAGGCCGGGCGGATACTCGACGCTCGCGCCCAAGCGAGCCGGGACGCTCGCGCTCCGGCTCGAGCCGCTGAACTGCGGCGAGTGGCGTCCCGGAACCGAGACGCTGCTGCGCCGCCTCGGCGTCCGCTACCTCGCCTTCCACGGCGGGCTCTTCCAGCCGGGGCAGGGCTGGTTCGCCTGGCGGGAGCTGGTCGCGCACGGCTGGGGGCAGCTGGCACGCGATGGCGGGATCGCGACCTTCACCCGCGGCCGCCCGGCGATGACGCCGGCCGTGCCGGAGCCGGCCGCCAAGATCGTCTTCTGCCCCGAGTGGGTCGGTCGCTCGCCCCGTTACCGTCACGGTGCGTTCTGGATCCGCGGCGGCGGTGAGCTCGTCGTCCGCCTCGAGAGCGACGGCCCGGACCGGACGTGGATCACGGCCGACGGAACGCGTCGCTCGGTCCGGGTCGTCGGCCCGAAGACCCTGCGCGTCCCGCTCCGGCACGACGGCTGGCACCTCGTGGGCGTCGACGTCCGCCGAGCCGACCGTCACGTACGCCTGACAGCGATCCGGACCACCCGCTAATTCGGCAGTACTCAAGCGGGGTCGGTCGGGCCGACCGGAAGGGTAAAGCGGAACGTGCTGCCACGGTCGACCTCGCTCTCGGCCCAGAGCCGGCCGCCGTGCAGCTCGACCAGCTTCCGCGACAGGGGAAGCCCGAGCCCGGTGCCTTCAGCCTTCTTGCCGTCGCTGGTTTGCTCGAACTCCTCGAAGATCGTCTCGAGGTCTTCGGGAGGGATGCCGGGGCCGGTATCGGCGACGGCGATCTCGACGTGGCCGTCGTCCGCCCGGGCGGAGATGTCGACTCGCCCCCCATCGGGCGTGAACTTGATGGCGTTCGAGAGGAGGTTGAAGACGACCTGGCGGACGCGGCGCTCATCGGCGGTCACCGTCATCTCCTCCGGCTCCGCCGTCAGGGCGAGGTCGATGCCGCCGCGGCTTGCCCGCTCCGAGTGCAGGGAGACTGCGCTCCTGAGGACGTCTGGGATCGCGACCCGGGAGAGCTCGACCTCCATCTTCCCAGCCTCGATTTTCGCCAGGTCGAGCACGTCGTTGATCAGCGAGAGTAGGTGCTCGCCCGCCTTGAGCACGTCGTTGACGTAGCCGAGTTGGCGCTCGTTCAGCTCCCCGAACATCTGCTCGTGCATCACCTCCGAGAAGCCGAGGATCGCGTTCAGCGGTGTCCGCAGCTCGTGCGACATCGTGGCCAGGAAGTCGGACTTGTGCCGGCTCTCGGTCTCCAGCTCCTGATACAGGCGCTGCAGCTCGTCGCTCATGCGGTTGACGTCCGCGGCCAGCGCACCGATCTCGTCCCGGTTCGGCACCTCCACATGCCCCGAGAAGTCGCCGGCCGCGATCGTCGCCAGCCGCTTCTGCGTCTTCCGCAGCGGTACGACGAACGAGTCCGACAGAAGGAGCCCGAGTGCGAGAGCCAGGAGCAGGCTCCCCACGCCGGCGCCGATCAGGAGATCCCGCGAATGGTTATACGAGCGCCGGTCGGTCGCGACGAGCGCATTCGCGCGTGCCTTGGTTTGCCCGGTGAGGACGGCGAGCTTCGCCGCGAACGAAGTCGCCCATGTGTCGGCACGGACCAAAAACGGATGAACGGGGCCCTGTGGAGTGCCGGAGGAGCCGGCGACCGTGAAGAAGAGCGAAACGGCGTGCAAAGTCGAGCCGTAAACGGCGGTTCCCCCGAGCTTCGCGTACAGCGACGGAGCGACGGCGCGGAGAGTGAGCGGCAGATGCGGCGGGGTCTGGGAAGCTGGGACCGGGCAGCCTTCGGCGCCGGGGATCGTTGCCTGCGCGACGCCCGCGTCGAGGCAGAGCCGGTTGAACTCGTTGCCGATCTGCTGATCCAAAGCGGAGAGGAACCCGCGCTGGTAGGAGTT
>VAXD01000033.1 GCA_005884155.1 Actinomycetota bacterium | reverse complement strand
ACGAGCGCGAGCGCAAGATCCTCCACCTGCGCTTCTTCGAGGGACTGACGCAGTCGCAGATCGCGCAGCAGGTCGGGATCTCGCAGATGCACGTCTCGCGCCTGATCCGCCGCTCGCTCGAGAAGATCCGTGCGGAGATCGCGGTCGGCGAGGACGAGCAAAAGCAGGCGGCCCGCGCCGCCGAGCAGTCCTAGGACGCGGGCGCCGACGTCAGCGGCTCGAGCAGGGCCTCGGCTTCGGCAACGGCGGGTCGATAGCCCATCGCGGCGAACAGCTCTCGTGCCTCGCGGAGCGGCGCCTCTGCGCCGGGTAGTCCGGCTGCGATGCGGCAGCGGCCGAGTCCGAGCAGGGCGTGGGCCCTCTCCAGGACGTTTCCGAACGACTCCCACCGTTCGGCCGCTTCGGCATAGAGCGCGGAGGCTTCGGCGAGCTCTCCGGCGTGCTCGGCGAGGCGCGCGCGAGAGGCGCAGAGGGCGTGCTGGCCGAGCTCGTAGCGGGGGTCGAGGCACTCGACGAGTTGCGTGGCGAGTCCGTCGCCGGCGGCTCTAAGCGCGGTCCGAACCATTCCGGGAAGCGCTCGCGCGAAGTACGGGGTGCGGTGGCTGCCGGTCACCTCGGCGACCTCCGCGAGGACACGTCGCGCGCGGTCGGGAGCCTCGGCAGCGAGGGCACCGGCTCCGACAGCCAGCGCGAACGTTGTGACGTCGACGTGACGAACCGATGTCCCTTTCTCGATCAGCCACTCGACCTCGGACGTTGTCGGCTCTTCGCCCCGAGCGGTTCGGATCGCGAGCTCCACCGCACGCAGCTCGACGACGTCGGTTGCCTGGCCGGCCGCTTGGAAAGCCGGTAGGAGCTCCCTGGCCTGAGCGAGCGCCTCATCCGGCCGCCCGAGCTCCATGAGCAGGCCGGGACGGTTCGTCACGAGCGCCCACTCCGCCTCGACGAGACCGCGCTGGCGGCAGAAGCCGATCCCCGCTTCGAATGCGGCCAGGGAAGGAGCGACGCCCTCGATCGGGTAGCGAGCGATCGCCAGGTTGTTCTGGATAATCGCGGCGTCACGGCCCGCGCCGCTCTCGAGCAGCATCCCGAACGCCTGCTCCATCTCGTCTATAGCGTCGGGCTCGCCGAGGTAGGCGCGGGCCATGCCGCGGTAGCCGACGGCGCGAGCTGGAACAGGAAGGGCGAGTTCTTCCGCGAGCGCGAGCGCGCGATCGGCGGCCTCGATCGCGGACGCGTACGAGCCGCTCAGCCATTCGGCGGCGGACAGCTGTGTGTAGGCCGCCACCAGAGCCGGCCGGCGCGGCTCCTGCTCGAGCAGGTCGACCGCCTCGACGGCGGCGTCGACTCCGAGGCCGTCCGCGAGCCGGAGCGAGGCACGTGAGCGCTGTTGGAGCGCCTGCGCTGTGGTCTCGACTTCACCGTGGTAGCGCAGCGAGACGAGCGCCTTGTCCAGGGCGTCCGCGGCCTCGCGCGCGCGTCCTGCTTGAGCAACCGCTTCCGCCCAGCGAACGAGCAGCCGCAGGTGCTCCGGGTCGTCGGCAGGGGTGAGCTCGAGCGCCCGCGCGAGGCGCGCCTCGGCCTGGGCGGTGTCAAGCCCGAGCGCGCGCTCCGCCGCGAGAGCCAGGAAATTCCTCGCCGGGACCCTCAGCTCGTCGGCCTGTCGCGTGTCGCCTGCGGCCTCGGCGAGCTCCAGGGCTTGCAGGTAGTGATACGCGAGCACCTCGGCCAGGTCCTCGACCCGCTCTCCGGCCTTGCGCTCGATCCAGGCCGCGGCGGCGCGGTGGCGGCGCGAACGTTCGGCTCGCGGGATCTGGCTGTAGGCGACGTCGCGGACGAGCAGGTGCCAGAACGAGTACTCGCTCTCGCCCTCCATCGAGCTCGTCCGAGCCGTGCGGACGAGCTCCTTCAGCGCCAGCTCGTGCAGCGCGAGCTCGACGTCTCCCAGCTCGCGGACGCCGATCTCGGCGAGCGCGCCCGCCCAGAAGACCTTGCCGAGGACCGCCGCGTCCTGAAGCAGGCTCTTGCGCTCGGGCGAAAGCGTGTCGAGTCGCGCTGCGATCAAGGCCTGCACGCTCTCGGGGAGCACGAGCTCGTCGGCGTCGACGCCGCGGTCTGCGAGGAGCCGGACGAACTCCTCCGCGTAGAGAGGGTTGCCTCCCGCGCGCTCGAGGACCGCCTGCTCGAGCTCCGGGCTGAGCACAGACGTCAGATGTGAGACGAGCTCGGCGGTCTCCTGGTCGGAGAGGGGTGAGAGGTTGATCGTGTGGGCGTTGCGCAGGCCGGCGCCCCAGCCCGGACGGCGCTCGTAGAGCTCCGGTCGGGCTGCGCAGAGGACGAGCAACGGCACGTCCTGCGACCACTCGACCAGGTGCTCGAGGAAGTCGAGCAGCGCTTCATCAGCCCAGTGCAGGTCGTCGACGACCAGGACGGTCTCGGTGGCGGCGGCCACTCCCTCGAGGAAGCGCCGCCAGGCGGTGAACAGCTCTTGACGCTCGGCGGCCGTCGCCGACTCGACGCCGACGAGCGGCGCCAGCCGTTGCAGTAGCCAGCGCCGCTCGGGCTCATCCGGCGAGATGGCGTTGCCGAGCTTCGCCAGCGCCGCTTCGGCAGAGTCCGACTCGAGGATCCCGGCCTCCGCCTTGACGATCTCGCCGAGCGCCCAGAACGTGATCCCCTCGCCGTACGGAAGGCAGCGTCCCTGGCGCCAGCGGGTGATTCCAGGCTTGGCGTCGACGTAGCCTCCGAGCTCGGCGGACAGCCGCGTCTTGCCAACCCCGGGCTCGCCGACCACCGTGACGAGCTGCACCGACCGCTGCTGCGCCGCACGCTCGAAGATGCCGATCAGGAGCGGTCTCTCGAGCTCGCGCCCGACGAACGGCGTCCTGAAGCCGTCGCCGACGTCGGTGCCGAAGCGCGAGTGGGCTGCCTTCGCGTGCCACAGCGGGAGCGGCTCCGCCTTGCCCTTGACCGTCACGGGCGACAGCGGCTCGTACTCGAACACCCGGCTCGTCGACCGGTAGGTCTGCTCGCTCACGGCGATCGAATTCACCGGCGCCGCCGACTGGATCCTCGACGCGGTGTTCACGACGTCGCCGGTCACGATTCCTTCTCCCTGCTCCGGCCGCGCTCCGAGCGCGACCACCGCCTCTCCCGTGTTGATTCCCACGCGCACCTGCAGGTCGAGCCCTGGATCGGCGTCGTTCAGCTCGGCGATCGCTTCGAGGATACGCAGGCCGGCGCGCACGGCCCGCTCCGCGTCGTCCTCATGCGCGACGGGGGCGCCGAAGGCCGCCATCACCGCGTCTCCGACGAACTTCTCGACGGTGCCGCCGTAGCGCTCGATTTCCTGCCGGAGGCGGGCGTGGTACGGGCGGATGCGGGCGCGCACGTCCTCCGGGTCCTGCTGCTCGGAGGCGGCGGTGAAGCCGACGAGGTCGCAGAAGAGGACGGAGACGATCTTGCGCTCCTCGTGCTGCACCGGCTTGCGTTCGGCCAGGGGAGCGGTGCAGTAGCCGCAGAACGCGAAGCCTTCAGGATTCTCCCTGCCACAGCTCGGGCAGACGACCATGAGCAAGTGTAGGCCGAGATGCGCCGTCCGTAGAATCGGGCCCATGCGCACGACCGCCGAGCTGCGCGCGGGCTTTCGCGCGTTCTTCGAGTCGAAGGGCCACGAGTTCCGGCCCTCGCACTCGCTGATCCCGCGCGCCGACGATCGCTCGACGCTCCTGATCTCGGCCGGGATGCAGCCGCTGATGCCCTTCTTCCTCGGGCTCGAGGAGCCGCCTGCGCCTCTGGTGACGACGGTCCAGAAGATCTTCCGCACGCCCGACATCGACGACGTCGGCCTGAACAAGAGGACGCTGACCTTCTTCGAGATGCTCGGCAACTTCTCGTTCGGCCAGTACTTCAAGGAGGGCGCGATCGACTTCGCCTGGGAGTTCATGTTCGACCAGCTGAAGCTCGATCAAGACCGGATCTGGGTGACGGTCTTCGCCGGCGACCCGGAGCTCGGGCTCGGCGAAGACGAGGTCGCGATCGCGCACTGGGAGCGGAAAGGCATGCCGCCGGAGCGGATCGTTCGGCTGCCGCGCGCGGACAACTTCTGGTCGGTCGGCGGCCCGGGGCCGTGCGGGCCGGACTCGGAGATGTTCTACGACTGGGGCGAGGAGGTCGGCTGCCGCCGGCCCGAGTGCCAGCCGGGCTGCGAGTGCGACCGCTTCCTCGAGTTCTGGAACCTCGTCTTCATGGAGTTCGAGCTACATGCAGACGGTTCGCTGACGCCGTTGCCGAAGCAGAACATCGACACGGGCCTCGGGCTCGAGCGCACGGCGCGGATCCTGCAGCAGGTCGACTCGGTCTTCGACACGGACGGCTACCAGCAGATCATGCGCTGGATCGCCGACGGCTCAGGGGTGGCGTACGGCGAGAGCGGGCAGGCGACCAAGGCGCACCGGATCCTCGCCGACCATGGGCGCGGGATGACGTTCCTCGCGGCGGACGGGATCGCGCCGTCGAACGAAGGGCGCGGCTACGTGATGCGGCGGATCGTCCGTCGTGCGGTGCAGCAGGCAGGGCGGATCGGGCTCGAGCCGCCGTTCCTGGCCGGGCTCGCAGACGTCGTGATCGAGCAGGCCGGCGACGCGTATCCGGACCTGCGCGAGAGCCGCGACGAGATCCAGCAGGTGCTGACGGCCGAGGAGGACCGCTTCTCGGAGACGCTCGCACGCGGGCTGAAGCTCTTCGAGGAGATCGCGACCGGCGACGGGATCTCGGGCGACGACGCATTCCGGCTGCACGACACCTACGGCTTTCCGCTCGAGCTGACGGAGGAGCTGGCGCGCGAGCGCGGCCTCGCCGTCGACGTGGACGGGTTCAGCCGGCTGATGGCCGAGCAGCGTGAGCGGTCCCGCAAGAAGGAGGCGGCGGTCGACGTGCGAGTGAGTAGCGAGAAGCGGAGCGAGTTCGTGGGCTACGAGAAGACCGAGGTGCTGACGGCGATCCTCGCCTACGAAGATCTCGGCGACGGGCGGTTCCAGGCGAAGCTCGAGCGCTCGCCGTTCTACCCCGAGGGCGGCGGGCAGGTCTCCGACGCCGGCTTCATCGAGGACGAGGAGAGCGGCGCGCGGGCCGAGCTCATCTCCGCGCTGAGCCTGCCGGACGGCGACCAGGTGCTCACGTTCGAGGGCGAGGGCTTTCGCCAGGGCATGCGCGTGCGGGCAGTCGTGCCGTGGCTGGTGCGCTTCCCGACGATGGCGAACCATACGGCGACCCACCTGCTGCACAAGGCGCTTCAGGAGGTCCTCGGCGAGCACGCGAAGCAGGCCGGCTCGGCGGTGCGGCCCGACAAGCTGCGCTTCGACTTCACTCACCCGCAGGCGTTGACGCCCGAGGAGCGCGAGGAGGTCGAGCGGCGAGTCAACGAGAAGGTCTTCGAGAACCTGCCGGTGCGAGCGTTCATCGTCCCCCTGGAGGAAGCGCGGCGGCTCGGCGCGATGATGCTCTTCGGCGAGAAGTACGGCGACGAGGTGCGGCTGGTCGAGATCGACGGCTACTCGCGCGAGCTCTGCGGCGGGACGCACGTGCGCGCGACCGCGGAGATCGGGCCGTTCGCGATCCTCTCCGAGGGCTCCGTCGGCTCCGGCCTGCGCCGGATCGAGGCGGTAACCTCGGGCGAGGCGTACGCGCTGTTGCACGCGCGCTCGCGCGAGGTCGACGAGCTGCGCGGGGAGCTCGAACGGGTGCGGCGCGAGGGAGGCCGGCGCGAGGAGCGCGTCGAGGTGAGGGTCGAGCCGGCGCGCGAGGAGGAGATCGGCGGCGTCAACGTTTACGTCGGCAGCGCGAGCGGGGTCGACGGAGAGGCGCTGCTCGCCGAGTCCGACCGGATCAAGCAGGAGCGGGCGCCGGCGGCCGTCGTGCTCGGCTCGGCCGAGGACGGGCGTGTCCACCTCGTCGCGAACTTCGATCGTTCGCTCGAGGGGCGGCTCGACGCGGTCGCGGTCATCCGCGAGGCCGCAGCCGAGGTAGGCGGCGGCGGGGGCGGCCGGGCGACGATGGCGCGGGCGGGAGGCAAGAACCCGGAGAAGCTCGGCGACGCGCTGGCGAAGGCCGAGGAGGCCCTGCGCCGGGCGCTCGCGTGAAGGTCTTGGCGCTCGACTACGGCTCGGCGCGGACGGGTGTCGCCGTCTCGGACCCGACCGGGACGATCGCGCGTCCCATCGGCGTGGTCGAGCGCGCGGCGAGCGAATCCGGTCTCGCCCGGATCGCGGAGCTCGTGCGCGAGGAGGAGGCCGAGCGCGTGGTCGTCGGGCTCCCGCTGACGCTTCGCGGCGAGCGCGGCGAGCAGGCGCGTGACGCCTCGCCCAGACGGTCCCCGGCCCGGACGATGCCCGAGCCGCCGCGCACCTGCTGTCGAGCTATCTCGAGTGGTCGAGCGCCCCAAGGGAGTGATGCCGCCGCGGCAGCGGCCACCTCGCCGCACGCCGCGCTCGGTCATCTACCGGCGCCGGTTCGCGGCGATCGCCGTCCTGATCGCAGGCTTCGCGATCGCGTGGTTTGCGGTCGCGAGCATCAAGGGCGGCGGCGGGACGAAGGCCCAGCCTCCGACGACGCCGCTGACGCCTAAGCCGTTCCGGGTCGTCTTCCCGGAAGGCTTCACGCGGGTCCAGATGGCGGAGCGCGTCGGGGTCGTCGCGAAGATCGCGCAGCGTGAGCGGGGCCACGAGCCCAAGCTCGCCGCCATGACCTATCTCGCCGCTACGAGCAGGCCGCGCTTCATCCCAGGCTTTGGGCGCCATCCGCTCGAGGGCTTCCTCTTCCCGGCGACCTACGACTTCACCCGGAAGACGACCTCGGCGCAGCTCGCCTCGCGCCAGCTCCAGGCGTTCCAGCGGAGCTGGCCGAACGTCAACCTCGCCTACGCGCGGTCCAAGAACCTGACGCCGTATGACGTCCTGATCATCGCGTCGATGATCGAAGAGGAAACGGCCGCGCCCGAGGAGCGCCAACTGGTCTCGGCGGTGATCTACAACCGGCTGCACGACCGGATGCAGCTCGGGATCGATGCGACGCTCCGCTACGGGCTGCACATCCCGCCGACCGAGTCGATCCACCAGTCGCAGCTGGAGACACCCGGCCCATACAACACGAGCGCGATCGCCGGCCACTTCGGGCTGCCGCCGACGCCGATCGGGAACCCCGGGCTCGCGTCGATGCAGGCGGCCGCGCACCCGGCGCACGTCGACTACCTCTACTACGTGCGCAAGCCGGACAAGAAGCACCACTTCTTCACCGCGAGCCTCGCGGCGTTCAACGCCTACAAAGCGGCCCACGGTTACGGATGAGCCGGCTCGTCGGCCTGCTGGGCCAGCCGGTCGCGGGATCGCTGTCGCCGCGGATGCAGAACGCGGCCTTCGCGGCGCGGGCGCTGGACTTGGTTTACGTGCCGCTTGAGATCGCGCCGGAGGGGCTCGCGCGCGCCGTCGCGGGGCTTGTCTCGCTCGGCTTCGTGGGGGCCAACGTGACGATCCCGCACAAGCAAGCAGTCGTCTCGTTCTGCTACGAGGCTGACGGGGATTCGGTGAACACGCTCGTCCTTCGGGAGGACCGCGTGGTGGGGCACAACACCGACCGCGAGATCGTCGCGGGGATCGAGGCGGAGCGCGTATGCCTGATCGGCGCGGGCGGGGCTGCCGCGGCGCTGCTGCCGGCGCTGCCCGGCGAGGTGCTGGCCTTCTCGCGGAGCGGCGACTGGCCACCGGACGCGAGCGACTGCGACCTGATCGTGAACGCGACGCCGGTGCGCGACGAGCTGCTCGTCGAGCCGCGTCCCGAGCAGACGGTGGTCGACCTCGCCTACAACGCCGACGGCAGTCCGACGGCTCTCGTGGCCGCGGCGCGAGCGGCCGGCTGCCGCGAGATCGTCGACGGGCTGGAGGCGCTCGTGCGCCAAGGCGCTGTGTCGTTCGAGCTCTGGACGGGCGTCGAGGCGCCGCTCGGCGTGATGCGGGCAGCCCTAGGCTTAGGCCGTGGCGCTTAGCCTCACAACGGCAGGCGAGTCGCATGGGCCCGCGCTGGTCGCGATCGTGACTGGGCTGCCGGCCGGGCTCGTCCTCGACAAGGCGGCGATCGACGCCGACCTCGCGCGGCGGCAGCAGGGCTACGGCCGCAGCCCCCGGCAGCAGCTCGAGCAGGACGAGGTCGAGGTGCTCGCCGGCCTGCGACACGGGCGGACGCTGGGGACGCCGCTCGCGCTCGTCGTCCGCAACCGCGACCACAAGAACTGGACGTGGGGGATGAGCCCCTGGCCGCCCGAGGGGGAGGCGGCGGGCAAGGGGACGAAGCCCGTGACGCTGCCGCGGCCGGGCCACGCCGACCTCGCGGGCTCGCTCAAGTACGGCCTCGCTGACGCGCGCGACGCCCTCGAACGCGCGAGCGCGCGCCAGACTGCCGTCGCCGTCGCTGCGGGAGCGGTCGCGAAGGCCTTGTTGGCCGAGATCGGGATCGACGTCCTCGGACGAGTGGTGACCGAGGCGCTCGAGCAGCGGATCGACGAGGCACGGGCCGAGCGCGACACGGTCGGCGGGGTGGTCGAAGTTCGGGCGCACGGAGTTCCGCCGGGTCTGGGGTCATACGCAACGAAAGACGAGCGGCTTGACGCACGGCTGGCGGCAGCACTGATGGGCATCCAGGCGGTGAAGGGCGTCGAGATCGGCGCCGGCTTCGAGCTCGCGGAGCGGCGCGGCTCGGAGGCGCACGACGAGATCGTCGCGGACGCGGACGGCAACCTCTACCGCGAGACGAACCACGCCGGCGGGATCGAGGGCGGCGTCTCGAACGGCGAGCCGGTCGTCGTGCGAGCGGCGATGAAGCCGCTGCCGACGCTGATGCGACCGCTGCGGTCGGTCGACCTCGAGACCGGCGAGCCCGGGGAAGCGCTGGTCGAACGGAGCGACGTGGCGGCCGTCGAGGCGCTCGCGGTCGTCGCGGAAGCGGCCGTCGCCTTCGAGCTCGCCCGGGCCGCGCGCGACAAGTTCGGCGGCGACTCGCTCGCGGACTTCGTCGCCGCCCACGGCGCGTACGTGGAGCGCATCCCGTGGCGCACGCGCTAGACCGGCACGTCGCGCTCGTCGGCTTCATGGGCGCGGGCAAGTCGACGCTCGGCGCCGAGATCGCGGAGCGGCTCGGCCGGCGGCTCGTCGACCTCGACCGCGAGCTTGAGCGCGCCGCGGGGCGTGCGCTGGCCGAGATCTTCGAGGAGCGCGGGGAGGTCGAGTTTCGCGTGCTCGAGGCCGAGGCGACTATAGGGGCACTCGAGCACGAGCGGCCGGCGGTGCTCGCGCTCGGCGGCGGCGCAGTCGAGACGCCGCGCATCCGCCGCGCGCTGGCCGAGCACGCACTGACGGTCTACGTCGACGTCGACCCGGATACGGCATGGGGGCGGGTGCGCGGCTCCGGCCGCCCGCTCGCGCGCGACGAAGCGATGTTCCGGGCGCTCTATGACCGGCGGCAGGAGCACTACCGCGAGGTCGCCGACACGACCGCGGCGAGCGCTGACGACGTCGTGCTCGCTGCCGCCGGGGTCGTCGCGGAAGCGGGCGCGCTCGACCGGCTACCTGAGCTCATCGGCAGCAGACACGCGGAGCTCGTGGCCGATGCGACCGTCCTCGGCCTTCATCGCCCACCGGTAGAGGCGCTGACACACTCGCTGCGGTCGGGCGAGGAGGCGAAGAGCCTCGGCGCGATCGAACGGCTCTGGCGCGAGCTGCGGCTCGACCGTGCGGGCGTCCTCGTCGCCTTCGGCGGCGGCTGCACAACCGACGCGGCGGGTTTCGCGGCGGCCACCTTCCTGCGCGGAGTGCCCTGGATCGCCGTGCCGACGACGCTCGTTGGCCAGGTCGACGCGGGGATCGGCGGCAAGACCGCGATCAACCTCGCGGAGGGCAAGAACCTCGTCGGCGCGTTCCACTGGCCGGAGTGGACGCTGATCGACCCGGCGCTGCTCGAGACGCTGCCCGAGGCCGAGCGTCGCGCCGGGATGGCTGAGGTCGTCAAGACCGGCCTGCTCGCGGGCGAGCCGATCTGGGAGCTGCCTGACGCCGAGCTCGTCCGTCGCTGCGCCGTCTACAAGGCCGCCGTCTGCCTGCGCGACCCCGACGAGCGCGGCGAGCGGGAGATCCTCAACCTCGGGCACACGTTCGCCCACGCGCTCGAGGCGGCGGGCGGATACGAGAACGTCAGTCACGGGGAGGCGGTCGCGCTCGGGCTGCTCGCGGCGCTCCGCCTCTCAGGCCTCGACACGGAGGCCGTTGAGCAGACACTGGCGCCCCAGCCCGTGCGCGTCGACCGGGACGCCGCCTGGGCGGCGCTCGCCCGCGACAAGAAGGCCCGCGATGGCAAGCCGCGCCTCGTCCTGCTGGAGGCGCTCGGCAAGCCCGTGCGAGGCGTGGAGCTGCCCGAGGAGCATGTGCGCTCGGCACTGGACGAGTTGATCGCCGACTGAGCGTCACGCTTCCGTTACGGTGCCTGGCACCGGGACCGCGGCGCGAAAACGGCGCCGAGTGCAGGGAAAACGCCCGCCGAAGCCGGCGTCGTTGACAGTTTCGTAGCGGTGCCTGGCACCGGGGGTAGAGTCACCGCGTGCGCGTGGCCGTCCTCAACGGTGTGAACCTCGACATGATCGACCGCCGCGACCCCGAGCTCTACGGCGGGATCAGCCTCAACCAGCTCGAGACCCGCATCTACCAGTGGGCGCTCGAGCTCGAGTTGATTGCCGACTGCCGCCAAACCAACATGGAGGGCCTCTTCGTCGCGTGGTGCCACGATGCCCTCGACTGGGCCGGCGGCGTTGTCGTGAACCCCGGCGCCTGGACGCACTACAGCTACGCGATCCGCGACGCACTCGAGATCCTCGACGTGCCCGTGGTCGAGGTGCACCTCTCGAACATCGAGGAGCGCGAGGAGTGGCGCCGCCGCTCGGTCCTGAGCGACGTCGTCTCCGAGCGAGTGATCGGAAAGGGGCCCGAGGGCTACCGTGACGCTCTCGTGTATCTCTCGGAGCGACAACGGTGAATCCGCGCATCGACCGCCTGCGCGACTCGCTCGAGGAGCCGCTGCTCGTCTCCGCCCCCGCGAACGTCGTCTACCTGACCGGCTTCTCGAGCTCGAACGCCGCCTTGCTCGTCGAGCCCGAGCGCGTGCAGCTCTTCAGCGACTTCCGCTACGCCGAGGCAGCAAGGGAGGTCGATGGCGTCGAGTTCGTCGAGACGAAGCGCGGCCTCTGCGCCGCGCTCGCTGAGCTCCTCTCTGGGCGAATCGGCTTCGAGGCCGCCGCGATCAGCTATCGCCAGCATGCCTCGCTCCACGCGGGCGGTCTCGAGCTCGTGCCGCGTTACGGCCTCGTCGAGGCGCTGCGGGCGGTGAAGGACGAGGGTGAAGTCGACAAGATCCGCCGCGCAGCCGAGATCACGAGCCAGGCGTTCGAGCGCTTTGCCGAGGAGCGCTTCACCGGCCGCAGCGAGCGTGACCTCGCGTGGACGCTCGAACAGCTCTTCCACGAGCTCGGCGCCCACGGTCCGGCCTTCGAGTCGATCGTCGCCGCCGGCCCGAACGGCGCGAGGCCGCACAGCCGGCCGACGGACCGCGTGATCGGCCCCGGCGAGACGATTGTGATCGACGCCGGCGCGCAGGTCGACGGATACAAGGCCGACTGCACGCGCACGTTCGCGGCCGGACTTCTGCCCGAACAGCTCAAGGAGGCCTACGACGCCTGCCTCGCGGGCCAGCTCGCGGGGCTCGAAGGCATGCAGCCCGGAGTGAGCAGCGTCGACGCCGATGCAGCGGCCCGCAACGTGATCGAGGCCGCCGGCTTCGGCGAAAAGTTCGGCCACGGGCTCGGCCACGGTGTCGGGCTCGAGGTGCACGAAGCGCCGCGGGTGAGCAAGCAATCGCAGGACGCGCTCGCCGCGAACAACGTTGTCACCGTCGAGCCGGGCGTCTACCTGGAGGGCGTCGGCGGGATCCGGATCGAGGACCTTGTCGTCGTCCGCGAGGGCGGCCCGGAGATCCTGACGACCTCTTCCAAGGAGCTCGTCACCGTCTCCTAGACTTCGGGCCGATGGCCGAGACCGTCAACACGAACCAGTTCAAGAACGGGATGCACATCCAGATGGACGGCTCCGTCTGGCGCATCATCGAGTTCCAGCACGTCAAGCCCGGCAAGGGCGGCGCATTTGTCCGCTCGAAGCTGCGCAACCTGGACAGCGGCGCCGTCGTCGAAAAGACCTTCCGCGCCGGTGAGAAGTTCCCGCGGGTGCGCACCGAGGTCAAGGAGGTGCAATACCTCTACGACTCCGGCGACGAGGTCGTCTTCATGGACACCGACACGTACGACCAGTTCTCGATGCCGCACAAGGCCGTCGAGGACGCGCTCCCGTACATCCCGCCGTCGTCGCTGGTGCAGATCCTGACCGTGGACGGGAACCCCTCGGGCGTGCAGCTGCCGTCGTCGGTCGAGCTCCAGGTGGCCGAGACCGAGCCCGGCGTGCGAGGCGACACGGTCTCGAACGTCACGAAGCCGGCGACCCTCGAGACGGGCGCCGTCGTCCAGGTGCCGTTGTTCGTGAACGTGGGCGAGCGCATCAAGGTCGACCCGCGCGAAGGCCGCTACATCTCGCGTGCGTAAGCGCGTCATCGCGGGACAAGCACGCTCGCACATCTCGCGTTGCTCGGCCCCGGCGCCCTTGCGGACTAGAGATCGAGCGGTGAATTGTGCTTCGGCTCGTAGAGGAGCACCTCAACGCCGCCGGGAAGGAGCATCGTCGTCACGATCCCAAAGCCCTGATCGCGCGGCTCGCCGCGGAACTCAATCCCTTTTTCGCCCAGCTCGGCGATCGTCGAGTTGAGGTCGTCGCACATGAGCGTGAACTCGTGCTGCGGCGCGTCGCCAGGATGGACACCGAGTTCAGCGGGCGGCAGTTTAAAGATCAGCCAGCCGTCAGGCGGGTCGTGGCCCTCGACAGAGTCCCAGCCGAGCACGTCGCCCAGTGTCTCGCGCAGCCGCTCAGCCTCGCGCGTGTACAGGAGCACATGCGCGCCGACGATCGCCACGCCGTGATGCTACGCCCCTCGAATGGGATCAGCTCAACACTCTCAGAACGGGGTGCGCGCCTCGCGCCCGGTGCGCGGCGATGAGGGTCTTCATGCGTTCCTCCTTTCGCCGAACCCCGGCTTCCAGGTTGAGAGCCTGACGGCCTCATTGACCTCGGGGTGCAGCATGTCCGGCGATCACTCGGTGTCGCCTGGGCTCGGCGTCAAGACCCGCTCCATCCTTCGGTCGGGGATGAGCCAGGCGAGCGCGACGGCAATGTAGACGCCGATCGAAAGCCAAGGCACAGCTGGCGCGACTGCGATCGCCGCGACATACGCGATGACCGAGAGGTTGCCTTTCCGATCTTTCCCCACAGCTCGGGCGATTCGAGAGTCAGGCTTGTCGGCGACGACGAGGCAGCGAACGAGGATCCCGTACGCGATCGCCGAGCCGAGCAGGACGGCTCCATAGATGGCGACGGGGGCGCTGTCGCCGAGGTGCGGCCCGAGCCACGCTGCCGCCGCGGGCGTCAGTGAGACCCAGAACAGCAGGTGGGCGTTCGCCCAGAGGGTGGCCCCGGTGACGCGGTCGACGACGTGCATCAGGTTGTGGTGGTTGTTCCAGTAGATCGCGACGAAGACGAAGCTGAGGAGATAGACGGAGAGCTTCGGGACGAGCGGCCGGAGATCGTGCAGGCTGCTGCCCGCGGGCGGACGCAAGCTGAGGACCATGATCGTG
>VAXD01000032.1 GCA_005884155.1 Actinomycetota bacterium | reverse complement strand
TCGCTCGATTGCGAAGCTCGCCCTCGCGAATGAATCTTCGACGTTGGCTTCAATCAGGTTTCTCGGGACGTTCCCGAGCATGCGGCCCATCATGTCGCGTTCGCTGCTGGACATAAGGTCGCTATAGAAGACCGTGTAGACGAGCATCCTCCCCGACGGCTCCAACAACTGGTGCGCCGTGGACATGAACGGATCAAGCGCCGCGACCCCCTCGACAACGTCGCGGCACCAAATGAAGTCGAAGCGGCCCACGTCCTCGGGCAGCTCCTCCATTAAGCCTTCCCGGACTTGAACCCGAGCGCTGAGGTCAGCAGCCGCGACAGCATCGTGTGCGCGAGAAACGTGGATCGCAACCGGGTCGACCCCAACTCCTGTCCCTTCATATCGGCGTATCAGTTCGATCAGGTGCTTTGCGTTCCGACACCCCGCATCCAGGATTCGCGAATCGTTGCCGAGGTGGGGTGCCGCAAACTCATAGAGTGAATCGAGGCCGCGCGGATAAAGGCTGATGTCCAGGAACTCGTATACGCGCCACGTCTCTTCGCTGTAGGCCCGAGACAAGCCGCGCCGGTTGTCACCGCGTGTCACCGCAGCCACCGTAACCTTCAGGGGCCATTGGCGAACACTGGCGCAAACGAGCGGCCTGCGCCTAGAGCTCGACTACTGGATCGCCGACGCGGATGACGCCACCCACGAGGATGTCGGCATTGATCCCTGCCCGATGAGTCAGCTCCTTGATGATCCCCGGCCGCGTCATCTCCTCCAGATGCCGACACGGCTCGCAGAGCTCCACACCGAGGCACTCGACCTCGCCGACCCGGAAGCGTTTGCCAACGAGGCTGTTCACATCCAGGTCGCGCACAGTCACCTGCCGGCGGGTCTCTCCCGGCATTAGTCCAACGTCCTCGACGACCTCGGCGGAAACGAGCGTCAGCGCTTGGCCTGACGCGGCTCCGTCGGCATGGAAATGACGGTCGCCTTCGAGTCCCTTCCCGGCAACTGCTCGTACTGACTCGACCGTCCACAGTTCCGGCTTACGAGGGGCACCGAGATGGATCGCTTCCACAGGCATTGCTTGATCATGCACCAACCGCCGTTTGGAGCATTGCTCAGGGGTCACTCCGCCAGAATGGCCCGCGCCGCATCACCCACGCCAGTAAAGTACGCCGAACAGGATGCGAGCGGCCGGGATCACAGCACTCGGCAAGCCCGTCGAAATCTTCGAGGTGGACGAGCTGGCGACGCCTACAGCAGGCGAGATCGTCATCGACGTCGTCGCCGCCGGCATCGGCAACTGGGACGAGCTTGTCAGGATCGGCAGCTGGCAGATCGGCGGCCCGGTTCCGATGGCGCTCGGGACGGAGGCGTCCGGGACGGTCGCGGCGGCCGGCTCCGGCGTGGCCGATCTGCGCGACGGCGACGAGGTGATGACACATCCGCTGCCGCTCCGGCGTCACGGGACGTGGGCGGGGAGGGTGCTCGCGCCGGCGGCGACCGTCGCGGCCCGGCCGCCAGAGGCGTCATGGGAAGCCGCCGCAGCGTTTCCCATTCCGGCGCTCACTGCGGCTCAGGCACTCGACGAGGCTCTTGGGATCGAGAGCGGCGGCTGGGTCGTCGTCAACGGAGCCGGCGGAGTCACGGGTGGCCTGCTCGTCCAGCTCGCCGCGGCTCGGGGCGCCCGCGTGATCGCGACCGCGAGCGCGAAGAAGGTCGAGCGCATCCGCGACTACGGCGCGTCGGAGGTGCTCGACTACCACGGCGACTGGCCTGCGCTCGTTCGCGAGATCACCGGCGGCGGCGCGCCCAAGGCCGTCAACGCTGCCCCCGGGCACGCGGCTAGCACGTTGAAGGCGGTTGCTGACGGCGGCCGCCTCACCACGATCACGGGCGACCCGCCGCGGGAGGAACGGGGCATCGCCGTATCCGA
>VAXD01000205.1 GCA_005884155.1 Actinomycetota bacterium | reverse complement strand
CGCCCACAACCCGATGGAAATAGGGACAGTGCCTGCGCGCGAGCCCGCATCCGCCCTGCAGGAGCTTGCTTCGGCGATCGAGGCCGGCGCCTGGGAGCTTGCCGTCGCGGCCGTGGAGGAGGGGCTGAATGACGACCAGGTGCCCTCGCTGCAGCGGCTCGGCCGGCTTGGGCAGCTCGGCGACATCCCGACGTTCATCGCCGAGCTCGGGCGGGAGATCGTCGAGCCGAGACCGGACCGCCTTGGGCCCGGCAGCGCACTCGCCGTGCAGGCCCGCGAGCACGCGCGAGGTCGCGAGGCCCTCGGGTTCGCGCCGCGCGAGATCGTGGTCGAGTTCCTGCTCCTGCGCCGCGTCCTCTGGCGCTTCGTCTCGGAGCGAGCCGCCTCGCTCGGGCCGGAGGAAGTCCTGCTCGTCGAGCACCGCCTGAACGACACGATCGACCGGCTGGTCGCGGAGTGCGTCGTCGCCTACTTCGACCGGGCGACCTCGGAGCTCGCGCACCAGGCACGGCACGACCAGCTCACAGGGCTGCTCCACCACCAGGCGTTCATCCGGGAGCTCGAGATCGAGCTGGAACGAGCCACTCGCTACGGCCACTCCGTCACGCTCGTCTTCATCGACCTGGACGACTTCAAGGGCCTCAACGACACGCTCGGCCACCCAGAGGGCGACCGCGCGCTGCAGGGGTTCGCCGCGGCCTTTCGCGCCTGCCTGCGCGGCTCGGACCCGGCCGGCCGGATGGGTGGCGACGAGTTCGCCGCGTTCCTGGTCGAGTCCGACGAGGAGTCGGCCCCGCGGCTACTGGAACGCCTGCACAAGCGGATCGACGACCTCGTCGAGCTCGGCGAGCTGCCGGGTCCCACGGGCTTTTCCGCCGGCTTCGCGTCGTTCCCGGACGAGGCAGCCGATGCCGACTCGCTCTTCGGGCTCGCCGACGAGCGGCTCTACGAGGCGAAGCGCTCCAGCGCCGCCTGAAGCTCCGGCGGCAGCGGCGACTCGACCTCGAGCGGCTCGCCGGTCACCGGGTGCGTGAACGCCAGCCGCCAGGCGTGCAGGAACTGCCTGCCGAGCTGCGGGTCGGGCGCGCCGTACACCGGGTCGCCCGCGACCGGCAACCCGATCGCAGCCAGGTGGACGCGGATCTGATGCGTGCGGCCGGTCTCGAGGCGCACGTCCAGCAACGCGTGTCCGTCCAGGAGCCGCTCGATCTCGAAGTGCGTGACGGCGTCGCGGGGGGTATCGGTGTCGAGTGAGATGCGGGTCGGCTCGTGCCGGTCCCGGCCGATCGGCGCCTCGATCCTCCCCGTGCGCGATCGCGGCCGGCCGCGGACGAGGGCCTTGTAGCGCCGTTCGAGCGCACGCCGCTTGACGAGGTTCCGCAGGCCGCCGTACGCCTCCTCGCTGCGCGCAACGACGAGCAGGCCGGAGGTGTCGCGGTCGAGCCGGTGGACGATGCCCGGGCGATCGGCCGACTCACCTCCCGCGGTGCGGCCGAGCAGGCCGTGGACCAGCGTGCCGGTGGCGTGGCCCGGCGACGGGTGGACGACGATCCCGGCCGGCTTGTCGACCACGATCAGGTGTTCGTCCTCGTAGGCGACTCTCAGCGGCACCTCCTCCGGCACGAGCTCGGGGGGCGCCTCGGGCGGCTCCAGCTCGACCGTCTCGCCGCCGGTCAGCCGGTGGCTCTTCGGGCGCCGCTCACCGTCCACGAGCACCTCACCCGTTTCCAGCAACCGCTCCGCTGCAGCGCGCGAGCCGACCTCGGGAAGGGAGGCGAGGAAGCGGTCGAGCCGCTCTCCCGCGGCCTCCTCCGGGACCGGAGCCTTCAGTGCTTCCGGCGCGGCGCCTCGGAGAGCACGAGCGCCACGAACAGGATCCCGACCCCGACGACGATGAACGAGTCCGCCAGGTTGAAGGCCGGCCAGTACTTGAAGTCGAGGAAGTCGGTGACGTGCCCGAGCCGGATTCGGTCGATCAGGTTCGAGGTCGAGCCGCCGATCAGGAGGCCGAGCGCCACCGGCAGCACCGGGTGCCGCGCGCCCGAGCGGGCGAAGTAGAGCAGCATCCAGCCGACGGCCAGCGCCGTCAGCGCGGTCACCACCGACGTCGCGCCGCCGAAGAGGCCGAACGCGATCCCGGGGTTCTGGACGTGATGGATCGAGAGCGGTCCCACCACGTGCAGCGACTCGTCCAGCGCGAGCTGGCTGGAGACGATCAGTTTCGTGATCTGGTCGGCCGCGACTGCGGCCAGCACCACCGCGCTCAGCCCGAGCCACTGAGGCGCCCGGGCGGCGAGCGAACGCTTGGCCATCGACACCGGCGTCAGCGCATCGGTGCTCGACCCCACGCGGACGTCGAGCGTCCGCGACCCCGGCTCGCTCATGGGCCGGGCCTCCGGCCCATGAGGGTGTGGAGGGGGCGAGCGGGGGAACCGGGAGGTGCCCCCGGTTCTGGAAGGACCGTCACCCGCGCTCCTCCTTGCGCTTGCAGTCGATGCACTGCGT
>VAXD01000054.1:12047-22757 GCA_005884155.1 Actinomycetota bacterium | reverse complement strand
AGGTCGAGCCGCTGCACGAGCCGCTTGTCGGCGAGCACGTCGAGCACTCGGTAGACGCTCGCCAGCCCGACCGCCTCGCCGCTCGACCGCAGCTCCTGGTGAATCTCCTGCGCGGCGACGCAGCAGCCCTGGCGGTCGAGGAAGTCAATCACACGCACCCGGGCGGCTCCGCGCCGGTAGCCGCCGGCCCGCAGCTCCGAGAGCGCTCGCTCCGACCAGGCAGCTTCGTCCACGTGTTCATTGTAACTGGTGTTGAGAACGGTTATCGTTTAAGTTGATGAGAATCGTTCCCGCCTTCTTGCTGGCCGCGCTCGTGCTGGCCGGCTGCAGCTCCGCGGCCGGCGGCGGCCGGAACAGCGTTGTCGCGGCCTTCTATCCGCTCGCCTTCGCCGCCGAGCAGATCGGCGGGCCGTCTCTTACGGTCCACAACCTGACGCCGCCGGGCGCCGAGCCGCACGACATCGAGCTCACCCCGCGCGACGTCGCTCGGATCCAGACGGCAGCAGTCGTCCTCTACCTCTCGCACGGCTTCCAGCCGTCGGTCGAGCAGGCCGCTAAAAGCGCGAAGGGGAAGAAGGTCGACGTACTTGCCGGATTCGACCTGCGCAACGGCGTCGGCGACGAGGCGGGCAAAACCGACCCGCATGTCTGGCTCGACCCCGTTCGTTTCGCCAGGATCGTCCGCCGGATCGGCAGGGTGCTCGGGCGCCCTGCCCGCAGTGATGCGCTCGCGCGCCGCGTGCTCGCGCTCGACTCCGAGTACCGAGCCGGCCTGGCTCACTGCGCCAACAAGGACTTCGTCACGAGCCACGCGGCGTTCGGTTACCTCGCTGCCCGCTACGGCCTGCACCAGATCCCGATCACCGGCATCGACCCAGAGTCGGAGCCGAGCCCGTCGCACCTGCACGCGCTGATCACTCTCGTGCGGCGGGAACACGTGACGACGGTCTTCTTCGAGCGGCTCGTCTCGCCGAAGCTCGCGGAGACTGTGGCCCGTGACGCCGGCGCCAAGGCCGAGGTGCTGGACCCGATCGAGGGGCTCACGCCGGACGAGCAGGCACACGGCCTCGACTACCTCGGGCTGATGCGGCAGAACCTCCGCGCCCTTCGGGGAGCACTCGGATGCCGCTAGCACTCGAGCTCGACTCGGTTGACTTCGCGTATGAGCACGGCCCGCCCGTGCTGCGTGACGTCAGTTTCGAGGTCGAGGCCGGTGAGTTCGTCGCAATCGCCGGCCCGAACGGCGGCGGCAAGACAACGCTGCTGCGTCTCGCGCTGGTGCTCGCCCGGCCCACCCGCGGGCGCGTGCAGTTGTTCGGTGAGCCGGCCGACCGCTTCCGCGATCGCGCTCGTCTCGGCTACCTCTCGCAGCGCGCGCAGCTCGGCGTCCAGGCGCCGGCCACGGTGCGCGAGGTCGTCTCGGCCGGTCGCGCCGCTCGCAACGCCTTCGGGCGGCTGACCGCAGAGGACCGCGAGGCGATCGAGCAAGCCATGGAGCGCGTGGGTCTCGCGGACCTCGCCCGCCGCCCGCTGAGCCGGCTTTCGGGTGGCCAGCAGCAGCGTGCGTTCATCGCGAAGGCGCTCGTCTCGGGCCCGCAGCTGCTTGCGCTCGACGAGCCGACCGCCGGCGTGGACGTCGAGGCACAGGAGGCCCTCTCCGGCCTGCTGGCGCGGCTGAACGACGAGCTCGGCGTCACGATCCTGTACGTCTCGCACGAGTTCGGCGCGATCGAGCATGTCGTCCGCCGGCTCGTGCTCGTCCGCGGTGGCATTGTCTTCGACGGACCGCCTTCGTCCCTCCCCGGCGTCTGGCACGACCCGTCGCACGTCCATGTTTGAGTTCGAGTTCATGCGCCTGGCGTTCGCGGCGGGTGCGATCGTCGGCCTGCTCGCACCGGTCGTCGGCTTCTTCCTCGTTCAGCGGCAGATGAGCCTGATCGGCGACGGGATCGGGCACGTCGCTTTCGCCGGAGTGGCGGCCGGCTACCTGATCGGCGTCTCCCCCGTCTGGACCGCCCTGGTGGCGGCGATCGTCGGCGCGGCCGCGATCGAATGGCTACGGGCGCACCGGACTGCGGCCGGCGATCAGGCGCTCGCCCTCGTCTTCTACAGCGGGATCGCGGGCGGCGTCGTCCTGATCTCCGCGGCCGGCGCGCTCAACGCGAACCTATTCGCCTATCTGTTCGGCTCGATCCTGACGGTCACGCGCGCCGAGTTGCTCCGGATCGCTCTGCTGGGCCTCGGCGCACTGCTGCTCGTCGCGATCCTCCTGCGCGCGCTGCTCGCCGTCGCGATCGACGAGGAGGGCGCTCGCGTCTCCGGCCTGCCAGTTGCGTTTCTCAACGGCGCCGTCTCGATGCTCGCCGCGCTGACGATCGGGATCTCGATGCGGATCGTCGGGATCCTGCTGATCGCGGCGCTGATGGTGCTGCCGGTGATCGCCGCGCAGCGGGTCGCGTGGAGCCTACGCTCGACGATGGGCCTCTCGATCTCGATCGGGCTCGGCTCGGTCCTCGCCGGGTTGACCGCGTCGTACTACCTGAACATGCCCCCGGGCGGGGCGATCGTGCTGACCGCGGCGGCGACATTCGTCGTCGCTGCCGGCCTCGAAACTCTGCGCCGTCGCGTGTAGCGTCCCGTTTCATGGAACGCGCCGGGGTCGCCGCTCCAACGGTCCCCTCCTTCCTGCGCCTGAGGCGAGCCTGGGAGACCGGTGTTGTCTCGGAGACCGTCTTCGGGCGGCTGCTCGGCGGCTTCGTGCTCCTCGTGGTCGTCGCGTCAGCGCTGCGGCTCGGCCACGGCCCCGCGGCGCAGACGTTCCTGCTCGTCTTCACCTCGATCGTGATCGAGGCGCTGCCGTTCATCCTCGTCGGCGCGCTCGCCTCCGCCGCGATCGCCGTGTTCCTGCCGGAACGCGCGCTCGACTCCTTGGCGCGGCTCCCGCTCGCCTTGCAGATCCCCGGCGCCGCCCTGAGCGGGGTCGCCTTCCCGGTCTGCGAGTGCGGCTCGGTCCCGGTCGCGCGCCGCCTGATCGCGCGGGGCGTCCACCCCGGCGCGGGAATCGCGTTCATGCTCTCGTCGCCCGTCCTGAACCCGATCGTGCTCGCCTCGACCTGGGTCGCCTACGGCGGGCACGCCCGCGGCGCCGAGATGGTCGCCGGGCGCGCGAGCCTCGGGCTCGTCGCGGCGTGCGCCGCCGGGCTCGCCATCGGACGGCGCACCCGCGCGAGCGACCTCTTGCGCGCCCGGCCGGGCGAGCGGGCAGAGGCGCACGACCACGAACAGGGCGATCGTGCCACCGCCTTCTCCACCCACCTCGTCAGCGATTTCCTCTTCATGGGCAAGTTCATCGTCCTCGGGGCCGGGCTCTCGGCGCTCGTGCAGGCGTCCGTGCCGGAGTCGGCCCTGTCGACCCTTGGCGGCGCGCCCGTCATGTCGTCGCTGGCGCTGATGCTGGTCGCGTTCGTGCTCTCGCTCTGCTCTGAGGCGGACGCGTTCATCGCGGCCTCGTTCACGTCGTTCTCGTCCGGCGCGCAGCTCGCGTTCCTCGTCTTCGGGCCGATCGCCGACCTGAAGCTGTCTGTCCTCTACGGCGCGACCTTCCGCCGCTGGTTCCTGCTGCGGCTGCTCGCCGTGACCGTGCCGCTGATCGTGATCGGCACATTGATCTTCGAGGCGGTGACATGAGCGTAGGCTCGACGGAGCTCACAAGGAGCGGAGGCGCCGGCTTTGCCGGCGCCGGGAGCGGGATATGAGCGTCGACGCGAGGATCGCGCGCGGCGGCGTGCTCGTCCTCTGGGCGATTTTCTTCGGCGTGCTCTGGGAGACGGGCGCGTCGGCCCGTTACCTCGGCTCGCGGACGCAGTGGATCGTCCCGTTCGGGACGGTCGTGCTCGCACTGGCCGCGCTGGTCTACGCCTACGGTTACTTGCGCGCGCGACGGGGTGGGCCCGCGCTGACCCTTCGCGAGGCGAGCGGCCTCTTCGCTCTGCTCGTCCCGCTGGCGGCGGTGTTGCTCGTGCCGCACGCGGCGCTCGGCTCATTTGCGGCCTCGCGCAAGGGCAACGGACTCCACTTCCTGAGCGCGGGCCAATCCGCGCCCTCGAAGCCCTCTGACGCGAGCTTCCTCGACATCCGCATGGCCGAGGGCGACACCGCCTTCGCCGCCCAGGCGGGAATCAAGCCAGGCCTGCGGGTCCACCTGCTCGGATTCGTCTCCGGCTCAAGCGACGTCCCGCGCGGCACCGTCGAGATCGCCCGCTTCTACATCGCGTGCTGCGTAGCGGACGCCCAGCCCGTCGGCGTGCCCGTCGACGCCGGCCGCACGTTCGCGAAGGACACCTGGCTGGACGTGACCGGATCGCTCGAGCGCCGCGGCCGCCGATTCGTCGTCAAAGGGGAGCGCATCGTGGCGGCGAAGGAGCCGTCCCAGCCCTACCTGAGCTTCCGAACCTGAATATGCGTTGTGCCGATGGTCATAATGTGATGACGGTGCGAAAGCGGCTTTGCTTCAGCGTGCCTCTCGCGGCCGTGCTGCTGCTCGCCGCCGGCTCGGCCGGTGCGGGAGGCGCGAGCTCGAGCGCGGGGGGGTCGGCGCGCGCCTATTCGATCCGCATCGTCGTTCCGGGGCAGTCCGGCGCCGTGGCGGGCGAGGTCTCGGCGCCGCCGTACCACGTGTCGTTCGGGAGCGCCTTCGCCTACCCGGCCGACGGCTCGGTCGCGACGGTTGCCTCGCTCGCCGCCTCCGCGCAGACCGATGCGGGTGCCCGCGCCACGGCCAACGCGTCGGGCGAAGCACAGACGGTCTCACTCTTCGGCGGCGAGATCACCGCGACGGATGTGAACGCCAAGGCCTCCGCGGCGACGTCAGGCCACTCCGCGACCGGCAACCTCGCCCGCTCGAGCATCACCGGCCTGACGGTGCTCGGCCAGCCGGCGACTGCGTACGCGAACGCCCGGATCGCGCTGGCCGACTGGGGCTACCTGGTCACGCTCGAGCAGAGCACCGACACAAGCGCGGGGCCGGACGGGGCGCAGGCGTTCCACGGCTTCGTCGCCGCGATCGACGTCCACCTGACCGCGCCGCACGGCAACCTGCCGGCCGGCTCCGAGATCGAGGTCGGCTACGCGGAGGTGAGCGCGCAGGCGGCGGCGGCTCCGAAGCGGAAGCCGGTCCCGCCCGGCACTAAGAAGAACGGCAAGACGCCACCGGCGCCGGAGCCGAAGGGCCACCGCAACGGGCCCGGGCCGATCCTGCCGGCACCGTCGACCCTGCAGCCGAGGCTGACCGCCGGCGGTTACGTCTTCCCGGTCTACGGGCCGGTCTCGTTCACCGACACCTTCGGCGCCTACCGCGGCGACGTCCCAGGGAACTGGCACCACGGCGACGACATCTTCGCCCCGCTTGGCGCGCCGATCCTGGCCTGTGCCGACGGGATCGTCTTCTCGATCGGCTGGAACACGATCGGCGGCAACCGTCTCTGGCTGCGCGACGCGCAGGGCAACGAGTTCTATTACGCGCACCTTTCGGCCTTCTCGCCGCTCGCCAAGAACGGTCGGCGTGTGAGGGCCGGCGAGGTGCTCGGCTTCGTCGGCAACACCGGTGACGCATCCGGGACGCCGACGCATCTCCACTTCGAGATTCATCCCGCCTCGCTGATCTACCTCGGCTACGACGGCGCGGTCGACCCGACGCAGTACCTGACGGCCTGGCAGCACCTCCAGGACGTGCGCTTCCAGAACGTGGCGGGCTGGGTTCCCGCCGGCGCGGTCTCAGATCCGGCGCCGAAGCCGGCAGCGATCCTGCTGCAGGTCTCGGACATCTCCGAAGCAAGCGGGCTCGAGCCGGGCTCGCTGCAGCGGGCGATCGCCCCGCGGGTCCCGGGAGAGGAGAACCCGGGCCTGATGCGGGCGCTCGGCTTCCGCCCGCCGCCGAACGCGGGCTCGGGCGAGGGCTGAGCGCTACTTAGCGGTTAGTTCGAGTTGCCTGAGTTCCCGCCGTAGCCGAACTCTTCGTCCTCGCCGAAGATCTTGTCCTTCAGCCAGCGGCGCGTCTCGGGCCCGGTCATCGGGTTGAACAGGATCCCGAGCGCGATCCCGGCGAGCAGGAGTGACGTGTTCCGTCCCTTGTGCTCCTCCTTGCCCTGGATCCGGTCGGCAGCGTTGCGCAGGTCTTCGATCGCGGAACGCAGCTGGTCCTGGATGTCCTTGTCGCTCGCGACCTTGCCCGCGACCGCCGTCACTCCGCGGCCGCCGACCAGCTCGTCGTAGACGTCGCGCGCGGTCGCGAAGGCGCTGCGGAGGTTGTCGCGCAGCTCCTCGTCCTGGATCGCCCGCTGAACGTAGGGCTTGACGTCGGCAACTCGGTCTTTCGCTTTGGCCATCGCGGAGGCCGTCCTTTCGCTCGTTTGCTCCGCGGGAACTCTACCCTTGGCGCGCTGAGCGCTAAACCGAGGGCAGTGCCGCTTGACGCTCGCTGGACGGAGCGGCCTTGGGGCGGCGTCCCCGCTTGCCGGCGCCGAGGGCCACCTCGAAGACCTCCCCGATCGAGTCGACCAGGATGAACTCGACCTCCTGGCGCGTCTCGTCGGGTAGCTCGGCCAGGTCGGGCTCGTTCTCGCGCGGCAGGACGACCCGCTTCAGGCCGGCGCGCTGCGCGGCGAGCACCTTCTCCCGGATCCCGCCGATCGGCAGCACCTGCCCCGTAAGCGTGATCTCACCGGTCATGCCGAGGTCTTCGGCGACCGGCTTGTCGAGCACAAGCGAGGCGATCGCGGTGGCGATGGTGATCCCGGCCGACGGCCCGTCCTTCGGCACCGCGCCGGCGGGCACGTGGATGTGGACGTCGTGCTCCGCGAACCAGTCCTTCGGGACGCCCAGCTCGGTCGCGTGCGCGCGCACCCACGAGAGCGCTGCCTGCGCCGACTCCTGCATGACCTCGCCGAGCTGGCCGGTGATCGTCAGCCGGCCCTTCCCCGGGTAGGCGGTCGCCTCGATGAAGAGGACGTCTCCTCCGACGGGCGTGTACGCGAGGCCGGTTGCGACGCCTGGATCGGCGGTGCGCTTGCGCGCGTCGGCCGGGAAGCGGCGCGGCCCGAGCCAAGAGCGTGCGGTCTCCTCGTCGACCACGACCGTCTCGGCCTTGCCCTCGGCGATCTCGCGCGCGGCCTTGCGGCAGAGGTCGGCGATCCGGCGCTCGAGGTTGCGGACGCCGGCCTCGCGCGTGTACTCGCGGGTCACGACGCTCAGGACATCGTCGCCGATCGTCAGTCGCTCCGCGGTCAGCCCGTGCGCTTCGAGCTGCTTCGGCACGAGGTACTTGCGCGCGATCCCGAGCTTCTCGTCCTCGGTGTAGCCCGAGAGCTGGATGATGTCCATGCGGTCGAGCAGCGGGCCCGGGATCGTCTCGAGTTGGTTCGCGGTGCAGATGAAGAGCACCTTCGAGAGGTCGAACGGCAGGTCGAGGTAGTGGTCGCGAAAGTGCTTGTTCTGCTCGGGGTCGAGCACCTCGAGCATCGCGCTCGCGGGGTCGCCGCGGAAATCGGCGCCCATCTTGTCGATCTCGTCGATCAGCAGCACCGGGTTCTTCGACTCGGCGTCGCGCAGCGAGCGGATGATCGTGCCCGGCATCGCGCCGATGTAGGTACGCCGGTGGCCGCGGATCTCGGCTTCGTCGCGCACGCCGCCGACTGAGATGCGGACGAACTTGCGCCCGGTCGTGCGCGCGATCGACTGGCCGAGCGACGTCTTGCCGACCCCGGGCGGGCCGACGAAGCAGAGGATCGGGCCGGAAAGGTCGTTCTTGAGCTTCGAGACGGCGAGGTACTCGAGGATCCGGTCCTTGACCTTCTCGAGGTCGTAGTGGTCCTCGTCGAGCACCTCACGCGCGTGCTCGAGGTCGAGGTTGTCCTCGGTCGTCTCGCTCCACGGGAGCGAGAGGATCCAGTCGAGGTAGGTGCGGATGACGCCGTACTCGGCCGCGGCCGGCGGCAGCTTCTCCAGCCGTGCCAGCTCACGGTCGGCGGCCTTGCGCGCCTCCTCCGGAAGGTTCTTTTCCTCGATCTGGCCGCGCAGCTCGGCCACCTCGGCCTGCTGCTCGTCGCCCTCGCCGAGCTCCTCCTGGATCGCCTTCAGCTGCTGGCGCAGGAAGAACTCACGCTGGCCCTTCTCCATCTCGGACTGGACCTGCGACTGGATCTTCGAGCCGAGCTCGACGACCTCCAGTTCGCGGCCGAGGATCCCGAGCACGTCGCGCAGGCGCGCGGCGACGTCGGCTTCCTCGAGCAGGCGCTGCTTCTCCTCGGTCTTCAGCCTCAGCGTCGAGGCGACGAGGTGCGAGAGCGCGCTCGGGTCGTCCACGTTCGCGGCGGCGATCTCGAGCTCGGCCGGCAGGTACGGAACGAGCGAGATCAGCCGGCCGAACTCGGTCTGCACGCTGCGCGTGAGCGCCTCGAGCTCCGGCGTCTCCTCGACGACGTCCGGCACCGGCGCGAACTCGCCGACCAGGTACGGCTCGTCCTGGATGCGGCGCTCGAGCCGGATGCGGCCGACGCCCTGGACCAGGATCCGCAGCGACCCGTCGGGGACGCGGATCATCTTGTGGACGACCGCGGCCGTCCCGATCTCGTGCAGGTCGTCCCAGCCCGGCGGGTCCGCCTCAGGGTCGCGCACCGTCACGAGCGCGAGCATCCGCTCGCCCGCGACGACGTCGTCCACGAGCTTGACGGAGCGCTCCTGCCCGATCGCGAGCGGCGAGACCGACTGCGGGAAGACGACCGTCTCCTTCAGAGGCAGCACTGGCAGCGTCGACGGGATCTCGATCTCGCCCTGCTCGATCTGCTCGTCGAATGTGAGCTCGCTCACCGGACGCCTCCGATCGAAATCGTGACTCGCGCGCGCTGCGGCGCCTTCTTGGCGATCGGCAGCTCGACGACGAGCAGGCCCTGCTCGTAGCGCGCGTTCGCGGCGGCCGTGTCGACCGGCTCCGTCAGCGAGATCCGGCGCTGGAAGGCCCCGTACTCGAGCTCCATCTGCTGGTAGCGCCCGTTCAGCGGGGGCCGGCAGCGCTCGCCGGCGACCACGAGTACGCGGTCGGCTGCGACGACTCGAATCGAGGCGGGGTCGACTCCCGGCAGCTCCACGATCACGTGGAGCGCAGGCGGATCGTCGCTGCGGATGCAGTCGACGTTCGGCCGGAAGCCGCGCCGCCCCGCGACAAAGCGCGGAACCTGCCAGAGGTCGTCCACGAGCTCCCTGATCTCGTCATGCAGCCTGTCGATGTCGTCTCGCTTTCGCATCTGCTTGGTTGAACGTAGCGAAGCCGCGCTTGGTTCCCCACGGCCTCGTGCTCCCAGTTAAGTTAGCAACCGCTAGCTTAGTGCCGCCGGGGGCGCTTTCTAGGGCTTTCCGCCGGTTTTCTCGTTCAGCTCGATCGACGTAAGGCGGTCTCGCTTGTCGAAGTACGCGCTGTCAAAGCCGAGACCGCCGGCGACCAGGTCGCGCGTGCCGTCCTGCGCGCCGAAGAGGTCTCGGCCCGTACCGCCGTAGATGCGGTCGTGGCCGCTCCCGCCGTCGATCGTGTCGTCGCCGCCGAGCCCGTAGATCGTGTCGTTACCCCCTTCGCCGAGGATCAGGTCGCCACGGTTCGTCCCCCGCAGCACGTTGGCGCGGCTCGTGCCGACGATCGCGCAGGGCCGCCGGTTCCGCGGAAGCGCCGCGGCCGGGCGCCAGGCCGGTTGAGCAACAGGGAGCAACCCCGTCTGGACGACGTGTATGTCGGTTCCGTCGGGATGGATCTCGAGGATCCTGTTCTCGACCGGGCCCGCGACGGCTATCCACTCCCCGTCAGGTGACCAGGCCGGATTGCCGGAGCGTGCGACGCTGTCCACGAGCACCTTCGGATCGCTGCCGTCCGCGTTGGCGACGACCAGGCTCAGCGTCGAGTCCTGCTCGAGGCGGAGATACGCGATGTGCTGGCCGTCCGGGGACCAGACGCCGCCGAAGCCTGAAGGGATCAGCGTTTGTTCGTGAGAGCCGTCGACGTCGATCACGCGGATCTCCCCCGAGATCCCAAAGAGCAGGCGCTGGCCGTCCGGCGACCAAGACAGCGGGCCAGGCCAGGTGGTGGGATATCCGAAGGTGCGCAATTCGCGACCGCCGCTCCCGTCTGCGTTCACGATCGCCGTACCAGCCACCGACGAACGCCAGCTTCGTCCCGTCCGGGGACCAGACAGGGCCAACGTTCGCGTTCCCACCTACCCCTGACGCGACTGAGAGATTTCGCAAGTGCCTTCCCTGCGCGTCCCCGATGAGAATGTCCGAGACCTCGTCGTGGCGCCCCGGTGGGTTGCCCCGGTCCCAGAAACGCGCGAAGGCAATCCGATTGCCGTCCGGCGACCAGCTGGGCGTATCGTCCTCGTACGGGTCGGTCACCCGGAAGCTGTGCCCGCCTGGGCCTGCGGCGCAGATTCCTCCATCGCCCGCAACCGAGCCGTTGGCGCGGTAGTGGACCGAGAAGGTCAGGAGAGGCGTGGCGGCCCCGATGCGTTCGCCGCGCGCGGCGCCGCCGGGAACGAGAATCGCAGCGGTCATCAGAAGCGGGAACGAGTAACGCACGCAACTAACGTAGTGGACTCCTGTTAGCAGGACGTAAGCGCCGCGCACCTCGTAGCATCCACGGCCGATGGACGTGCCGCTCAAAGGCGTGATCCT
>VAXD01000054.1:0-12024 GCA_005884155.1 Actinomycetota bacterium | reverse complement strand
CTGCCCGTCTACGACAGGCCGATGGTGAACTGGGCGATCGAAGCGCTCTTCAAGGCCGACGTCACGGAGCTGATGCTCGTCACCGGCGGGACGCACGCCGGCGAGTTCTTCCGGCTGCTCGGCAACGGGCACGAGCACGGGATCCACCGGCTCTTTTACGCGTACCAGGACAAGCCGGGCGGCATCGCCGAGGCGCTCGGGCTCGCGGAGCGGTTCGGGCGCGGCGGGCGCATCGTCGTAATGCTCGCCGACAACGTGGTCGAGCAGTCGCTGGTGCCCGCGGTCGAGAATTTCCGCGCGCAGGAGCGGGGCGGCCGGATCCTGCTCGCCAAGCTCGACGAGCCCGAGCACCTGCGCCACCTCGGCGTCGCGGAGCTCGATGGCGACCGTGTCACGCGCATCGTGGAGAAGCCAGCCGATCCCCCGAGCGAGTACGCGGTCACCGGGATCTACTTCTACGACGAACAGGTCTGGGACGTGCTGCCGACTCTCGAGCCGTCGGGCCGCGGCGAGCTCGAGATCACCGACGTGAACAACTGGTACGTCGGCCAGGGCCAGATGGAGTACGACGTGCTCGAGGGCTTCTGGGGCGACGCGGGTGAGTCGATCGAGGCGTACTACGAGGTGAACGACTTCGTCCGTGCCAACGGCGCCAATAAGGAATGGTCGAAGGCGTCCAGCTAATACCCCTGCGCCGGTCCGAGGACGAGCGCGGCTGGTTCATGGAGCTGATGCGCGCCTCGCAGCTGCCGCTGCCGGTGCGCCAGTCGAACCTCGTCTTCTCGCGCAAGGGCGTGATTCGCGGGCTCCACTACCACGAGCGCGGGCAGTGCGACCTCTTCTGCTGCCTGCAGGGGATGGTGCGCGTAGTCGTGCTCGACCGCGAGAGCGGCGAGACGTTCACCGAGGACATCGGCGACGACAATCCTGTGGCCGTCTTCATCCCCGGCCGTCACGCGCACGGCTACGAGGCGCTCACCGACTGCCTCTTCCTCTACCACGTGACCGAGGAGTACGACCGCGAGGACCCCGACGAGCAGGAGGTCCCGTGGAACGACCCGCGCGTCGCGCACCTCTGGAGCACCGAATCGCCGATCCTGTCGGAGCGGGACGCGGTTTCCTGATCACGGGTGCCGGCGGCCTGCTCGGCACCGCGCTGCGGGAGGCCTTTCCGGAGGCCGAAGCGCGCACGCGGGCGGAGCTCGACGTCACGCGGCCGCTATCCGTCCGCGCCGAGCTCGTGCTGCACGCGGCCGCTTGGACCGACGTCGACGGCGCCGAGGCAGATCCCGCCGGAGCGGAGGCAGTGAACGTCGGCGGGACGCGCAACGTAGTCGCCCTCGGCGTGCCTGTCGTCTACTACTCGACCGACTACGTCTTCGACGGGACGACGCGCGAGCCGTACATCGAGTCGGACGAGCCGAAGCCGCTCTCCGTCTACGGACGGACGAAGCTCGAGGGCGAGCGCGAGGTGCGCGACGGCTGGATCGTCCGCAGTTCGTGGCTGTTCGGCTGGACGGGCCGCAACTTCGTCAAGACGATGCTCGAGCTCGGCCGCGAGCGCGACGAGGTCGCCGTCGTCGCCGACCAAATCGGCTCGCCAACGTACGTCGGCCACCTCGCCGAGGCGACGCGCGACCTGCTCGAGCTGCCGCACGGCACCTGGCACCTCGGCGCCGAGGGCCAGTGCTCCTGGGCCGAGTTCGCCCGCGCGATCTTCGAAGAGGCCGGGCTCGAGACGCGAGTAAACGAGATCACGACCGAAGAGCTCGGCCGCCCCGCCCCACGTCCCGCGTACTCGGTGTTGCGGAGCGAGCGCCCCGAAGCGCCGCGCCTACCACACTGGCGAGACGGCCTCCGCGCCTGCTTGGAACGCCTCGGCCCGGAGACCATCCCTGGGTAGAGGCGAGTGGCCGCCGGAGCCGGGCTTTGCCCGGCGGGAGGCACACAACGACAAAAACCTTTACCCGCACTGAGCTTGGCCGGCACGTCAGGCGCGGGAACTCCTGAGGCGTTACGAAAGGAGGGGGCTCACGGGGGAACCAGGGGTTCCCCCGTGCTTTCTAGCGCCAGGCGGCTTCGTCGACCGGCGCTCGGTCGCGGAGCGGTTCCCACCAGTCGCGGTTGTCCGCGTACCAGCGCACTGTCTCGGCGATCCCTTCGTCCCAGCCGATCTCTTCCGACCAGCCGAGCGCGCGGATCTTCGAGGAGTCGAGCAGGTAGCGCCGGTCGTGGCCGGGCCTGTCGGGGACGATCGTCTTCAACGACGCGTCCTTGCCGGTCTGCTCGAGCACCGCGTCCGCGACCTCCTCGATCGACCGCTCGACGCCTGAGCCGACGTTGTACGTCTCGCCGGGCTCGCCCTGCTCCAGCACGAGCTCGATCGCGCGGCAGTGGTCGAGCACGTGCAGCCACTCCCGCCTGTTCTGGGTGGATGCGTAGAGCGGCAGCGGCTGGTCGTCGAGCGCGTGCGTCGTGAAGAGCGGGATCACCTTCTCCGGAAACTGGAACGGCCCGTAGTTGTTCGAGCAGTTGGTGATCGTCGTCGGCAGCTCGAAGGTCTCGAAGTACGAGCGGACGTAGTGGTCGGCGGCCGCCTTCGAGGCGTTGTACGGCGTGCGCGGGCGGTACGGCGATTCCTCGCTGAACGACTCGTCCGAGTCGAGCGCGAGGTCGCCGTACACCTCGCACGTCGAGATGTGGTGGAACCGCGCGACACCCTGGCGCCGGGCGGCCTCGAGCAGCTGCTGCGTCCCGAGCACGTTCGTCCGGGCGAAGAGCGCGGGGTCCTGCACGGCGAGGCTGTTGTGCGACTCGGCGGCGAAGTTGACGACCACGTCGAGCGCGTGCTCGGCCAGCGTCTGCTCCGCGAGCTCGAGGTCGGCGATGTCGCCCTGCACGAACGGCACGGCCTCGGGAACGTTCTCGCGCACGCCCGCGTAGGTGAGCAGGTCGTAGGCGACGACGTGGTCTTCCGGCCGCTGCTCGAGCCAGTAGCGGACGAAGTTCGAGCCGATGAACCCGGCCGCGCCGGTGACGAGGAGACGCATCGGGCGGAGTCTACGGCGCGCTCAGCAGCGCTCGGCCCGCCTGAGCACGTGGCGCGGCTCCGGGCGGCTGGGCTCGAGGCGCTCGGCCCGCTGCAGGTACGGGACCGCGGTCTGACAGCGGCCGAGCCGCCAGAGCGTGTAGCCGAGGTTGTAGTTCGCGAAGGCTTCGTACGGGTCGGACGGGCCTGTGCCGCGGAGGGCTCGGGCCGCCTGCTGCAGGAGCGGCAGCGCGCTCGCGTAGTTGCCCTGCTGCATCAGCGAGTAGCCGCGGTCGTTGAGCGTGTGGCCATCGCCGCTCACCGGGGCCGGCGGGGGCGGCGCAGTCCGCTGCGTCACCGGCCGGCGGATCGTCGTCGTGCCGGCCGGGCCCGTGACGGTTCGCGTAAGCACGCGTGTGGCCGGGCTGCCGCCGCTGGAGATGAGCGCGGCGATCGCGGCCCCCACGGCCGCCGCGAGCACCAGCAACGCGATGGGAACGACGAACCGCAGCGCGGCCCCGCGCTGCGCTCTCGGCGCGGCCGGAGCGAGCACCGCGGTCGTGCCCGCTCCCTGGTAGAGCGCGTCTCGGAGGTCGGCGACGAACTCACGCGCCGAGCCGTAGCGGTCCCGCGGGTCCTTCGCGAGCGCCCGTTGGAAGACGGCGTCGACTGCGTACGGCATGCCGTGACAGCGCTCGGCGATCGAGGGCACCGGCGCGTTCACGTGGGCGGCGGCCTCCGCGGTCGGCGACTCTCGCTCGAACGGGCGGTGCCCGCTGAGCAGCTCGTACGCGACCACCGCGAGCGCGTAGCGGTCGCTGGCGGGACTCGAACGCTCGCCGGCGGCCTGCTCGGGCGCGAGGTAGCCCGCCGTGCCGAGCACGGTCCCGGTGAGCGTCATCGAGTCGAGCCCTGCGGCGCTCGCGATCCCGAAATCGGCCACGCGCACCTCGCCGCGCTCGTTCAGAAGCAGGTTTGCGGGCTTGACGTCACGGTGGACGATGCCGTGCTCGTGCCCGGCGTCGAGAGTGCCTGCCGCCTGCTCGAGCCAAGCGAGCACGCGGGCGGGCGGTTGCGCGCCGTCGCGGCGCAGCCGTTCTTCGAGCGAGCCGCCGCGGAGGAGCTCCATGACGATGAACGGGCGGCTGTCGTGCTCGCCGACGTCGAAGATCGTGACCGCCGCGGGCTCGCCGGACAGCCGGGCGGCTGCCATTCCTTCGCGCTGGAAGCGTTCTCTGATGCCCGAATCAGCCGCGTAGCGCTCCGCGAGCAGCTTCACGGCGACCTCGCGTCCGAGAACGGCGTCCGTCGCGGCGAAGATATCGCCCATCGCACCGCGTCCGATCAGGCGCGGAGAGCGGTAACGGGGCGGAAGCGCGTGCGTCTCCACAGCCATCGGGAAACGCCGTACCCAGCATGCGGGGAAGGTAAAACTGAACGAAAAGTTGTTGTAAGGAACGCCAAATCCAGCGGAAAGGTGCGATACCCTCTCACCTCTGGCTTGCGGCCGGTCTTGAGAATTCGCCCGCGCCGCCGACACTCAGGCCGATGGTCAGCAAATTCGCAGCAACCGTTTTCGCCGCCCTCGGGCTTACCGGTGCGCCTCAGGGCCACGTCGCCGCGACGCTGCACGGGTATGCGCGCTCGGAGCACTCGGCGGCTCGGCAGGCGCTTCCGGCGATCTTCGTCACCGGGCACGGGTGGGGCCATGGGGTCGGCCTCGCGCAGTACGGGACCTATGGATACGCCCTCCACGGTTGGTCGGCCGACAAGATCGTCGCGCACTACTTCTCCGGGACGACCCTCGGCGAGGCGCAGCTCAAGCGCGTGCGCGTGCTGCTGGCGGCGTCCGCGCGCAACGTCTCTGTCTCGTCCACGTCGAAGTTCACGCTCGTCGACGGCGCCGGCAAGAAGCACAAGCTCGCAGCCGGCGCGTACTCGTTCGGGCCGGACCTCAAGCTGAAGCTCAAGGCTGCCGGGCGGGCACGCGCGCTCAAGCCGCCGCTGTTCTTCCAGCCCGGTGCCACGCCGCTCTCGCTCGGCTCCCGCGGCTATCGCGGCACGCTGCGCGTGAAGCCGGCGGGCAAGCGTTTGCAGGTCGTCAACATCGTCCCGCTCGACCAGTACGTGCGCGGCGTCGTCCCGTCGGAGATGCCGAACCGCTGGCCGGACCAGGCTCTGGCGGCCCAGGCGATCGTCGCGCGGACCTACGCGCTCGCGCACCTCCACGGCGGCGACTTCGACGTCTACAACGACACGCGGAGCCAGGTCTACGGCGGGATCGCGGCCGAGAAGCCGAGCAGCGACCAGGCCGTCGCCGAGACTGCGGGCCAGGTTGTCCTCTACGACGACCAGCTCGCCGACACGTTCTTCTCCTCCAGCTCCGGGGGCCGCACGGCGAACGTGCAGGACGTCTGGACCGGCTCTCCGCCGGTGCCGTACCTGGTCTCGGTCACAGACCCCTACGACACCCTCTCGCCGTACCACAACTGGGGCCCGCTCCGGTTCGGTCCCGCTCTGCTCGCGAAGCGCTTCCACGTGCCCGGGCAGATCGTCGACTTCGGCGCGAACGTCACGTCCTCCGGGCGCGTGCGGACGGTGAAGCTGATCGGCTCGCGCGGGCAGCGCACCGTCAGCGGCGCCATCGTGCGCGCGGCCCTCGGGCTCCGTTCGACCTGGTTCCGGCTCGGCCTGCTGAGCCTGACCGCCCAGTCGGGCAGCGTCGTCTACGGCTCTCAGGGCCAGCTGACCGGTGTCGCACGCGGCACGCCGCACGTTACGCTCGAGCAGCGACCCTTCGGCGGCTCGTGGAGAAGCGCCGGGCGCGTGACGGTGACGAACGGCGCCGTCGCGGTGACCGTCAGGCCGACCGTCCCAACCGATTACCGGCTGCAGAGCGGAGGCTTCCGCAGCGGCGTCGTGCGCGTGTCCGTCGCGCCGCTCGTCGAGCTGAGCGCCGGCTCCGACGGCGTCACCGTCAGCGGCCAGGAACATCCCATCTTTTCCGGCGCCGACGTCCAGATCCAGCGCCTCAACGGCTCGAACTGGGTTACCGTCAGTTCCACGACGACTGACGCAAACGGATCCTTTGCGGCCGGGGTCGATCTGACGCCGGGCAGCTACCGCGCACGCGTGACCATCGGCCACGGCTTCGTGGCCGGCATCTCGCAGACGCTGGTGGTCGTGCCGTGAAGCGCGCGCTGGTCGCGGCGGCGGCGGCGCTTGCGCTGATCGTGCCGAGCGGCGCGAAGGCGTTCAGCCCGAACGATCCGCTCGCCTCGCGGCAGTGGTACCTGGCTCAGGACAAGACGTTTGATGCATTCGATCTGCTGCCGTTGCTGCCGTTCGTCCGCGTGGGCGTGATCGACTCCGGAGCCGAGCTCTCGCATCCGGAGCTGCGCGATCGAGTCGTCGCGGCACGCAGCTTCGTCGGCGGCCACCCGGACGATATCCAGGGCCACGGGACGTTCGTCGCAGGCGAGATCGCGGCTGCGATCGACAACGGGCGCGGGATCGCGGGGCTCGCTCCGTCGGCGCGCCTGCTGATCGCGAAGGTGGTCCGGAACGACGGATCGGTCTCGCCGCAGGCCGAGGCACAGGCGATCCGCTGGGTCGTCGCTCGCGGGGCCCGTGTCATCAACGTGAGCCTCGCCGGCGCGCGCGATCCGCAGGACGGCAAGAACTCAGGCTTCTCGGCGGTCGAGCAACGCGCGGTGGACTTCGCCACTGCTCGCGGCGCGCTTGTCGTCGCCTCCGTCGGGAACAACCCGTATCCCGAGGCCGGCGCCTGGCACTTTGCGGGCTACCCGGCCGCGCTGCCGCACGTGCTCGGCGTCGGCTCGTTCGCCCGCGACGGCGACGTCTCGACGTTCTCCAACCGCGACGACCTCTATGTCGACCTCGCCGCTCCCGGGGAGGACATGTTCTCGCTCCTCCCGCGGTCAATGACTTTGAAGAACCCGGGCTGCGTCGACCAGGGTTACTCGAGCTGCGGTCCAAAGGACTACCGCCACGCCTCGGGGACGTCGTTCTCCGCTGCTCAGGCCTCGGCCGCTGCGGCGATGCTCTTTGCGCTGCGCCCGAGCCTTCGGCCCGACCAGGTCTCGCGCATCCTCGAGCGGAGCAGCGATCCGGCCAGCCCTGCGAACGGCTGCTCGGAGTGTCTCGCGGGTCGCGACGCCGCGACCGGCTGGGGGAGGCTCGACTTCGCGGCGGCCATCAAGGATCTGAGGACCGGGCCGCTGCCGGTGCGCGACCGTTTCGAGCCGAACGACGACATCCCGCTCGGCAAGACGCTGCGCAAGCGCTCCCAGCGGATGCGGGCCACCGTCGACTACTGGGACGACCCGACCGACGTCTACCGGATTCACCTGCGGCGCGGCCAGCGCGTGCGCGTGGTCGCCCAGGCGGGTCTCGACGTCGATCTCTCGCTCGCGCTCTGGAAGCCCCGCCTGCGCACGCTCGTCGGCGCTTCTAGCTCGGCCCGGCTACGGCGCTCGGTGCACCCGGCCGGCTTCCCCGAGCGGATCGTCTACCGAGCGACGAAGGCCGGCTGGTACTCGCTCCAGGTCATCGCGACGAAGCCGGGCTCAGGCTCGTACGCGCTGACCGTCAAGCGCTAGCCGAGCAATTCGTCCCTTGCCACCTCGCGGATCTGGACGACCGCTCGCGCGGGCACGTCCCTGAGCACGACTGCGCCGGCCCCGACGAACGCCTCCTCGCCGACCTCGATCCCCGGGAGCAGGATTGCCGCACCGCCGATCCGCGCGCCGCGCCGGAGCGTCGGTCCCTTGCGCAGCTCGTGGCGGCGCTCGGTCCGGCCCATGAAGTTGTCGTTGGTCGTGACCACGCAGGGCGCGACGAAGACGTCCTCCTCAAGTGTCGAGTACGCCGTCACGTACGCGTCGGCCTGGATCTTCGTCCTGGCGCCGACGGTGGTGTCGTTCTCGACCAGCGAGCCGCGCCCGATCACGACGTCGTCGCCGATCTCGCAGCGCTCGCGCACGCAGGCCTGGTCACCGACGATCACCCGCTCGCCGATCGTCGTCCCCGCGAAGACGACCGCGCCGGTCGAGACGATTGTCCCTGCGCCGAGCTCGAGCGGCGGCAGGTCCTCGCGCTTCGCGGTCGAGCGCGGCGAGAGCGTCGGCTGCTTCCCCACGACGGCGTAGTCGAGGATCCGGCAGCCCTCGCCGAGCACCGTTCCCGGGTAGACGATCGCGCTCTCGGCGACCTCGGTCATTCTGCTCGAGCACGCGCACGACCGCGAGCCCGTCCTGCGCGGGCCGCAGCCTGTCGCCTTCGCCGGCCACGAGCTCCAGGAACCGGCTGCACTCGAGCCGCAGCGGCTCGTCGCTCGGGATCTTCGGGCTGAAGATGTCGCCGGTCCGTGTCTGCCACTCGCCGTAGGTCTCGGTCGGCTGCCACGGGCCCTTCTCGTAGATCGTCACCTTGCGCTCCAGCTCCATGTCGTCGAACACGACCATCCTCTCGCGCCCGACGACGGTGATCCGCCGCATCTTGTGAGGGTCGAGCCAGGAGAGGTGCATGTGCGCGATCTTCCCGGACGGGAAGCGGAGGTAGCAGAAGACGACGTCCTCGACGCCGGGAGTCAGGAACGAGTTCCCGTGCGCCCAAGCCTCCGACGGCTCCTCGTCGAGCAGGTGCAGGACGACTGAGAGGTCGTGGACGCCGAGCGACCAGAGCGCGTTCTCGTCGGTGCGGATCTTGCCGAGGTTCTGCCGGTTCGAGTAGACGCAGAAGACATCGCCGAGCTCGCCCGAGTCGACGAGCCGCTTCACCGCCTGCACGGCCGGGTGGTAGAGCAGCAGGTGGCCCGGCATCAGCGTCAGCCTGGTCGCCTCGGCGGTCGCGACGAGGTCCTCGGCCTCGGCAGCGTTCATCGCGGGCGGCTTCTCGACCAGGACGTGCTTGCCCGCCTCGAGCGCGCGTTTGGCGAGCTCGTAATGCGTAACGGCCGGCGTCGCGACGACGACGGCGTTGAGCTCCGGGTCGGCGAGCACCTCGTCATAGTCCGTGCTCGCGCGGGCCTGTGGGTAGCGCGTGCCGAAGCGCTCCAGCGCGTCCGGTGAGGCGTCGCAGAGCCAGCGCAGCTCGGCCAGGTCGTCGAAGTTCCGCGCCAGGTTCGGGCCCCAGTAGCCGAGGCCCACGATTGCGACGCGTGCCCGAGTCACAACTTCCAGACTTTCCCGTCGACGCGGCCGTTCCTGCCGGTGGCGTTGCGCAGGTCGACCACGAGCGGAGCCTGCTCGACGACCTGCTCGTAGTCGATCGAGCTGTGCGCGGTCACGATCACGACGCAGTCGTGCTCCGCCGGTTCGAGCGCGACGGACGAGAGCCCGTACTCCTCGAGCTCCGGCACGAACGGGTCGTGGTAGGAGACCTCGGCCCCCGCGTTGCGCAGCAGCTCGATCAGCTTCAGCGCCGGCGACTCGCGCGTGTCGCGCACGTCCGCTTTGTAGGTGACGCCCAGGATCAGCACTTTCGAGCCCTTGAGCGAGAGCTCGCGTCCGTGGTTGAGCGCCTGTGAGATCACCGAGCGGCAGAAGTACGGCATGTTCTCGTTGACCTTGCCGGCCAGCTCGATGAACTCGGTGTAGAAGTCGTATTCGCGCGCCTTCCAGGAGAGATAGAACGGGTCGACGGGGAGGCAGTGGCCGCCGAGGCCGGGGCCGGGCTCGAACGGCATGAAGCCGAACGGCTTGGTCGCGGCCGCGCCGACGATCTCCCAGACGTCGAGGTTCATCCGGTCGCAGAGCTGCGCGAGCTCGTTGACGAGCGCGATGTTGACCGAGCGGAAGATGTTCTCGAGCAGCTTCGTCAGCTCCGCCGCCTCGGGCGACGAGAGCGGGAGGACGGTGTCGACGGCCGACTCGTACAGCTCGACCGCGCGCCGCGTGCAGTCCTCGGTGATGCCCCCGACGACCTTCGGGGTCGTCTTGGTCGTCCAGTCCTCGCGGCCGGGGTCGACGCGCTCGGGGGAGAAGGCAAGGTAGAAGTCCTTCCCGCATTCGAGCCCGCTCTCCTCGAGGATCGGCTGCAGGCGCTCCCGCGTCGTTCCCGGGTACGTGGTCGACTCGAGGATGAAGAGCTGGCCCTTCTGGAGGCGCTTCGAGACGTCCCGGGTTGCGTCGACCACGATCGAAAGGTCGGGCTCGCGCTGCTTCGAGAGCGGCGTCGGCAGCGCCATCAGGATCGCCTCCACATTGCGCAGCTCGTCGTAGTCGAGCGTCGCGCGCACCGTTCCGGCGTCGACGAGCTCCTTCAGCGACTCGGAGGAGACGTCGCCGACGTAGCTCTCGCCGCGGTTGAGCTGGTCGACGCGGTTCTGTTGGACGTCGACGAGCAGGACGTTGTGTCCGGCCTTCGCGAACACTTCGGCCAGCGGCAGGCCGACGTAGCCCGCACCGATGATCCCGATCTCGCTCATCGGGGCTGAAGCGTATAGAGCGCCTCCGCGATCCTCTCGGCGGCGTGACCGTCGCCGTAGAGCGGCGGCGCGTCGGCCGGAAAGGCCGCGTTCTCGAGGGCGGGGCCAAGCGGGGAGGGATCGACCGGGTCGACGAGCGTGTTCGCGCCCACCAGAACCGTGTCGACCCACTCGGTCGAGGGCTGCAGCGTGATGCACGGAACCCGCAGCCAGTACGACTCCTTCTGCAGGCCTCCCGAGTCGGTTACGACCCGGCTCGCTCCGGCGACGAGCGCGAGCATCTCGAGGTAGCCGACCGGCTCGATCTCATGCACATCGGGCCCCGTATGGATGCTGTTCTCGTCCAGCACCTTGCGCGTTCGCGGGTGGACCGGGAAGACGAAGGTCCAGCCGGTCGCGTTGAGCGCGGCGATCAGCTCTCGCAGGCGCGCGGGCTCGGTATTTGCCTCCCGGTGGATCGTGAGCACCGCGTACGGCGCTGGTTGGTCCACCCGCGCACGCTTGCGCGCGATCGGCTCGAAGAGCCTGGTCGCGTCGGCCATCACGTCGCCGACCACCTCCGCCTGCCCTTCGACTCCCTCGGCCACGAGCGTCTCGCGGGAACGCTCGTCGGGGCAGAAGAGGAGCTGTGCGATCCGGTCGGTCTCGATCCGGTTGCGCTCCTCGGGCATCGAGAGGTCGCCGCTGCGTAGCCCGGCCTCGACGTGCGCGAGCCGGATCCCGAGCTCCGCCGCGGCATCGGCACCGGCGAGGGTCGAGTTCGTGTCGCCGTAGACGAGCGTCCAGTCGGGCTGCTCCTCGATCAGGCGGTCCTTGATCGCGGGGCGCATGAGATCGGTGTCGGCGGTGCGCAGGTCGAGCCGGTAGCTAGGCTCGTCGAGCCCGAGCTCCTCGAAGAAGACCTGCGACAGCTCGCGGTCGTAGTGCTGTCCCGTGTGGATCACGACCTCCTCGAAACCGCGCTCCCGCAGCGCGACAGAAGTGGGCGCAGCCTTGATGAATTGGGGCCGGTTGCCCACGATCGAGACGATCTTCACCGTGGCTAGACTACGGCCGCCTCGGGCCGTTAGCTCAGCTGGTAGAGCAGGGGACTCTTAATCCCAAGGTCGCAGGTTCGATCCCTGCACGGCCCACCTCGGCTCCCTGAGCGCCTGGCGGCTTCGCCGCCGTCTCGCGCCGCTGAGCGCGCTCCGGCCGTGGGCCCGTGCGATGGAGCACTGTTCCCGCGGCCTACGCACACTCAGCGACACGTCAGGGTGCCGAGGCCTGATTGGCTCGGTCGGCGCCACCCAAGATGTGGGTTCGGCCGACGCCGGCTGAGCCGGCATCGGCGGCGGTTTGACTAACGCTGGCTCACTAGCTCGGGTTGTTCGCGTCGTTCCTGCGGCGGCGATGCGGCTTGTGCTGCGGCTGGCAGTGGGGGGCTCTCGCCGGTGAGGACCGTCCAGGCTTTTGTGGCCGCCCGGCGCGCGGCGAGCGCAGTGACCGCGCCAAGCGCGCTGTAGAGGAGGCGCCAGCGGAGCTCCTTGCGCCGTCGCTCCTTCGG
>VAXD01000201.1:336-4377 GCA_005884155.1 Actinomycetota bacterium | reverse complement strand
CTCTCGGCGATAGAGCTCGACGTGGGCTAGGCGGAAGCCCGTCACGTCGAAGTGCCGGTGCGCCCGTTCTCGCCCGGCCGTTCCCAGGCGCCGCCGGAGCCCGATGTCCGACAGGAGGCGGTCGAGCGCCGATGCGAGCGCGCCGGAGTCGCCGGACGGGACGAGTAGCCCGGTCTCGCCGTCCACGACGCTCTCGGCGACGCCGCCTACGTCCGTAGCCACGACGGGTAGGCCGGCCGCCATCGCCTCGAGGATGGAGACCGGGAACCCCTCGGAGCGGGTGGAGAGGACGAAGAGGTCGGCGGACGCGAGCATGTCGGGGACATCGCTCCGGTTGCCAGGGAGGTCGATCTTTTCCGTCAGCCCTCGCTCCCGGATTGTGGCCGCGAGTCCCTGCAGTAGCGGGCCGTCGCCGACGAAGACTGCCCGGTAGTCCGCCCGCGTCGCGGCGAGTGCCTCGACCAGGGTGGCGAAATCCTTGGGGAACGCGAACCTGCCGATGCTTACGACTCGCGGCACCCCCTCGTGCGGGGCAGGCGCAGCAAAAGCGGTGACGTCGACCGCGTTGTGGATCACAAACGTGCGTTCCGCGCGGCAGGCCCCCGCAGCCACGCCGACGTCGCGCGAGGCGGCGGCGACGCAGACGACCGCGGTTGTCAGCCGTCGCAACCGGCGCTCGACCCACAGGTAGAGGCGCCCCGGGAGGCCGCCGTACGCCGCGAACGACCAGCCGTGGACGGTGAAGATGCGGACGGGTACGCAGGCAAGCGCGGCGGCGAGCCGGCCGAGAGCGCCGGCCTTCGAGCTGTGAGCGTGCACGATGTCCGGCCGGAGGCGGCGGCAGAGCCGCACGAGCTCGAGCAGTGCTAGCGCGTCCTGCCACGGGCGGATCGCCCGTCGCATGTGTTCGAGGTCGATAAAGGGGATGCCGGCCGCCTGGGCAGCGTCGCGCAACGGCCCCGAACCATGCGCCGCGACGGTCACGTCGAACTCGCCGGTCAGTCCCGGAAGCAGGAGCGAGACGGAGGTCTGGGCGCCGCCGGCCTCCGCGAGCGTGATCAGGATCAGCAGCCTGGGCTTCTCAGACATGCCTGTCTACGTAAGAACCCTCACGCCAGGCGCAGCGTCTCGATCCGCGCCGGTCCGAGCGAGACGGTCGTGCCGACGTGGCCAGCGACTGCCGAAGCCGTTGGGTTCCAGACGCGCGCCTCTACGGCGCCGTCGACCGGTTGCCGGTAGCGGCCCTCGCCCGCGCGCACGGACCGAGCGAAGCGGCAGCGCGAACCGCTCCCACGCGGGCAGGAGGTCGGACGGCTGCGCGTCGGACAGCAGGGCGAGGGTGAGCCTGGTCTCGCCGAGCATCTGAGCTTCCGGGGTCGCCGTGTCGGGACCGGCGGGACCCGGCCGCGTGGAGAGCTTCGCCCGGCTGATCGTCCCGACACAGCGAAGCAGCGTCACCGCCAGGTCGGATTCGCTCGCCTCGTACTCGAAGACGCCTCTGGCCAGCACCGCGGTGTCGCCGGCGAGGACCGCACCGCGCGCGGGCCAGGTCGGCGACGCTGTCTCGAGCTCGCTTCCTTCCGATGTCCACGGGCGGACAACAAGCTCGAACGGTGATACGGCTACCGAGCCGGAAGCCGGGCGCGGCAGTCGCACGCGGAGCCGCAGGCGGTGGTCGGGCAGGTCGTTGCGGATCGTGATGTCGAGTCGCAGAAACGGCTCACCGTCTGTCCGCGTGGCGCGCAGGCGCACCTCCAAGCCCTCCGACGTGCCTACGAGCTCGTCGCCGTCCTGGGCGAAGTGATCGATCGTCCGCGCCTGCCCTCCCGGCGCGAAGTTGTAGAGGTCGCCCTCGTCCGGCTCGTCCTCGAGTGCGAGCTCGAGGTTGCCGGCCAGGATCCGGCCCTCGCGGGCGGTGAGGCTGACCGGCTGCTGCTCCGGGCGCGCGGCGTCGAGGCGCCAGCCGAGGCCGGGCACGCCGTCCCGCTCGAAGGGCGACGGATTGAAGGAGACGACACCCTCACCACCCACTTGCGCCGCCAGCGCCTCCAGCGCCGACTCGACGATCTCCTCGGCGGTGTCGCGCGCCTGCGCCGTGCGGGCGTCGACCGCATGCGCGACCTCGTCGACCGAGCAGCCGCACACCGAGTCGTGCGCGCCGTTCAAGATCATCAGCCGCCACACATCCTCGAGCTCGCGCTCCGGCCAGGCGAACCCCGGCACGAGCGCCGCGAGCGGCTCCGCGTACCGCTCGAGGAGCGCCTCGGCCTCCGCCCGCTCCTGCTTCTGCGTGATCCGGGCCGAGACGACGCCGGGCAGCAAGTGTGCGCGCGCCGCCGAGCGGAGCTCACCGCGACAGACCGGTAGCTCGCCCTCTGCGGGATAGGCGAGGTGCTCGGCGAGCGAGCCGATTCGAGCGTCGAGCCCGGGCCTGAGCCGGCGGGCGGCCTCCTCGAGCCGCTCAGGCAATGTCGGATCCGGCGGCGCGTGGTCCGAGCCTGTGGGCACTAGCAGGCTCTGCCGCGCTGCGAACGGCTCGAGCCCAGCGGAGATCGCCGCGAGCGAGTCGGCCAGCGCGCGAGGCTTCTCGTCGTCTCGCAGGAACATCCCCAGCGAGTAGCCGAAGGGCAGGTACTCCGTCTCGACCGCGCTGCCGTCCGGGGCCTCCCAGCGGAAGACGCTCTGCTCGATGCTCGCTGGGACGCCGCGCCAGACCACGGCCGTCTCGATGCCTGCCGAACGAAGCAGCTGTGGCATCTGCCCGATGTGGCCGAACTGGTCGGGCAGATAGCCGATCGGCGTCTCCCGGATGCCGAGCTCGCGCGCCCGCGAGAGCCCGAGCTCGAGATCGCGAAGGATCGTCTCGCCTGAAACGAGGAACTCGTCGACCAGCGTGAGCCAGGGGCCGAACGAGACGCGACCCGACGCGGCGTGGCGGCGCAGCTGCGGCTCGCGTTCCGGGCGGAGCTCGAGGTAGTCGTCGATCAGAGCGGTCTGCCCGTCGAGGTGGAAATGCGGATACCCGCGGTCGAGCAGGTCGAGCACCTCGTCGAGCGTGGGGATCAGATGTTCGCGGAAGCCCTCGAACGGGAGGTACCACTCGCGGTCCCAGTGCGTGTGCGGAACGAGCGTCAGCCTCGCTGTCACGCGCGGGAGTCTGCCCCAAGCGTTTTGCGAAGGCCGCGTCACCCAACCGGGGGATGTACCGCTGTACCCGCTACAGCATGGTTCGAGTGCCGGCGCACGCGCCTGCTGCGGCGATGACGAATTCGCAGACCCAAACCGGACCAGAGGGCTCCGGCGATGTAACCGTCGCCGAGGCTGAGTTCGGCTCCTCCTTGCAGGGCCTGCTCGAGGTCAGCCGCGCGGTGCGCAGCGGTGCCGACATCGGCTCCGTCCTCGACACGATCGCCGGCGCGGTGTCCAAGACGCTCGGCTTCGAGACCGTCGTACTCAACGTCTACCGGCCCGAGTGGGACGACTTCTACGTGCAGACCGTGTTCGGCAGCGCGCCCGTGCGCAAGGCGTTGCTCGGCCAGATCTATGACTGGGACAGCTGGGAGCCTCTCCTTCATTCGCGGTTCCTGCGTGCGGGGGCGTACTTCATCCCGAACGACGCCTTCGACTGGTCGACCGACAAGGGCATCCGCTTCGTCCCAGACGGCGAGCCGCTCGTGGACGGCCCTCAGGGGTGGCACCCGAACGACGAGCTCTTCGTTCCTCTCGAGCGATCCGACGGCGAGATCCTCGGGATCATGTCGTTCGGCGAGCCGTACGACGGCTTGCGTCCGACAGACGAGCAGCTGGCCCTGGCGGTGACCCTTGCCTCGCACGCGGCACTTGCCCTCGAGATGGCCGAGGAGCGGGAGCGGCTCGAGCGTCACCAGCGAGGGCTGGAGCAGCTTCTACGTGTCTCCTCGCAGCTGCCGCAGACGATGACCACGGAAGCGATTCTCACTTCGGTTTGCGAGGCCGTGCAGGAGGCGCTCGGGTTCGACAAGGTCCTGATCGAGCTCCGGGACGAGGGCAGCGATCTTCTTC
>VAXD01000201.1:0-200 GCA_005884155.1 Actinomycetota bacterium | reverse complement strand
ATCGCAGTCAGGTCGTCTACGAGTCGGTCCGCAACGGACGCGGCCCCGCAGCCTGGAATCACCACTGGCTCGTGGTCCCCCTCTACGACACCGACGGCACGGTCAGAGGCGTCTTGTGGGCGGACGAGCCGAAAAGCCGGCTGCTCCCGACCGAGAACGTGCTTCAGGCGCTGCGGATCTTCGCGAACCACGCCATGGAG
>VAXD01000193.1 GCA_005884155.1 Actinomycetota bacterium | reverse complement strand
ACAGCGGCCCGCTCGCCTCGTTCTCGCGCTCGAGGTACGGCTGGTGCTCCGCGGCGTCGGAGTACATCGTCCGGAACTTGAGCATGTCGAACTCGCGTTCGCCGAGGCCGATGCGGCGGTCGCGATAGAGGACGGGCCCGGGCGAGCTGAGCGTCACACCGGCCGCGATCAGCAGCCAGAGCGGCAGGCCTGCGACCAGGACCGCGGCGCTGACGACGAGGTCGAAGGTGCGCTTCAGCACCCACTCGCCGCCTGCGAAGACCGGCGAATGAACCTCGAAGAGCGGCACGCTCTGGCCGGGGACGTAGTCGGCGCGCTGGACGAGGAGCTCCGTCGTCTTCGGCGCGATCTTGACCTTGACGCCGCGGCGATGGGCCTGTTCGACCGTCTCGAGCAGCTCGCGCTCGCCGAACTCCGAGTCCGCGAGGATCACCTCGTCGATGCGCTGAGTCGCCAGCACGCGAGGCAGCCCCTTCAGGTCGCCGAGCACCGGCAGATCGAGGCCGTCCGGCTCCGGCGCCAGCACCCCGACGAACTCGTAGTCGATGCCCCTGCGCCCCTGGCCGAGCATCTCGTGCAGGTGCGTCAGGTGCTCGCCGGCGCCGACGAGCAGCGCGCGCCTGCGCACGCCGACCCGGCGGAGGAGAGCGCCCGTCAGGGTGTCGTAGGCGCCGCGGAGCAGCGAGATCAGGACCGCCGTCAAGACGAAGGCGGTCGGCGCGAGCCCGTAGGTCGAGAATCTGTGGCCTGTGCCAAGGCCGAACGCGAGCGCGATCAGGACGACGAGCACGAGCGACGAGACGAAACGGGCGAGCCCCGGTCGACGCTCTCGCTCGGCGTAGAGATCGCCCTGCGCGAAGACCAGCAACGTGACCAGGATCAGGAAGGGCAGCCAGTCGGTCTCCGCCTGCCAGAGCGATCCCCAGCGCAGGTTGCGTCCGTAGTAGACCTCGCGCAGGACAAGCGAGACGAACAGGCCGGCCGTGATGCCGGCCGCGTCCATCGCCGCGAGCGCGGCGATGCTCGCCAGCCGCCGAATGACCGGCGCGAGATGGCTGGCGCGGAGGATCGGCGGCGTCGCCGACCGGACGTCGGTCGGTTCCGGCGGGGGCGCCGGGGGCAGCGCGCGCACCGGCTCTTGCCGTTCAGGCCGGTGCGCGCGCGGGACCTCGGACATCTCAGTTAGTGCCTGAGCCCGGACATCTCAGTTAGTGCCTGAGCCGCCTGAAGGCCGTGTACGAGGGCTTGCGATGGCCGCCGGCGGTGAAGAAGCCGGACTGCCACCCGCCAAGGCGCCGCTCGTCCTTGACCAGGAACCAGATCATCATGTCGACACGCCGGTTCTTGCGCGCGATCGAGAACGCCTGGGCGAGGTAATTCGCCTGGGCTTTCCAGGAGACGCCGAACGTGCGATCAGGCGGCCGAGTCTGATAGCCGTACTCCGTGATCCAGATTCGCTTGTTGCCGTAGAGGCGGGTCACCTCCTTGACCAGGTCACCCAGATTGCCGAGGATGATCGACGTCTTCGCGCTCGGCGGCTTCGTGGTCGGCTTCTGGCTCGGCCGCGCGGCATACGGGTGGTGCGCCCAGGCATCGAAACGGCGCAAGTGGTACCGCTTGACCATCCGCAGGAACGCAAGCGGCGAAATGGAGGCGCGCCGGCTGCGCGGCTGGTTGTTGCCGCGTGGATCGGTGCCGCCGCACGCGACTTTCGCCGCCCCGTGCTGGACCGCGTGAACGCCGTCGTAGATCGCGTTGCAGATCTGAGCGTAGGAAAACGCACTCAGGGGGACCCAGCGTCCGTGCACCCGCTTGTACTGCGGATACAGGAAGACGGGGTTGTTCGGCTCGTTCCAGGCAAGCCAGAGGTGGACGGCCGGTAGTGCAGGACCGTCCGTCGTCGGCTTGAACGTGCCGCTGTAGCGCTTCGCAGCCGCAGCGGCGAAGTTCTGAAGGTCCTTCGGCTTCGTCGGCGCGTACCTCGGCGCCCGACGCCCATTTGCCCAGGCGGGCGTACCGACGACTGAAAAGAGCACCTTGATCTTGTACTTCGCCGCGTACTGGACCGCCCGGTCGTAGGCGAACCAGTCGTAGGCGGGATCGGCAGGGTTCGTCGGGTTCACCGGACGCTTCGTGCCGGCGACACCGCGCCAGAAGAGCGTGACCCGGACCACCTGCGCCCGCAGGTTGTGCATGAGCGGGAATCCCTTCTCGGGGGCCCCGAGCGTCATCGAGTCGTCGTAGAGGCCGACGCTGAAGGACCGGGCCGCGCTCTGCGTGCGGCCGGCGCCCGCGCCGGCGGAGATCAAGCCAGCGACGAGGATCGTCGCGAGGGTTAAGAGAATCAGCCTTCTAGACATGAACAGCTTCAGCCTCCCTTTCCTCAGAGGGCAGCAGTCGGCGCAAGCCCTCTTCCAGTGGAATTTTCAGCTCCCAGCCGAGGACCTG
>VAXD01000189.1 GCA_005884155.1 Actinomycetota bacterium | reverse complement strand
GTCACGAGCTGCTGGTCGTCGGCAACGAAAGCGCCACGAAGCGTGTCGCGCTGGCCTACGACCCGTCGGCGAACGGCTGGCGCCGGCTCGCGCGTCCGCCCCAGGGACTGGTTCCGCTGCAGGCGTTCTGGACCGGCAGCCGGCTGATCGTCATCGGCAGCGACGAGGTCATGCGCGCCTTCGCCTACGACCCGACGGCCGACCGCTGGACTGCCTTGCCGCGGATCCCCGTCCAGGGCCCGTCGCAGTCCGCGGCCTGGACCGGCCGCCAGCTGATCGTCTGGGGCAGCGCCGGCGGGGCCGTCCTCACGCCCGCGGGATGACCAGCTGTTACGGAACCGTTACGCAGGCGTCCACGCCACGGTGCTAAGACGATGGGTGTGAAGACATTGCTTGTCGTCTGCGCTCTCGTCGTCGCCGCCGGAGCGGCGGGCTGGTTTCTCGCGAGCGGCTCGCAGCATGCGGTCTCGCTCGGGGAGCCGCTGCCGGCGGCGACGACCGGCCGCCCCGCGCAGCTGACGGGCTCCTTGCCCAGCTCGAGCTCGTTCGAGGTCTGGTTCGCCCACGGCGGCCGCCTCGTGGAGGTGCTGCGAGCGCACCGTGCCACCCCCCGTGTCGCGACCGCTGCCCTGCGCGCCGTGCTCGCCGGTCCGACGAGCGCCGAGCGCGCATCCGGGATACAGACGGCGATTCCCGCCGGGACCCGTCTCGTGGCCATCGCCATCGCCGATGGAGTCGCGAACGTCGACCTAACGGGCGACTTCCAGGCGGGCGCCGGCTCTCGTGACCTCGAGCTGCGGCTCGCGCAAGTGGTCTACACCGCGACGCAGTTCCCGTCGGTGAAGGCTGTCCGCTTCACTCTCAACGGGGAGCCCCTGCACGTCTTGACCGACAGCGGGAGCGTGGTCGACCGGCCTGTCGGACGTAGCGCCTACGGCAGCCTGGCGCCGGTCGCGGAGCCGCTCGCCGGAAGCTGGCAGCAGCTGCCGCGCCCGCCGGTGGGTGCGCTCGGCTCACGCTTCGCAGCCTGGACTGGCCGCGAGCTGCTGATCGTCGGCCGCTCCGCCGGGAAGGCCATCGCGGTCGCGTACGCGCCGGCGCGGCACACATGGCGGCGGCTGCCGGCTCCACCAGGCCTGCGTGGCCCGTTCCGTGGGGCCTGGACCGGGAAGGATCTGATCGTCTGGGGGCCGAGCGCCGTCCGCGCCTATCACCTCGGCTGGCAGCCGGTGCCGGCTCCGCCGGTGACGGGAACGCCGCAGCTTGTCGCCTGGACGGGCCGCGAGCTCATCGGCTGGACCGCCAACGGAGGCGCCGCCTATCGGCCCGCTCAGCGCGCATGGCGCCGGCTTCCGCCTGCCCCCTTCACTGGCCCGGCCGCCTGGACCGGACGCGAGTTGATCGTGGTCTCGGGCTCGCGCGCGGCGGCGTTCCGCCCGGGCACGGGCTGGCGCGAGCTCGCGCCGCCGCCCGAAGCGCGTAACGGCGCGACCGCCGTCTGGGACGGCAAGGAGCTTCTGCTGGTCGGCGGCAAGAACGCCCCGGCGACTGCGCTCGCGTACTCGCCCGCTACGGGCGAGTGGAGGAGCCTCGCTCCGATGGGCTCCGGCCGGACGGGCTCCGCCGTCGTCTGGACCGGAACGCGACTGCTGCTCTGGGGCGGGGAGACCGGCGTGCGCGGCGCGCTCGTGATCCCGCCGCACGGCCTCGCCTACGACCCGAAGGCCGGCCGCTGGTCACCGCTTCCGCAGGCGCCGTTGCAGGGGCGGCTCGACCCAGTCGGCGTCTGGACGGGCCGGTCGCTGCTGGTGTGGGGCGGCGATCCGGGCTTCGTCGACGGCGCCCTCTTCACGCCGAGAGGGCTGTAGCGAAACCGTTACGTGCCCGTGACGGGCGCGTTGCGGAGCCCCGCGAGCATGTGAGGCGACATGCGAAGGAGGTACACCGTGAAGCAGACAGTCGCACTCGTAGCAACACTCGTGCTCGGCACCCTCGCCCTCTCGGCTTCGGCCGCGGGCCCGGCCTCGACGACCCGCATCAGCGTCTCGAGCGCCGGCCAGCAGGGCGACAGGGACAGCTACGCGGCCGGGATGAGCGCCGACGGCCGCTACGTCCTCTTCAACTCGCAGGCCCGTAACCTTGTCGTTGGCGACACCAACGACCGCAACGACGTCTTCCTCGCCGACCGGCAAACCGGCGCGGTGCAGCGCGTGAGCGTCCGGAGCGGCGGCGGCCAGGCCAAGCCGGGCCCGGACCCGTTTGGCGGCTCGTACGCCGGTGGGCTCAGCTCGAACGCACGCTACGTCGTCTTCAGCTCCGACTCGCCCAATCTCGTCTCGCACGACACGAACCGGGCGAGCGACGTTTTCGTATTCGACCGCACCCGCAACATCACGGCGCGAGTCAGCGTCGGCGCGCGCGGCAGGCAGGCGAACGGGCCGAGCGGCGGCCCCGCGATCAGTGCGAACGGTCGGTACGTTGCGTTCTCTTCGCTCGCTTCCAACCTCGTGCGCGGCGACTCGAACAAGCAGACCGACATCTTCGTCCGCGACCTGCGCACGCACCGGACGATCCGCGTGAGCGTGACGAGCCGCGGCGGCCAGGCGCGCTGCAACGAGGGCTGCGAGAGCACCGAGCCGGCCCTGAGCGCGAACGGACGGTACGTCGCGTTCCAGTCGTCGGCCACGAACCTCGTCCGTGGAGACACGAACCGGCTGGGCGAC
>VAXD01000192.1:2987-4672 GCA_005884155.1 Actinomycetota bacterium | reverse complement strand
TGTACGGCGCCGCCGGCACGCAGCTTGGCAAAGAGCCGCAGAGCGCGAATTCGACGCTCAAGATCAGGGCGGTGATCGACACGATCGACTTCCTCGACCCGCAGCAGGCCTACACGGGCCAGGCGTGGTGGGCGATGTGGAACGTGTACGAGACGCTGGTGACGTACAAGCACGTCGAGGGGGCGGCCGGTTATCAGGTCGTGCCGGGGCTCGCGGCATCGATGCCGAAGATCTCGAACCACGGCAAGGTCTACAAGTTCAAGCTCCGTAAAGGCCTGAAGTACTCGAACGGCCAGCCGGTGAAGCCCTCTGACTTCAAGTGGGCGATCAAGCTAGGCTTCCTGGCCACCGGCCAGGGTGTCGGCTTCTACACCGACATCGCCGGAGCCAAGGCCTACTCCGAGCACCCGACCGCGAGTGGGAACATCCCCGGGATCATCACGAGCAACGGCAAGCGGACGATCACCATCAAGCTCGTCAAGCCGCGAGGCGACTTCCTGACGATCCTCGCGCTGATCTTCGCGGCGCCCGTGCCGGGAGGGACCGGGCCCGACATCCAGAACGGGTCGATCCCCGCAACCGGGCCGTATCGCTTCTCGAGCTACGACCCGAACCACGGCTTCGTGATGGTGCGGAACAAGTACTTCAAGCCCACGAAGTACATCCCCCGCGGCAAGCCGGACGAGGTCGACGTCAGCCTGGTCGGCGACGCGAATGCCGCGACGCAGCAGGTGATCAACGGGCAGGCGGACTACAGCAACGGCGCGATCCCGCCCGACCGGATCGCCGATGCCAAGTCGAAGGGACGGCTGATCCTGCGGCAGACGGCGAACACGTACTACTTCTGGATGAACACGACGGTTGCCCCGTTCAACAAGCTGAAGGTCCGGCAGGCGGTCAACTACGCGATCGACCGCAAGCGGATGCAGACGCTGGTCTGGGGCGGCCTCGGCCAGGCGACGCAGAACGTCCTCCCGCCGACGTATCCGTCGTACCGGAAGCTGACGCTCTTCAGCCACAACGTCACCAAGGCGAAGAGTCTCATCAGCCAGGCCGGCGCGAGCGGCGCAAAAGTGACGGTCTGGACGAGAAACGTCTCGGATGCGGTTTCGGCCGCGCAGTACTACACGAGCGTGCTCAACTCGATCGGGCTCGACGCCTCGCTGAACATCCTGCCGAGGACGACGTACTACACGGGCTGGGCGCGGTGGCTGGAGGACTACCCGCACCCGCTCGACTGGTTCGACGTCCTCCTGAACGGCAACCGCATCACCGACACCGACAACAACAACTACGCCTGGTACACCAACAAGACGACGAACAAGGAGATCGAGGCGCTGAAGGCAGCCCCGGTCCTGACCAAGGCCGTCAACGACAAGTGGGCGGCGGTCGAGAAGCAGATCATGCAGAAGGCTCCGTGGGCTTCGTGGTCGAACCGCGTCTTCCCGGAGTTCTTCAACAATTCGGTCCCGAAGAAGTGCATCCACATCCAGCGCCTCTACGGAATCGATCTCGCCCGCCTCTGCAAGTAAGGCCGCGTTCGCAAGACAGTCGTGAGGGCGCCTCCGGGCGCCCTCACTGACATAGACTCGCGCGCGACCGATGGCCGAGTCCGCCGGCGACCTCACGACCGACACCGCAGCGCTCCTCGCGTCCGAGGAACACGAGGTCTCGATCGTCGGGCG
>VAXD01000192.1:0-2910 GCA_005884155.1 Actinomycetota bacterium | reverse complement strand
CCTGTTCATCGTCATCTGCTGCTCGATCGCGCCGGTCTACGCGCGTCACATCGCGCACACCGGGCCGAACGCCATCCACGCAGACGAACAGGTCCGCGTCTCGGGAAAGCTGACGCCGGTCGTCAGCGGCGGGGCCGTCTACAACGCGAAGACCAACACGTTCGAGGTCAGGCGCGTCCACTACCTGGGGCCGACGTGGTGGCACGCCAACGGGAGGTTCGTGCTCGGAGCCGACAGCCTCGGGCGCGACGTCGCGGTCAGGCTGCTCTACGGCGGCGTCAACTCGCTCAAGATCGGAATCGGCTCCGCGCTGATCTGCACCCTCCTCGCGGTCCTGCTCGCGCTGCTCGCCGGCTCCTACGGTGGCTGGATCGACTGGATCGTCTCGCGCTTCTTCGACCTCATCTGGGCGTTCCCGGTGTTCCTGCTCGCGATCGCGCTCGGCAGCGCGCTCCAGATCGACGGCTTCCACCACTTCGGCATCAACATCGAGCCGGGCAGCCTCTGGATCCCGACGCTGGTCATCTCATACGTACTGATCCCCTACGTCGGCCGGCCCGTGCGAGGCCAGATCATGTCCTTGCGCGAGAAGGAGTTCGTCGAGGCCGCGATCGGCCAGGGGGCGCACCCGCTCCGAATCATGTTCTCGGAGCTGCTGCCCAACGTCGCCTCCACGATCCTCGTCCTTTTCACGCTGATCATCGCCAACAACATCATCACGGAGGCCGGCCTCTCGTTCCTCGGCGCGGGCGTGAGGCTGCCGGACCCCTCGTGGGGGAACATGATCGCGAGCGGGCAGGACCAGATCCAATCGGCGCCGTGGCTCACGCTCGCCCCGGGCATCGCGATCGTGTTGACCGTGCTCGCGCTGAATGTCTTCGGCGACGGTCTCCGCGACGCGCTCGACCCGCGCTCGAAGGTGAGGCTTGAGCACTGATGCTTGCCTTCGTCATCAGACGCCTGATCGGAATGGTGGCGGTGTTGTTCGGCGTCAGTGTGCTCGTCTACATCGTCTTCATCCTCATCCCCGGCGGCGACCCCGCCGAGCGGATGGCGGGCAAGAACCCGCTGCCGGCGAACGTGGCCAACATCCGGCACCAGTGGGGTTTCGACAAGCCGTTCTACGTTCAGTACGTACGGATGATGGAAAAGGCCGGTAACGGCGTCGTGCCGGGGAAGCACGGGGAATTCGACGTCCTTCGCTCCTTCGACACCAGGCAGGACGTCGTCCGCGAGATCAAGAAGGGGATCCCAGCAACGATGTCACTCTGTATCGGCGCCGCGATCATCTGGCTCTTCCTGGGCATCGTCGTGGGGGTGATCTCGGCCGTGAACGCGGGCAAGGCGCTCGACCGAGTGATCACGACGTTGGCGCTGATCGGCGTGTCGATGCCCGTCTTCTGGCTCGGAATCGTCATGCGCTACTTCCTCGCGGAGAAGCCCGCGCACCCGCTCTTTCCCGACGGCGAGTACGTGCCGCTGACGCAGGATCCGGTGCAGTGGGCATACCACCTGGTGCTGCCCTGGTTCTGCCTCGCAGTGCTCTTCATCGGTTTCTACGGCAGAGTTCTGCGCTCGAATATGCTGGATGCGATGAACGAGGATTACGTCCGAACAGCCAAGTCGAAGGGACTGTCGCCCGGACGTGTCCTGCGGAAGCACGTGCTGCGCAACTCGCTGATCCCGCTCGTGACGCTGTTCGGTCTCGACTTCGCCGCCGTGCTCGGCGGAGGGGCGATCCTGACCGAGACGGTCTTCGACCTGAAGGGCGTCGGCTGGTATGCGGCCCAGTCAGTCGGGAGCCTCGACCTCCCGCCGATCATGGGGGTGACGCTCTACGGGGCGTTCTTCATCGTCGTCTTTAGCGCTTTGGTCGACTTCGTCTACGCCTGGCTCGACCCGAGGATCAGGCCCACCTAGCGAATGGCCGAGCGGCTCCTCGAGGTCAAGGATCTGAAGGTCCAGTTCGCGACCGAGGACGGCATCGTACGCGCGGTCGACGGCGTCGATTTCACGCTCGACCGCGGCGAGGTCCTCGGGATCGTCGGCGAGTCCGGCTCCGGTAAGAGCGTGACCTCGATGACGATCCTCGGCCTCACCCGCGGGACGAATGCGCGCTTCGAGGGCGAGGTGCTCTACAAGGGCCAGGACCTAATCACGCAGTCGGAGAGCCGCCTCCGCGACGTCCGCGGCGCCGAGATCGCGATGATCTTCCAGGACCCGATGACGTCGCTGAACCCGGTCTACAAGGTCGGGGCGCAGATCTGCGAGGCGATCCGCGCGCACGAGGACATCTCGAGCCGCAACGCCCGCCAGCGCGCCGTCGAGCTCCTGCGCCAGGTCGGCATCCCCAACCCGCAGCAGCGCGTCGACGACTTTCCGCACCAGTTCTCGGGCGGCATGCGCCAGCGCGCAATGATCGCGATGGCGCTGTCCTGCAACCCGGACGTCCTGATCGCCGACGAGCCGACGACCGCCCTCGACGTGACGATCCAGGCGCAGATCCTCGAGCTGATCGACAAGCTCAAGGACGACTTCGACTCGGCCGTGATCCTGATCACGCACGATCTGGGCGTGGTCGCGGAGGTGGCGGACGAGATCCTCGTCATGTACGCCGGCCGCGTGGTCGAGCACGGCGGGAAGCGCGATATCTTCTACGACCCGCAGCACCCGTACACATGGGGCCTGCTCGGCTCGATCCCGCGGCTCGACCGGCCGAAGCCCGAGCGCCTGCACTCGATCCAGGGCTCGCCTCCGTCGCTGATCAACCTTCCCAGGGGCTGCAAGTTCCGCCCGCGCTGCCCGCACGCGTTCGAGAAGTGCCAGGAGGAGCCGGCGCTCGAGAACCGCGTCGACACCAAGGGCCACCTCGACCGCTGCTGGCTGACCCTCGACCAGAAGCGGCGGCTG
>VAXD01000005.1:10726-14172 GCA_005884155.1 Actinomycetota bacterium | reverse complement strand
GGGCGCTCGCGGCGCACGAGTTGGCCCTACGGTCAAGCGATGCCTCGCCGACCGCGCCACCTCCAGGCTGGGATCTACCACGTAACCAGCCACGGCAGCGACACCCGCCTTCTCTTCCTATCGGATGAAGATCGCGAGGACTTTCTCAAGCGCCTCGCTCTCAGCTGCGATCGCTTCGAGCTCGCGCTTATCTCGTGGGTCCTGCTCGGCAATCACTACCACGCCCTCGTGCGGATTGCCGATGCCCGCCTCTCATTAGCGCTCCAGTGGATCCATACCGAGTACTCGCGCCACCACAACCGCCGCCACGGCCGCAGCGCGCACTTGTTCGAGGCACACCCCTACACGGGCGAGATCGAGTCCGACGAGCAGCTCGTCGCCGCCGCGCGCTACCTCGCTCGCAATCCAGTCAAAGCCGGTCTCGTCGACTCGAGCGCGCGCGGATTCCGCTCGTCGAAGGCGACTTGCGCGCCGCCTTCGGTGGCCGAGACTGGTGGCACTCGTACTATCAGCAGATTCAACGTCCAGACGAGTTGGAGCTCGCGGCCTGAGTCCGGCAGGGAAACCTTGTATCCGGTGCCACCCCTAGGTGGTGACGCGGGCCAGCTCTTCGATCGACGTCAGTCCGGCGGCGACCTTCGCCAGGCCGTCGTCCCACAATGTGCGCATGCCTTCTTCGATCGCGGCACGCTCGAGCTCCTCACGGCTCGCCTTCGCCGCCGCCAGGCTCTCGAGGTTCTCGCTCATGACGAGCAGCTGGTAGACGCCGACTCGGCCCTTGTAGCCGGTCTGGCCGCAGCGCGGGCAACCCTTCTTGCGGTAGAAGACGACACCGTCGGCTGCGGCCGCGACGTCGGGCGAGACGCGCGCCTTGATCAGGTCTTCCGTCGTCGGCGAGTACATCTCGCAGCAGTGCGTGCAGAGCTTGCGCGCGAGGCGCTGGGCGAGCACCGCGGAGACGGCGGAGCCGGTCAGGAACGGCTCGACACCCATCTCGTTCAGGCCGAGGTCGGTCAGCGTCGGCGCCTTCTTCGACTTGTCGAGCAGACGCATCACGACCGACTCGCCCTCGACCGTCGGCAGGGTCGCGACACGGATGTCGAGCAAACGCCCCGCAGCCGCCGCGTTGAGCGAGATGCGGCCGTCCTGCGGCTTCCGGCGCTCGGCGATGTCGAGCTTCGCGAGCACCTTCAGGCGGGTCGTGACGCCCGGCATCATCCGTTTCGGGATGCGCTGCACCTCGTGCAGCACGCCGTCGATCCGGAGCCGCACGGCGAGCGTGTCCTCCTGCGGCACGAAGTGGACGTCGCTGGCGCCGTCCTCGGCCGCCTGGAAGATGATCGAGTTGACGAGCCGGACGAGCGGGACGTCGGAGATGCCGTCGTCGACCTCGAGGTCGTCGAGCTCCTCCTCTTCCTCCCCGAGGAGCGCCGCCTCCTCTTCGATGACCGCGCGGGCCCCGAACGCCTCCGAAGCGCGGGTGAGGCGCTTGATCTCACTCGCGATGTCCTCTCGCGACGCAACGGCGAGCTCGAGCTGAAGGCTCGTCCCCAGCCGCAGCTCGTCGATCGCCTGGACGTTGCCGGGGTCCCCAACGGCGATCCGCAGCACGTTGTCGTCGACGGCGTACGGAATTGCGTTCACGCGCTCGAGCACGTGCAGCGGGAGCTTCTCGACGGCGTCCTGATTGACGCCGACGAGCGGCAAGTCCACGAACGGCAGGTGGAAACGGCTCGCCAGGGTCCGTGCGATCCCTTCCGGAGTCGCGATGCCCTCGTCGAGCACGGCCGAGGCGAACGAGCTGCCCTGCTTCGCGCGGCTGCGCGCGGGCGCGAGCCGGTCCGGCGAAACGAGCCCGGTCGACTCGATCAGGTCGGCGACGAGCTCGGCGAGCTCATTGACCGGGAACGAGGCGGGCAGAGCCGCTTGATCTGCAGCCTGCTTCGCCCCGGCCCGGCCGGATGTGCGCAGTTTGGGGAGGTCCATTGAAATACCTCGTTCGAGTTATCGGCATCCGGCCCCGGCGCCTATAGGCAAGCGCTCCCGGGCGAGGTAGGTTTTCAACGCGCTACGAGAGGGGACCGGGTCGAAAACGCCTGCTGCTTGGGGTTTTCGCGTTCGCGCTGTGCAGCATGCCCGCCGCGAACGGCGCGCTCGCGCCGACGTCCGGGGTCTAGAAGTGCGCTAGGTATGCGTCAAGCAGCGGCTGGCCCGCGAAGAGGGCGACGATCGCCCCGAGCGCGAGGAACGGCGCGAACGGGATGCCCATCTTCCGGCCCGCTGAGCCGTGGCGCGCGAGGAGGTAGACGCCTGGCACGAGCGCCGCGAACATCCCGACCATCAGGCCGACGGCCACTAGGCGGCCGAGCATCGCCCCGAGCAGCAGCGCAAGCTTGACGTCGCCCATGCCCATCCCGGCGGGGTAGGCGAGAGCCGCGACGAAGAGGAAGCCGGCCGCGCCGATTGCGCCGAGCGCCCACTCCGGGCTCGGCTCGAGCGCCGTCTGCGCGACGAGCACGATGAGCGCCGCCGGTAGCACGAGCCGATTCGGGACGATCCGGTGCTTGAGGTCGATCGCGCTCAAGACAACGAGCACTGCGCAGAAGAACGAGGCGACGATGGCCTTACCGCTCAGCCCGAAGGCGACGAAGCAGCCGGCCACGAGCCCCGCGGTGGCAAGCTCGACGGCCGGATAGAGCGGGCTGATCCGCGACGAGCACGAGCGACAGCGGCCGAGGAGGAGCAGGTACGAGAGGACGGGTACGTTGTCGTACCACGCAAGCGCCGCGCCGCAACTCGGACAGGAAAACCGGGGATGCACGATCGAGCGCCGCAACGGCACCCGGGCCGCGACGACGTTCGCGAAGCTCCCGAGCGCGAGCGCGGGCCAGAACGCGAGCATGCCGAGAGCGAAGTCCACGAGCGCGTTATCGGCGCGAACGCGCCGCAGGTTGAGCGTCTAACCGGTGAAGCCCTGCGGGGGGTTCGGCTGGGCGTAGACGTCCTTGTTGGACGGCATCCCGACCGGCACGACCGCGATGTTCGCGAACGCGTTCGTGCTCAGGTTGTTCGAGAGGATGATCTGGCTGCCCACGATCGGCCCGTCGACATGGTCGTTGTTGCCGAACTCGACCGCGTTCGTGCCGTAGAGGCCGCCCTGCCACGAGAAGTTGTTGTCCATCTGGATGCTGTCGCCGGGGTTGACCTGGCCGCCGCTGCCGTTCGCGACGACCATGAACATGTCGAAGTTCGGGTCCCAGGTCGAGAAGTCGCACTCGCTGCCAGAGACGGACGCGCACAGCTTGCCGGTGACTCGGAGCGTGCCCGAGAGGTAGAGCGTCGCCTGGCCGTCGTAGGTGTCGACTGCGCTGTTGCTGATCTTGGCGCTGCCGTCGATGTAGATCGTGCCCTGGAGCGTGAGCGTCTTCGTTGTCGCGTTCCAGCCG
>VAXD01000005.1:0-10531 GCA_005884155.1 Actinomycetota bacterium | reverse complement strand
GTGGGCTCCGGGGCCGACTCGGCAGAAGTACGAGCTCGACGGAGTCAGGTCGGTGACCGTCGCGACGCTGTTGTCGCGGGCCGGGTAATTCGTGTCGAAGGTCGGAGGCGTCCCGCTCGAGGTCGCGCACGACTGCGACGGCCCCGGAATCGAGTTCTCGTACCACGTGCTGTAGTCGGCGGCCGGCGGGGCGACGACAGGCGGGCTGTGGTCCACGCCCGCAGCGCCGCTCGAGAGCTTGCTGTAGATGTGCCTCGAGTCCTGGTTGCCGGTGCAGGCGACCCAGGGGTCGCTCGACGTGTAACGGCAGTTCCCACCGACGTACGTCTGCACACGGTTGACAGAGTCCCCGACGGCCGCGTTGTTCGCGACGTCGAGATTGCCACCTACGATGACGGTCGATTCCGCCAGGTTCACGTTCTGGCTCAAGCAAAGGTTGCCGGCCACGTACATCTGCGAGGCGCCGGTGATGTTGTTCGGCAGGCTCTGGTCGCAGGCGCTGCCGGTGTGGCCCGCGTAGAGGTAGTTCCAAACCGGGTTGTTCAGGGGCTGCGTGACCGTGGGCGTGACGGTCACGAGCGCCTCGAGCGTGCGGGTGATGGTGCCGCTGGCCTTGTTGGGGTTGCGCGTCTTGCCGATCGAAGTCAGGTACCACCACGCCTGGCTGCGCACGAGCGTCCCGCAGTAGTCGACGCTGCTCCCATCCGGGAAGGTGCTGTGCAGCCACGTCGATGTCGAGGTGCGCACCGCGGTCGGGTCGGAGTACTTCGTCTGGTTGCTGGTGCAGGCAGGCAGCGTCTCCGGGTCGAGCGCGTTGTTCGTGGTGACGTTGAGGATCGCCATCGAGTTGTTGATGCCGGACTCCGCCATCGAGAAGGCGCTCTGCCGGGACCGGCTCTGCGCCGATTCCTTCGCGCCCGACGTGGCGTAGGCGATCGCGGTCGTCCCGGTGATCAACATCACCGCGGTCATCCCAACCGCCATTACAAGCGCCATCCCGCGCTCGTTCGACAATCGCAGGCTAAGCCGGCGCCGCATGCGTGTTTGATCGGCGCCGGCCTGGCGCTGCTTGACCCGGCGCATCCCTCGAACGGACTAGGAGCGGGAGCTGTTGCGGAGCACGATGTCGTCGGCGAGCTCGTACAGGTCGACGGTCCTCGACGGCTTCAGGTTCACGGGCAAGTCGACGTGCAGCAGCGCAAGCGAGGTCGTCGAGCCTGCCGTGTAGGCGAAGACGCAGAGCGCCGTCGGTGTCCCGCACGTCGGCGCCGAGCCGCTCGGAACCATGTAGTCGGCCCACAGGACGCCGCCGGTGCAGCTCGAGCCGACCGCCCGGTAGAGCCCGTAGCGGTTGGTCGCCACGCTGCGCGTGCACCAGGTGACGGCGCCGCTCCCGGTCTTGCAATAGGTAGGAAGGTCGAGCGTGATCGCCGACGCAGATGAGGCCGACGGCGTCGCGGTGGTGACACTGTCCGCGCAGCGCACCTCGCGCCGCATCTTGTCGAGGCCGACCTTCGCGGTCAGCTGGGCCTGGAACCGCTGGTTCATGTCGGTCTCCGATTTCGACGCAGAGATGAAGACGGTGGTCAGCCCCGTCATGACGAGGCCCATGATCACCATCACGGTCAGCATCTCGACGAGCGTGTAGCCCCGCTCGGCGCGGAGCGTGCCGAAGGTCATCTCGCTTCGCGGCGCACGTGGGCGAGCGCGGCGCGGGCGACCGACTCGCTGCGGTTGCCGATCCCCCAGAGGCGCTCGGCGCGCTGGTCGACCGTGATCAGCGTCTCGAGAGCCTGAGCTCCGTGCCACCAGCCGAAATTCGCGCCGGTGACGATCCAGGCGTGCTGGTAGAGCCAGAAGTGGACGTTCGCGCCGTTCCGCTTCGGCTTCGTCGCGATCCAGGCCGCGAGCTTCTCGGCGCGGGCGGGAAGGGAGATCTCGTCAAGTGGCTCCTTCCGCGCCCCCGGCACGTGGAAGGCGGGCGGCCGCTTCACGGGCGCGACGGGCTTGCGCGCGGGCTTCCGCTTCTTGACAGCCGGCTTCGCCTTCGCAACGGGCGGCTTCGCCTTCGCGGCGGGCGGCTTGGCCTTGGCGGCAGGATGGGCAGCCGGAGCCGCGGGCTTGTTCGCCAGCTTGATCGCCGTGCCGCGGTAGCTCGAGGTGTCCTGCGGAACGCCTTGCTCGCCGTAGCGGCCCTTGACCAGGGTCACGACGACAGTCGGCGCGCCGGTGTCGACGACCTTCGTGCCCGCTGCCGGCGACTGGCCGACGACCTGGTTCCCCGCGTAGCCGTGAACGCTGCCGCTGACGTGCCAGGCGAAGCCTGCGTCCTCCAGCAGGCCCTTGGCGAAGACGAACGCCTGCCCGGAGACATCGGGGACGGTCAGGTTCGGAGGCGCGGCGGGCCCGGTGGCCGTCGTGGCCGGCTGCTGGCCGATGATGTTGGTCTTGTCCGCGGCCAGCGTGAACGCCGCCGTGGCCAGAATCCAGGCCAGTGCGATGAGCACAGCACGAGGCAGGAGCGTGCCAAGCCGCATGCTCACCCCTTCGGCACTGTTCGGTGGCTTTGTCATCCCCCTACCGGGTGAAGAGGACAGCGGGACTCGACGCGCCGTCCGGCTGGTTGGGGACGACGGCAAAGACAGCGCCCGCTCCGGAGCTCGCCGGGCCGGCAACCTCCGGGTAGCCGGGCGGAGCCGGCTCGGCCCAGCGGAAGGCGACGTTCGCGAAGCCGCGGAACCAGGGAAGGCTCTGCGGATACATCGTCTGCGGGTTGAGCTGCAGGTGCAGGTGTGGGCCGCTCGCATCACCCGTCATCCCGACGAGACCTATCTGCTGGCCGCCCACGAGCGAAACGCCCGCCGTGACACCAGGATCGAGCACGGAGAGATGGCAGTACGTCCAGGACTTGCCGTCGCTGGTCGTCAACGTGAGCCCGATCCCGCAACGGGGGTCCGGGTAACGCCAGGCTCGCTGCACGACCGCATCCGAGAGCGCGTAGACGGGCTCGCCCATCGGCGCCTGGATGTCTGCGGCCGGATAGTCGTGATGGAAGTGGGAGACGACGACGACGGACGGCCCACCACCGACCGGGAAGACGTAGTTACCGTCGTACTCGGGCGTCGCGAGCATCGTCCCCGCTGCGGGCGAGAATGACGACGAGACCGACTGCTGCTGCGCGTCCTGGAGGCTGCTCTGGGCACGGTCGAGTGCCTTCCGCAACGCGGCGACCCGTGCCTGCGCGGGTGCAAGGGCGACGCCGGCCTGCGCGGCCCGCTGTTCGAGGTCGAGCCGGTCGGACAGAAGCGCGGCCCTCGCTGCGCGGATCCTCAGCGAGCGCTCGCGCGCCCCACGGGCCCGAGCCACGCGCTGCTCCGCGACGAGCTTGCGGTTGGCGCGCACGACTGCGGAGCGCGCCTGGTCGAGCGAGACCTGTAGGCGGTCGAGCGTGAAGGTCGTCTGCACCCCGCCGGAGTCGAACAGCCGCGCGAGCTGGAGCACTTCGTCCACGTACCACTGCGCGTGGTTGTAGGAGAAAACCGCGCGCGAGATGTCGGTGGAGCCGCCCGACGCGGCCAGGTAGCGAGCGGCGGCGGTGATGGCGTCCTCGGCGTTCCACGGGTCGGCGACGCCGTCACCATTCGCATCGACGCCCCAACGCTCCCAGGTCGACGGCATGAACTGCATCCAGCCGATCGCACCGGCGGAGCTCGGACCCATGTTGCGGCCGAAGTTCGACTCGACCTTGTTGATCGCCGCGAGCACCTGCCACGGGATCTGGTACTCCGCGCCGGCCTGCTGCCAGATCGTGAGCAGCTGCGGGTAGGCGAGCTGCTGCGGGACCGTCGGCGGGGTCAGCGAGAACGACGCCGTCCCCGGCTGGTTCGGGACGAGTGGGCTCGGCACCGCAAGGGGTGCCGTCGGACCGTTCGGGACGATCGTGAAGATGTCCGCGCCTGCAGACCCGGCCAGCGCCAGGGCCGTGATGAACGCCGCAGCAAGTCGTTTCATCGCTAGGGGGCGCCCGCCACCCGCAGCGCGGGCATCTGCCCGTCGTCGTCCGGTCCTGGCGGCTCGTCCTGCGCCGCCTCCGACTGCGGCCGGTCGTGCGCGATGCCCGCCGCGGTTCGCTTCAGCGCTTGCTCGAGAGCGACAAGGAAGTCGTGTCGGTTCGTGGCCGCGTTCGCCGCGACCTCGCGGTCGATCTCGCCGGCGAGCACGAGCGCGATCAGTGCGTCGGTGAACGTCTGCATGTCGAAGAACTCGCCCTCGGCGATCGCGTCCGGGATCTCCTCGACCTTCTGCTCGCGGATCAGGTCGGCGACGCGGGAGTTGTTGACCATTACCTCGACCGCGGCCACACGTCCGCCTTCGACGCGCGGCAGCAGGCGCTGACTGACCACGCCGCGCAGGACGCCCGCCAGGATCGCGCGGATCTGCTCCTGCTTGATGGCCGGGAAGAACTCGATCAGGCGGTTGACGGTCTCGGCGGCGTCGATCGTGTGCATCGTCGAGAGGACGAGGTGGCCCGACTCGGCGGCTTTGAGCGCGGTCTCGGCGGTCTCGGAGTCACGCAGCTCGCCGATCAGGACCACGTCCGGGTCCTGGCGGAGGACGCGGCGGACGGCCGCGAGGAACGAGTCGGTGTCGAGCCCGACCTCGCGCTGGTTGACGATGCAACCCCGGTCGGCGTGCAGGATCTCGATCGGGTCCTCGATCGTGACGATGTGCTGGCGGCGCGTCCGGTTGATGTGGTCGATCACCGCGGCCAGGGTCGTGGTCTTGCCGGAGCCGGTCGCGCCGGTCACGAGAACGAGCCCGCGGTGCTCCTCGGCGAGCCGCCCGACGCCCTTCGGCAGCCGCAGCTCTTCGAAGCTCGGCACCTCCTTCGGGATCACGCGGAAAGCGAAGGAGATCGAGCCGCGCTGGCGGAAGCCGTTGACGCGGAAGCGCGGGAGGTCGTTCGCCGTGTAGGCGATGTCGAGCTCGCCGGTCTCGTGGAAGGCGTGCAGCTTGGCGGGCGCAAGGTCGGCGACCGCGGCCAGAGCGGCCTCGAGGTCGAGATCGGTCAGCGGCGGATGCTCCGGAAGCACGCCGAGCTCGCCGTCCCGCCGCACGATCGGCGGCTGGCCGATTTTCAGATGAATGTCGCTCGCGCCGAGTTGCACGGCGCGGCTCAGGACCGCATTCAGCTCCACGTGGAGCAGATCGGCAGCTACGCGGCGGTTCTTGAGCCGATGGTCTCGACTAGACGCAGGGGCGCGCGCACGATGCCGCGAGCCTCGCCGGGGTGTGCGAGGTCGCCGCGCAGGAAGGCTGCGATCACTCCCCAGACGAGCGGGATGCGCGCAATCCCGTAGATCACGCGCGGTGAGCGTTCGAGGGCGTACTTCGCCTTCCACGACGCCGCGAGCGAGCGGCCGAGCGCGGCGTCGAGCCGCGGACCGTAGGCGTCGAGCGTGGCCGCGCCGCCTTGGAGCGCCTCGAGCGCAGCCTCCGATGCGAGCCGCGCGCTGACGAAGGCTTCGTAGATGCCGTCGCCCGACAGCGGATCGACCAGGGCGGCAGCGTCGCCGACGAGCAGCACGCGCCCGCGCTGCACCGGATCGCCGGCACGACGCATCGGCAGCCGGTAGCCCCGCAGGTCGTCGACCCGGCCCGACGGAAGCCCATAGGCCGAGCAGGCGCGCTCGAGATGCTCCCGTAGCCGGGGACCTTCCGACTCCCAGCCGCCGACGCCGACGTTGACGTGGTCACCCTTGGGGAAGACCCAGGCATAGCCGCCCGGGACGGCGCCGAGGTCGACGGCGGCCCTGCCGCGCCAGCGCTCCTCTCGCGTGTGCGCGTAGGGAACGTTCCCTTCGAGCGCGACGCCGTGGCTGCGCGCCCCGAGGCCGACCGTCCGCGCCGTCAGCCCGTTCACGCCGTCCGCTCCGATCAGCACCGGCGCACTCGCGGCCGAGCCCCCGAAGCGAATCGTCGCCTGCCCCTCACCGAGCTCGAGCGCGGTCGCCCGTACGCCGTCGCGAAACTCCGCGCCCGCGGCGACGGCCTGCTCGGCAAGGTGTGCGTCGAGCCGGTGCCGCTGCGTCATCAGCACCAGCGGCCCCTGCCCGCCCCGCTCGACGCGGGTCCGGTAGCTCAAGCTGAGCTCGACCCGGTCGACGACGTCCTCGACGACCGGATCGACGGAGACCGGGAGCTCGCACACCGCGCGGTAGGTGAGACCGCCGCCGCAGGGCTTGTCGCGCGGGAAGCGGGCTCGGTCGAGCAGAAGCACCCGCGCGTCGCCGCGGGCGAGGCGCAGCGCCGCCGTCGAGCCGGCCGGCCCGGCCCCGACGACGATCGCATCGAACCGCTCCACAGCGTCATCGTAAGCCTCTTGTAGGGACCGGAGGCGCTGAGTAAAGTCGCTGCAAGCGACCGAGGGAGAGGGCCATGACCGAGCTGCTGGACACGAATGTCGACGACTTCGCGGGGAAGCTGCACGGTAGCGTCACCCGCCCGGGCGACTCCGACTACGACGAGGCGCGCGCGCTCTACAACGCGATGATCGACAAGAAGCCGGCCCTGATTGCCCGCTGCGCAGACGTCGACGACGTGGTTGCCGGGGTCAAGTTCGGCCGGGAGCAAGGTCTCGACATCGCGATCCGCTGCGGCGGCCACAACGGCCCTGGCCTGGGCAGCGTCGACGACGGGCTGGTCATCGACCTCGCCGGGTTGAAGAGCATCTCCGTCGACGCCGATTCGCGCACCGCCACAATCGGAGGCGGCTGCCTGCTCAAAGAGGTCGATGCGGCGACCCACGAGCAGGGCATGGCGACACCGGCCGGGATCGTGGGGACGACGGGAGCGGGCGGCCTGATCCTCGGCGGCGGGATGGGCTACCTGTCCCGCACTTACGGCCTTTCGATCGACAACCTCCTCGGCGCCGAGATCGTGCTCGCGGACGGCAGTGTCGTGACCGCCGACGAGAACGAGAACGACGACCTCTACTGGGCGCTCCGCGGCGGCGGCGGCAACTTCGGCGTCGTCACGCAGATGAAGATGCGCCTCCATCCGGTGAGCAACGTGCTCGCCGGCCCGATGCTCTGGGAGCTCGACCAGACCGTCGATCTCCTCAAGTGGTACCGCGACTTCATCGTCAACGCCCCCGAGGACGTGTACGGCTTCTTCGCGTTCCTGACAGTGCCACCGGCGCCGATCTTCCCGGAAGAGCTGCACCTGAAGAAAGTCACGGGAATCGTCTGGTGCCTCCCTGGCGGAGAGGACGACAGCAAGGCGCTCGACGAGGCGCGGTCACAGCCGGGCCTGGTCTTGGACGGCGTTCAGGAGATGCCGTTCCCGGCGATCCAGGGCGCGTTCGACGAGCTCTACCCGCCAGGCGACCAGTGGTACTGGCGCGCCGACTTCGTCGAGACGATTCCGGACGAGGCCGTGCAACTGCACGCGGAGTGGTCAGAGAAGCTGCCGACCTGGAAGTCGACGATGCACCTCTATCCGATCAACGGCGCGGCCCACAAGGTCGGCCCCACCGAGACGCCGTGGGCTTACCGCAACGCCAACTGGGGCGCGGTCATGGCGGGGGTGGACCCCGACCCGGAGAACGTCGGCGCCATCAGCGCCTGGTCAAAGGGCTACCAAGAGGCGCTGCACCCGTACTCGGCCGGCGGCGTCTACCTGAACATGATCATGGACGAAGGGCAGGACCGGATCCGGGCGGCTTACGGGCAGAACTACGATCGGCTCGCCAAGATCAAGGCGAAGTACGACCCCGATAATCTCTTTCACGTGAACCAGAACATCAAGCCGGCCGATTGAAAGGAGTTTCTTTGACCAGGTTCATGGTGGTGCGCAAGTTCGACGTCTCCGAAGATGAGATGCCGGAGGTCGGTCGCCGTTCGCGCAAGACGATCGAGGAGACCTATCCGGAAATCGAGTGGGAGCACAGCCACGTGGTCGTCGACGACCAGGGCACGGTGATGACGTACTGCGTCTACGCCGCGCCGACAGAGGAGATGGTCAGGTCGCACGCCGACGACCTCGGGCAGCACACGATCGAGGGGATCCACGAGATCGCCGGCGACGTCACGCCGGCTGACTTCCCGCCCGTCTAGGTTTCCTGCATCAGCTGCCGCGCGTCCGGGATGTGGACCGCGGCAGCGCGTGCCAGGCCGAGCCGCCGGCGGATGTCGCCGAGCCGCTCGGCGTCGTCTTCGGGGACGAGATCGAGCGCCTCCCGGTAGATGATCGCGGCCTGGTCCTTCGCCCAGCCGCGCTCGGCCTGCTCGGCGGCGCGGATGAAGTAGCCGACTGCGCGCTCGGGCTCCCCGGCGTCGCGCCAGTGGCGCGCGAGCGCCGCGGCCGCCTCGCCGAGCTCGGCGGTCGACTCCTCGAAGAACTCCGCCACGCGCGCGTGACGGTCGCGGCGCTCGGCGCGCGGCAGCAGCTCGTACGCGACATCGCGGATGAGGACGTGCTTGAAGCTGAACTGCTGCTCGCCTTCGATCATCGAGCTCGTCTCACGCAGGATCAGATCGCGGCGCTCGAGCGCGCCGAAGAGCTCCGACAGCCCGTCCGTCCCGCCGCCCGCGATCCTTTCGACCGCCCCGCGCCAGAAGGTCTTGCCGACGACCGCGGCGTCGAGCAGAAGCGCGCGCTCGGCGTCCGGCAGCGCATCGAGCCGAGCGGCGACGATGCCACGGATCGAGCTAGGGAGCGACCCTCCCGCTTGTGAGGACTCGGCCATCGTCGCGGCGAGCTGCTCGATGAAGAGGGGGTTGCCGCCGGCTGTGTCCGCCAGCTTCGAGAGCACCTCGGTCTTCAGCCGCCCAAGCCGGAGCTCGGCCAGCTCCGCGGCCTCGGTGGGGCTCAAGGGCGCCACCGGCAACGCCGTGTAGGAGGGCAACCCCCCGCCCCAGGCCGGACGGTTGTCCAGCAGCTCCGGCCGCGCGAGGGTCAGCAGCATGATCGGAAGGTCGCGCAGGCGCGCAGCGAGCAGCTCGATCAGGTCGAGGAGCCCGCGGTCGGCCCAATGAATGTCCTCGAACACAAGCGCCGTGGGCTGCTCGCTCGCGACCGACTCGATGAAGACGCGCACGGAGAAGAAGAGCTCCTCGCGGTCCTCTACGACACCGTCGGGATCGAGCCCGAGCAGGATCGCAAGGTGCCGCGCCACCGTTTCGTCGGGGACGCTCTCCTGCAGCTTCGCAAGGCCGACGTCGGGCGGGTCGCTCTCGAAGATCCCGCACAACTGCTTGACCTGGGTCGAGAACGCGAAGTAGGCGCTGCTCTCGCGGTACGGCAGCGAGCGCCCGTGGACGGTGCGGCCGCCGAGCTCCTCCACGACGCCGTCGAACTCCTGGGCCAGCCGCGTCTTCCCGATTCCCGCCGGGCCGAGGACGGTGACCAGGTGCGGGACCGACTCGCTGGAAACGCGCTCCCAGGTTCCGCGCAGGACATCGAGTTCGCGGCCACGCCCTACGAGATCTCCGGAATGGTGCCGCTCGCCGGCCGCGTGGCGCTGACGGACGGCGATCCAGGCTTCCACCGGGTCGGTCTTCCCCTTGGCCTCGACCGCCGCTGCCTGCTCGTACTCGATCGCGTCGCGCGTGGCCTCGTACGTCCCTCGACCCGCGAGCACGCCGCCGATCGGAGCGGCCGACTGCAGGCGCGCGGCCGTGTTGACGACGTCCCCGGCAACCATCGCCTCGCCGAGCTCCGGCCGCGCCCCGAGAGAGACGAGCGCCTCTCCGGTGTTGACGGCGATCCGAACCTGAACATCGAGCTCGCCGAGCCCGCTCACGCCGTCGCGCACGGCCATCGCTGCCCGCACGGCCCGCTCGGCGTCGTCGCCGTAAGCGGTCGGCGCCCCGAAGACGGCCACAATCGCGTCGCCGATGAACTTCTCGACTACGCCTCCGAACGACTCGAACTCCTGCCGGACGAAGTCGTGATACGGGCTCAGGAACGCCCGGACGTCCTCCGGGTCGAGCTGCTCGGAGCGCGCCGTGAAGCCGACGAGGTCGACGAAGACAACGGAGACGATCCGCCGCTCGTCCCGCCCAGCCGGCGCCCCCGCGTCGAGCGGCTGCCCGCAGGCGAGACAGAATTTGGCGACCTCGGGGTTCTCCTGGCCGCAGTTGGAGCAGGTGAGCACGTGCTAAGCGTACGGTGCGCGGCCGCTTCTTTCGACCCGGCTACACTTTCCGACCGTCCCGGGGGTGTGCCCGAGTGGCCAAAGGGAACGGGCTGTAAACCCGTCGGCTCAGCCTACGGAGGTTCGAATCCTCCCGCCCCCACTTCTACTCAGTCTTCGTCGTCGTCAACGACGGAGTCTGCATCGCCGCTGGAAGTCTTCGCCCAAGGGCTGTCCTCTTTCGGCTCCTCGAGCTCGCGTTCGGTCTCGGTTCGTCCTTCGTCTTCCATAGCCGCGGTCTGCCCGAAAACGGCCCTGCCGAACCAGGGCTAGAATCGAGAGCGCGCCCTCTTAGCTCAGTTGGTAGAGCACCTCCATGGTAAGGAGGGGGTC
>VAXD01000191.1 GCA_005884155.1 Actinomycetota bacterium | reverse complement strand
AGGAAGGTCGGGTGGAAGGTCGAGTCGAGCGCGTAGTTCGGCTGGCGGTGCGCAGGGTCGATCTTCAGGCCCCAGGGCAGGCTCGTCGGCTTGCCGTAGAGCTCCTGGTTGAACCAGTTCCCCCAGCGGCCGATCCCCTGCGCCAGGAGCAGGCCCGGCGCGACGGCGTCCATGAAGTCGCGAATACGTGCGCCCGAGCGGCGGACGACGATCGCGCCCGCGATCGAGCCGAGCAGGATTCCGCCCCAGACGCCGAGACCGCCCTGCCAGACCGCGAAGATCCCCTTCCACTTCGGGCTCGTGACTTGATCCCAGCTCGTGATGTCGTGGTACGCGCGGGCGCCGATAATCCCGAAGGCCACGCCCCAGACGGCGACGCGGAGCACGAGGTCCCAGTCCCCGCCGCGCGCGACCCAGCGGACGCCGGTCAGCCAGATCGCCGCCGCGATCGCGAGCAGCAGCATCAGGCCGTACATGTGGACGGTCAGCGGTCCGAGATCGATCGCGCCGCTGTGCGGTGACGGGATCGATGCGACGAGCACGGGCTGAACATTCTGCCCGCGGGCGAAAACGCCTGCGCCGCTAGATCAGGATGTCGAGTGCCAGTTCGATCGGGCAGCCCTGCTCGAGCAGCTCGACGGCGTGGTGCAGGTCGATGTCGTGCCGGGCCGCCAAGGCGACGGCGTCGCTCGCGGTGTAGCCCGCGCGGATCAGCTCCTCGGCGCGCCAGCTTTCGACCCGATCCATCTCGGTCTCTTCGACGACGTGGAGCTCCGCAGTGGCCATCGTATTCAGGTATTCGGGCAAAGCGGCCGCCCGGATCTCCCCCTGGCGGGGGATTTCAGCGGACCTGCCGAGCGAGTTCGAGGGCCTGAGCCTTCGTCAACCGCCCCTCGAGCCGGAGCGTCAGTGTGCCGCGCACCCAGAGCAGAACGTCCCCGTGGACGAGGATCGGCTGTTCTCGGTAGCGCGAATCGCGGTCGAAGTACGTGAGCACGTGTGGGCCGCCGCCGGCAATCCAGAGCCCCGGCTGCTCGTCGACCTGCACCGGCTCGACCGTCGTCTCGGGCCCGACGAGCTTCCGCAGCGCTTCGGGCCGGGAGCGGAACTCCGAGAGCACCACTGTCCTGCCTTCTGATCGGACGACGACGGACGCGAGCGATCCTCGGAGCACGTGGACGGGCGCGTCGCCCGCGGACGGCGGCAGCAGGAGCCGGAAGCCGACCCGCCGCTCGGCCTCGGCGCGCGGGAGCGGCTCGCCGAGGCCGCCCGCCTGCGAACGTTCGACCGCCGGCGGCAGCGTCTCGACCCGCACGACGCTGGCTCCGCCGAGGTGGAAAAAGCGCAGGATCGCGCTGCGCGCCTCTGGGACCGAGAGAGCCGTGCCCACCGAGATCGCCGCGACGGCGAACGCGAGCACTACCGGCCGCCATGGGAACGGCCGCCTACCCTCGAGCCGCTCGAGCACGGCGGGTGCGACCTCCGGCTCGAAGGGCAGATCGAGCTCGCGCCCGAGCGCGACCAGCCGCTGCTCGAGCTCGCTCACGGCTTCTCCTCCAGCTCCGCGCGCAGCCGCTCGAGCGCGCGTGAGAGCCGAGACTTCACAGTCCCGCGCCGGATCCCGAGCGCGGCCGCGGTCTCTTCCTCGGAGAGCTCGAGGAAGTAGCGGCACGCGATCGCGTCGCGGTGCTCGTCCGGCAGGCGCTCGACCGCGGCAAGCAGGCGCGCCCGCGCCTCGCCGCGGAGGAGAGCCGCCTCGGGGGACGGGACCGCGTCCCCCGGGCGGTCGTACGCGGCCACGCGCAGCGCGAGCGCCTCGCGCCGGCCGGCCGCACGCCGTCGGTTCTTCGCCTCGTTGGCCACGATCCGCAGCAGCCAGGGCCTGAGCGGGGCACCGCGGCGGAACCGGCCGAGCGCGCGGTACGCCTTCACGAAGGCGTCCTGCACGGCCTCCTCTGCGTCGGCGGAGCTCCCGCAGAGCAGGTAGGCAGTCCGGAATGCGATTCCCTGATGTGCGCGCACGATCGTCTCCCAGGCGCGGAGGTCGCCGCGCCGAGCAAGCTCGACGAGCCCTGTTTCATCCAGTGGCCGGTCCACCACCGCCGGTCCTACACCGGGAGACGCGTTAGGGTTCCGGCGTGTTCGCACGTGTTGCACGCTACGAGGTCCCGCAGGATCGGCTCGAGCAGGCGGTAGCCGCGTTCGGCGAGGCAGGCAAAGCGATCGAGCACCTCGACGGTTTCGCCGGCGGGTACGTCCTCGTCGATTACGAGGACGGCCGCACGATGACCATCACGCTGTGGGCGAACGCGGCGGCGCTCGAGAACAGCGAGCGTGCCGCGCGAAACGCCCGGCACCAGGCGGCAGAGACCGCCGGCGGCTCGGTTCTCTCGGTGGAGAAGTTCGAGGTCGCTCAGGAGCTCGCCGCCGCCCCGTCCAGCACCTAGGCAACGGTCAGCTCACGAGTAGGGGAACCACCGCGCGCCCCGCGGTGTAGTGGCGGCAGCCATCCGAAAGGAGCCGAAATGAAGCGTCTCTCGTTCGTGCTCGTGCTGCTCGCCGCTCTTGCCCTGCCGGTTACAGCCGCTGCGAAAGGGCCCGACCAGGCGTCGATCTCGGGGCCGGGCCTCGGCAAGACGATCGTGCTCGGCGGGAGCGGCGAGTCGATGCAGACGGCGCTCGGCCAGGTCGCGATGCTGGCCGGCTTTTTCCCGGCCGCGTTCCAGGAGAGCCCCGATCCGATGCTCGACCGCGCGCCGGCGAAGCAGCTCGGGCCGAAGTACCGCATTCATTACCGCGTGCCGGGGCCGAACA
>VAXD01000194.1:6095-8497 GCA_005884155.1 Actinomycetota bacterium | reverse complement strand
GCCGCCCGACTACCTGCAGGAGCTCGCCGCCGAGACGCGCGCGACACTGCAGTCGCCGCAGATGCTCACCGGCACGATCGAGGGGCGCTTCCTCGAGCTGCTCGTCTACGCGCTCGGCGCGAAGCGCGTTCTCGAGCTCGGCACGTACAGCGGCTACTCGTCGCTCTCGATGGCCGCGGGCCTGCCGGAGGGCGGTCACATCGACACCTGCGAGTTCGAGGCGGAGCACGCCGAGGTCGCGCGCCGCCACATCGCAGCCAGCCCGTACGCCGACCGGATCACGGTGCACCTCGGTCCGGCGCTCGAGACGATCGAGCAGCTCGAGGGCGAGTTCGACTTCGTTTTCGTCGACGCGGACAAGGTGAACTACCTGAACTACTACGAGGCGCTCCTGCCGCGCCTCGCGCCTGGCGGCCTGATGGCGTTCGACAACACGCTCTGGAGCGGCAGCGTGATCGACGAGAGCGACGACTCGGAGAGCACGCAGGCAATTCGCGACGTGAACGACCGTCTGGTGAGCGATCCGCGGGTCACGGTCGCGATGCTGAGCGTGCGCGACGGCGTGACCCTGGTGCGGCCAAACTCCTAGAGGCTTCCCGGACGAATCGGGCCCGAGGCTAAACCCCTCGAACGGCTAAAGCTTCGGGCCTTCGCTGCCGATTCTCGGCCGATGCACCGTGGCGGCACGGACCGGTCCGCACTTGCGGCCACGCGCTGGATCGACCGCTGGCTTGACGCCTGTCGGGATCTGGCCGAGCTGTCGCGCTCGAATCCAATGACGGACGCCGTGATCGACGAGATCGACGGGCGCATGATCCGGATCGGCGACCGCTGGCTCGCGGACTTCGCCTCTTGCAACTACCTCGGCTTCGATCTCGACCGCGAGATCATCGAATCTGTCCCCGATTACCTGGATCGGTGGGGCACGCACCCCAGCTGGTCACGCCTGCTGGGCAGCCCGGTCCTCTACGAGCAGATCGAGGAGCGCCTCTGCGAGCTGCTCGGCGCGGAGGACGTGCTGGTGCTCCCGACGATCACGCTGATTCACATGTCGGTGATCCCGGTGCTGGCGGGCAGCGGAACGATCTTCCTCGAGAAGCGGGCGCACAAGACGATCTACGACGGCTGCCAGCTCGCATCGGCCCGCGGCGCGACCGTGAAGAAGTTCGGCTTCGAGGACGTGGACGACCTGGAGCGGCTTCTCAAGGAGCGCAGCTCGGCGCCCCGCCTGATCTGCATCGACGGCGTCAACAGCATGACCGGCAATGCCGCGGACGTGGAGGGCTTCGCCCGCCTGGCCCGCGAGTACGACGCCCTGCTGTACGTCGACGACGCCCATGGCTTCGGTGTGATCGGCGAGCGCGCGCCCGACGAGACGAGTCCCTACGGCATGCGGGGCAACAGCATCGTTCAGCACGTCGGCGAGACCTACGACCACGTCGTACTCGTCGCCGGCCTCTCGAAGTCGTATTCCTCGCTCGCCGCCTTCATGGCCTGCCCGCCCGAGCTCAAGCGGCTGCTCAAGACCGCCGCGCCCTCGTACCTCTACTCCGGCCCCTCGCCGGTCGCCTCGCTGGCGACGACGCTCACGGGGCTCGACGTGAACGAGAAACGCGGTGACGCCGTCCGCGCCGACCTCTGGCACAAGACATCCACGGTGCTCGACTGCCTCGACCGCCTCGGCGCACACACCCCCAACCGCTCGGGCTTCCCGATCGTCGAGGTCCCGCTCGCCCGGCACGAGGACGTCGACGCCGTCGGGCGCTTCCTGTTCGACAACGGCATCTACGTGACGCTTGCGGCCTACCCGCTCGTTCCCAGGACCGAAGTCGGCTTCCGGATCCAGGTGACGGCCGCGAACTCGAACGCCGAGATCGAGCAGCTGGTCGACGTGCTCGGGAGGCTCGCGAGCCGCTTCGACCTGCAGCCCGCTCGCACGAAGGTGAGGGCGGCCTGATGCGGGCGAGTTTGCGCTCGAAGACGTGGATCTGGTTCATCGCAGGGACGTGCGTCCTCGCAGGGCTCTACATGTTCGTGCCGCCCTTCAAGGGCTACGGACCACTACTCAACGCCGTCGGTTTCGCCGGAGTCGTGGCGATCGTCGCGGGCATTCGGATGCACAAGCCGCGGGCAAGAGCGGCGTGGTTGCTCTTCGCGGTCGGCCAGTTCCTCTTCTTCAGCGGCGACGTCTACACGTACAGCAACCCGAACGCCGCGTTCCCGTCGCCGGGCGACGCGCTCTACCTGCTCGTCTACCCGGTCCTTATGGCCGGGCTGTTCGTGCTGATCAAGCGGCGTAATCCGCGCCGGGATCCGTCCGCGCTGATCGACGCCTTGATCCTGACGATCGGCGTCGGCCTGCTCTCGTGGACCTTCCTGATCGCGCCCAACATCCACCTCTC
>VAXD01000194.1:4300-6075 GCA_005884155.1 Actinomycetota bacterium | reverse complement strand
TGCTTCTGCTTGCGGCCGCGATCCGGCTCGCGGTGGACACCGGCAAGCGCGCGCCTTCGTTCTACCTCCTCTCGGGGAGCATCGTCTGCCTGCTGGCGACCGACTCGGCGTACAACCTCGCGATCCTCAAGAACACCTACAACCACGGACAGCTGATCTACGACCTCGGCTGGATGATGTACTACATCCTCTGGGGCGCGGCCGCCTTGCACCCCTCGATGCGGATGCTCGAGGAGCAGGCGACCGACTCACGCCCGCGGCTCACGTGGGTCCGGCTTTCGCTGCTGGGCGGCGCCTGCCTGATCGCCCCGTCGATCCGCTTCTTCCAGGCCTTCGAGAACCCAGACATCCTGGTTCTGATCGTCGCCTCGGCAGTGCTCTTCCTGCTCGTTGTGACCAGGATGGCCGGGCTCGTCCGGACGGAGGAACGAATCGTCTCGCGCGAGCGCACGCTGCGGGTTGCCGGCGCCGAGCTCGTCGGCGCGGCCGGCTACGAGCAGATGTACGACGCGGCGATCGCCGGTGTACAGCGGCTCCTGGGCGATGAGATCTGCGTTCACCTCGTGCTGCTGGACGACTCAGGACCGGCAGTTGTCGCCTCGTCTCAGAACACCCACTGGCAGCTCCCCCACGAGTCCTTCGCCTGGCTCCGGCAGCACGCCGAGGCCGTGCGGATTCCGTATTACGACCTGCCCCAGGAGGTCAGAAGCCAGCTTCGACTCGAAGGCGGCCACACTGTCCTCGCCGCGCAGCTCTCGATCCGCTCCGATGTTCGGGGCCTGCTGCTCGCCAACTCGCCCGGCGAGGTCTCCGAGGAGGTCGCGAACAGCTTCCAGGCGCTCGGGCTCCAGGTCTCGCTCGCCGTGGAGGGCGCGACGCTCGCCGCCGACCTTCACCGCCGGCAGAGCGAAGCGCGCTTCCGGTCGCTCGTCGCCCATTCGAGCGACTTGATCACCGTGCTGGACGCCGAAGGCGTCGTCACCTACCAGAGCCCGTCAGTCGAGCGCGTCCTCGGGTACGAAGTCGACGAGATCGAGGGAACGCGGTTCGACCGGCTGCTGAGCGAGAGCGACCGGCCGCGGCTCCAGCGCCTGATCGCCGGCGACGGAACCGGCGGCGGCGAGGCCCATACGCTCGAGTGCTGGCTGACGCGTCGCGACGGCGTGAAGCTCCTCTTCGAAGTGCAGCACACGGACCTGCTCGCGGAGGAGCACGTCCGCGGCATCGTGCTGAACAGCCGTGACGTAAGCGAGCGCAAGGAGTTCGAGGAGCAGCTCGCACACCAGGCCTTCCACGACCCGGTCACCAACCTCGCCAACCGCGCATTGTTCTCCGACCGTGTCGAGCACGCGCTGATGCGGTCGCAGCGTGGCTTCCCGGACATCGCCGTCGTCTTCATCGACCTCGACGACTTCAAGACCGTCAACGACAGCCTCGGCCACGCGGCCGGCGACCAGGTCCTGCAGGAGGTCGCACGGCGCCTCCGGATCGCGGTTCGCCCCACCGACACCGTCGCCCGCTTCGGCGGCGACGAGTTCGCGGTCCTGCTGGAGAGCGTCAGCGATTCGTCTGAGGCGGCCGACGCCGCGGCGCGGATCCTTCACGCGCTGGAGATCCCGTACGAGATCGACGGCAAGCAGGTCTTCCCGCGGGCGAGCGTCGGTATCTGCATGGTCAACCGCGAGGACGCGGTTCCCGAGGCCGCCGAGCTCTTGCGCAACGCCGACGTGGCCATGTACATGGCCAAGCGAGACAGCAAGGGGAGCTACCGGGTG
>VAXD01000194.1:3637-4082 GCA_005884155.1 Actinomycetota bacterium | reverse complement strand
GCCGCGAAGGCGCCGCTCTCCAGGCGCGCTTCCAGCGCACCGAGCCGCTGGCGATCAGCGTCAACCTCTCAGTCCGCCAGCTCCAGTCCGACTCGATCATCTCCGACGTACGCAGCGCGCTCGAGACGAGCGGGCTGCCCCCCTCGTCGCTCGTGCTCGAGATCACGGAGTCGGTGATGCTGGCCGACACCGATTTCGCCGTTCAGCGCCTGGGCGAGCTGAAGGACCTCGGCGTCCGTCTCGCGATGGACGACTTCGGTACGGGCTATTCGTCGCTGAGCTACCTGAGCCGCTTCCCCGTCGACATCCTCAAGATGGACCGCTCGTTCGTCGGCTCCGGCGAGAATGCCGCGCTGCAGTCGGCGATCATCGCGCTAGGCGCGAGCCTCGAGCTCGACGTGGTCGCCGAGGGCATCGAGCTGCCCGAGCAGGAACAGTCGCTGCG
>VAXD01000194.1:0-3356 GCA_005884155.1 Actinomycetota bacterium | reverse complement strand
GGAGACCTACGTGCTCTGGAACGCGCCCGCGGCGCTCTCGATTGTGGGAATCGGCATGACGGTCCCGACGGTGGCCTTTCTGCTGTTCGGCGGAGTTCTGAGCGACCGCCACGACCGGAGATTGCTGATGTTCTGGGCCGACGTCGTGCGTGCGGCAGCGGTCGCGTGCCTGTCGGCGCTGGTGTTCGCGGGGGCCCTCGAACTCTGGGAGCTCGTCGCGCTCGTGGCCCTCTATGGGTGCGGCACGGCCTTCTTCATCCCGGCGTTCGAGGCGGTCGTGCCGGACCTGTTGCCCGCAGAGGATCTTCCCGCCGCCAACTCGCTCGACCAGTTCGTCCGCCCGATCGCTCTCCGGCTCGTCGGGCCGCTGCTCGGCGGCTGGCTCGTCGCGGCGAGCGCGGGGCTCGCGTTCACCGTCGACGCGGCCTCCTTCGGCGCCTCGGCGCTGGCGGTGCTCGCGCTGCGGCCACGGCAACTGCAGGTCACGGAGCATGTCTCGCACGGCGCGGCCATGCGCGAGGGCCTGTCGTTCATCAGCAAGCGTGTGTGGCTGTGGGGGACACTCGTGGCCGCGGCCGCGGCTTACCTGGTCTTCCTGGGCCCGAGCGAAGTGCTGCTGCCCTACATGGTCAAGAACGAGCTCCACGCCTCCGCCCGCGACCTCGGTCTCGTCTTCGCCGCGGGTGGCGTGGGCGCGGTTGGAGCCGCGCTCTGGATGAGCCAGCGCGGTCACCCTCGGCGCGACATCAGCGTCATGTACCTGACCTGGACGGTCGCCACCCTTGCGATCACTGGCTACGGTCTCGCCACGGCCGCCTGGCAGCTGATGGTCGCGTGCCTGATCTTCAACGCGCTCGAGACGGCAGGCACGATCGTCTGGGCGACAGTCAAGCAGCGCCACGTGCGCAGCGGCATGCTCGGCCGGGTCTCGAGCCTCGACTGGCTGATCTCGATCGGGCTGCTCCCGATCTCCTTCGCGCTGACCGCCCCGGTTGCAGCCCTGGTCGGCGTGCGCGCGACGCTGGTAGGTGCGGGGCTCGTCGGCGCCGGGATCACGCTCGCAGCGCTGTTTCTCCCGGGGATGCGCGACATCGAGGGCGGACAGGCCGGCCGCCGAGGAAGCCCGCTCGGCCGGCCCGGATACAGCGTGCCCCGGTGAGCGACCCGCGTGTCCCGGTTGCGATGCTGAGCGTGCGCGACGGCATCACCTTGGTTCGCCGAAACTCGTAGCCAGTCGTACGCTTCGCCGGTGGCCGTCCGCAAGACCGTCACCGTCCTCTTCTGCGACCTGGTCGGCTCCACCGCGCTGGGCGACGAATCCGATCCGGAGGTCATCCAGGAGCGGATGACCCGCTACCACGCCGAGCTGCGCCGGATCCTCGAGCGGCACGGCGGCACGGTCGAGAAGTTCGTCGGCGACGCCGCCATGGCCGTTTTCGGCATTCCCGAGGTCCACGAGGACGACGCGCTGCGAGCGGTGCGGGCAGCCGTCGAGATCCATGAACGAGTGGCCGAGCTCGACCTCGAAGTCAGGATCGGGCTCAACACCGGCGAGATCGTCGCCGGCGTGCGGGAGACGCTCGTCACAGGCGACGCGGTGAACGTCGCCGCGCGGCTCGAACAGGCCGCCACAGCGGGAGAGACGCTGCTGGGCGAGGGAACCGAGCGGCTGGTGCGCCCGGCTGCCCGCACCGAGGCGGTCGAGCCGCTCGAGCTGAAGGGCAAAGCCAGGCCGGTGCCCGCCTTCCGGTTGGTCGAATTGCTGCCCGACATCCCGGCTTTCACCCGAGCGATCGACGCCCCGTTCGTCGGCCGCGAGCAAGAGCTGCAAGCCCTCGAAGACGCGTTGGGGCGTGCGACCGCCGAGCGACAGCCACAGTTGGTCACGGTCGTCGGTCCGCCCGGAATCGGCAAGTCGCGCCTGATCCGGGAGCTCGTGCAGCGCGCCGAGGCGCGCGTCCTCGTGGGCCGCTGCCTGTCGTATGGCGAGGGGATCACGTACTGGCCGCTGATCGAGATCGCACAGGAGCTCGGGCAGCTCGAAGCCGTCCTCGACGATGAGCTGGCCCGCGCCCGGATCGGCGCAGCGCTCGGCGAAGGCACGGCCTCGTCCGAGGAGATCGCGTGGGGATTCCGCAAGCTGTTCGAGGCCCTGGCCCAGGAGCGGCCCTTGGTGGTCGTCCTGGACGACATCCACTGGGCCGAGTCGACGCTGCTGGACCTGATCGAGTACGTCGCCGCCTTCGCCTCCGACGCACCGATCCTCGTCCTGTGCAGCGCGCGTCCGGATCTGTTCGAGCGCCGTGCCGCCTGGTCGACCCCGAAGCCGAATGCAACCCTCGTCGCGCTCGAGCCCCTTGCGCAGGGACAGGTGGAGACTCTCATCGAGGACCTTGGCGGCCTCCCGGCCGAGGCAAAGCGGCGAATCACCGAGGCGGCCGAGGGTAACCCGCTCTTCGTCGAACAGCTCGTCGCGCACCAGGCCGATTCGGGCAACGGAAACGGCGCGCCGCAGATCCCGCCGACCCTGCAGGCACTGCTGGCCGCGCGGATCGACCGACTCGAGCCCGACGAGCGCGCCGTGATCGAGCGCGCTTCCGTCGAGGGGCGGCTCTTCCATCGCGGCTCGGTCCAGGAGCTCATGCCCGTCGAGGCGCGTAACGAGGTGGGCTCGCATCTTCTGACTCTCGTCCGCAAGGAGTTCATCCGCCCCGACCGCGCCACCGTTCCCGGTGACGACGGCTTCCGGTTCGGGCACATCTTGATCCGCGATGCCGCCTACGACTCGATCCCCAAGCGGTCACGGGTCGAGCTGCATGAGCGCTTCGCGCGCTGGCTCGAGTCGACACTCGGAGTCCAGGCGCCGGTCGTCGGCTTCCACCTCGCCGAGGCGTATCGCTACGGTGCGGAGCTTGGCGCTCCCGACGCGGAGCTCGGGCAACGGGCCGCCGGAAGGCTTACCGCAGCGGCCGAGGCCGCGCGATTACGGAAGGACGTGGCCGCCGCCGCCCGGCTGTTCGAGCGGGCGCTCGAGCTCCGCAGCGACGATGACGTCGGCCGCGGCACGCTTCTCGCTGGGCTTGGCGACGTGCTTTTCGACAGGGCGGACCTCGGCCGCGCCCAAGAGGTCTACGAGGAGGCCGGGCTCATCGCCGAGGCGGCCGGTGATCCCCACGTCGAGTGGCTTGCCCGGGTCGGCCTCGCCAACATCCGCCTCCTCACCGATCCCGAGGGTGCGGCCGAGAGCTGCTTCCAGGAGGCGCGAGACGCGATTGCTGCGAGTGAGGGCCGGGCCGATCACGAAGTCCTTGCGCGGGCGTGGAACGTGATCGGCACCGCGCACAACGTGCAGGCCA
>VAXD01000004.1:14632-15002 GCA_005884155.1 Actinomycetota bacterium | reverse complement strand
TACGAGCCGTACGACGTCCCTTGGCGGACACACGTCTTCCTTGCGACGACCTCGGACGACGAGCTTGCCCCGCAGGACACCGAGGAGATCGCCGGTGCCCGCTGGGGCACCCTCGCCGAGCTGGCCGGCCCGCTGCGCGAGCGCTTACTCGCGACCGGCAGAGCGTTCTGGCGCTACCGGGTCGCGCTGCACGACGCCGCTCTTGACCAGTTGAGCCGCGTCTGAGGGACAGTCCCTGGGCCGTGTCCAATGAGGACAACCGGGAGTCGAAGTCCCGCTCCGTTAGCCATTCTCAGCCTGACCGGGTGTCGTTTTGGCGATGTCCTAGGGACTGTCCCTGGGGCATGGCCGGTGCGACCACGTTCAACAG
>VAXD01000004.1:0-14594 GCA_005884155.1 Actinomycetota bacterium | reverse complement strand
CGACTCGCTCGGCGCCGGCCAGCTCGTCGTTCGCGCCGTCGCCGACGAAGACCGCCTCACCCGGCTCGACGCCGAGCTGCTCGAGGGCCAGGTGATAGATCCGCGGGTCCGGTTTGCGCAGACCGACCGAGCACGAGAAGACCTCGGCGTCGAAGAGCCCGTGGAACGCGGTCTCCTGCCAGAGCAGCGGCACGTCCTCGCTGCAGACGGTGATCAGCCCGATCATGAGCCCCCGCTCTCGGATCGCGGCGATCGTATCCGCGGCGCCCGGCACCGGCTCGAGCCCTTGGAGCGTCACGTCGCGCCGCAGCTCGAGAATCTCAGCGGACGTCTCCGGCGAGGCGCCGATGACCGCCAGTGCATCGGCGAGCGGCCCCATCTCGCGGACGTGAGCGAGATCGCCGTACCAGCGCGCGTCGAACTCCTCGAGCGGGAGGCCGACGCGCTCGGCGACGCTCGGCCGCACCTCGGCCCAGGCCTCGGCGGGCCACTCGGCGATCGTGTTCCAAAGGTCGAAGACGACCGCGCGCGGCGCCGCAGCACCCATCTAGGACTTGCGGATCTTGACGGCCGTCCCGTAGGCGCAGATCTCGGTCCAGTTGGAGCCCATCTCCGAGGTGTCGAAGCGCATCGCGACGATCGCCTCGCCGCCCTGCTCCTCGGCCTCCTGAACCATCCGGTCGATCACCTGCTGGCGGCTGTCCACGAGCGCTTTCGTCATGCCCTTCAGCTCGCCGCCCATGATCGACTTGAGGCCAGCGCCGAGCTGCGAGCCGATGTTGCGCGAGCGCACGGTGAGGCCGAACACCTCCCCGAGCGTCTCGGTGATCTCGTAGCCGGGCAGGTCGTTCGCAGTCGTGATCAGCATCGTCCTCCCTTTCCCTTAGCCCTTCTTCATCAGCTTCTTCAGCTGGGCCCACGTGTGTGTGTTCGCGATTTGCTCGGCTGTGAGCCACGCCCTCCGGGCCTGCGCGACCCCGAAGTCGACGTAGTCGAGCGCCGCAACCTGGTGCGCGTCGCTCGAGACCACGATCTTCACGCCCGCCTCGCCCGCCAGTCGCGCGTCGACGTCCCGAAGGTCGAGCCGGTCCGGCTGCGAGTTGATCTCGAGAAACGTGCCGGTCTCGAGAGCCTTCTCGACCACGCGCTCGAGGTCGATCTCCATCGGCTCGCGCCTGTTCAGCTTGCGGCCGGTCAGGTGTCCGATCACGTGCACGTGCGGGTTCTCCATGGTCGCGAGGATGCGCTCGGTCGGCGAGCGGTCGAAGGCCGTGTGGATCGACGCGACCACCCAGTCGCGCCCGGCGAGTAGCTCGTCGGCCACGTCGAGCGTTCCGTCGGCCTTGACGTTCACCTCGACGCCTTTCAAAAGCTTGAGCGGCGCGACCTTCTTGGCGAGCTTGTCGATCTCCTTGGCCTGCTCCTCCATGCGGCCCTCGCGCAGGTAGTGCGAGTGGTCGGTGATCGCGTAGTAGGCGTAGCCGCGCTCCTTCGCGGCCGCGACCATCTCGGTGAGCGTGTTCTTGCCGTCCGCCGACCAGTGCGAGTGCGTATGCAGGTCGCCGCGCAACTGTCCCGGCTCGACGAGCACCGGCAGCTCGCCCCTCCGCGCTGCCTCGAGCTCGCCCGCGTTCTCACGCAGCTCCGGCGGGATGTACGCGTAGCCGAGCCGCTCGTAGACCTGCTCCTCGTCGGCAGCGGTGATCACTTCGCCACTCTCGACGTCGGTGACGCCGTACTCGGAGACCGAAAGCCCGCGGCGCACAGCGTCCTCGCGTAGGGCGACGTTGTGGTCCTTCGAGCCGGTGAAGTGCTGCAGCAGGTTGCCGTAGCACTCGGGCGGCACGACCCGCAGGTCGAAGCGGAAGCCCTCGTGCGAGACCACCGTCGCCTTGGTCGGGCCCTTGGCCGCGACCTCCGAGACCCAGGTCAGTTTCGTGAAGTAGTCGATCAGCGCCTTGGGATCGTTCGCGGTCGCAATGATGTCCAGGTCGCGGACCGTCTCCTTGCGCCGCCGCGCGCTGCCGGCTTCGGAGACGCGGTCGGCGGCCGGATGCTCGCGCAGCACCTCGACGACCGCGAGCAGCGCGGGGAGCGCGCGCCCGAGCAGCGTTCGCGGTGGGCCCGTCGCCTTCTTCTTGCGCCCGACCGACTTGAGCACGTTCTCCTCGAGCCTCGCGCCGAGCCCCGGCAGCGTCCGCAGCCGCTGCGACCGGGCCGCGTCCTTCAGCTCGGCGAGCGTCGTGACCCCGAGCTCCTGCCAGATCTTCCGCACCGTTTTCGGCCCCAACCCTGGGATCTGCAGGAAGTCGACCACCTCGGGCGGGATCTTCTTGCGTCGGCGCGAGAGCGCCTCGATCTCGCCCGTGTTGACGATCTGGACGATCTTCTCCTCGATCGTCGCGCCGATTCCGGGCAGCTTCTTCGCCTCACCGTCGAGCGCAAGCTGGGCCACCGGCCCGCCGGTGTCGCGCACCCGCGTGGCCGCGCGGCGGTACGCGAGCACCCGGAAGGCTGCCTCACCCTCGATCTCGAGCAGGTCGGCCAGGAGCTCGAGCTGCTCTGCCACATCCGCGTTGCGCGGGAGCGTCGTCGCCACCACGGCGATGATACGGACGTGCGCGCGACTGTCTGCCTTCCCACCTACAACGAGCGCGAGAACCTCGAGCCGATGGTGCGCGCGCTCGGCGAGAGAGACGTGTCGGTGCTCGTGATCGACGACAACTCGCCCGACGGGACCGGCGAGCTCGCCGACCGGCTGGCCGGGGAGCACGACTATGTGTCGGTCCTCCACCGGCCGCGAAAGGAAGGGCTCGGGCCCGCGTACCTCGCCGGGTTCCAGCGCGCGCTCGCGGACGGGGCGGAGCTCATCCTCGAGATGGACTGCGATTTCTCGCACAACCCGGGCGACGTTCCGCGCCTGATCGAGGCGGCGGCCGGCGCCGACCTCGTGCTCGGCTCGCGGTACGTCAGCGGCGGCTCCGTCGAGAACTGGGGCCTTGTCCGCCGCTTCGTCTCGGCCGGGGGCTCGCTTTACGCGCGGCTCCTGCTCGGTGTGCGAGTGCACGACCTGACCGGCGGCTTCAAGTGCTATCGCCGCGCCGTGCTCGAGACGATCGACCTCCAGGCGATCGACTCCAAGGGCTATGCCTTCCAGATCGAGACGACCTACCGGGCACTCCGCAAGGGCTTCAGCGTCGCCGAGGTGCCGATCCGGTTCGTCGACCGCCAGGAAGGTCATTCGAAGATGAGCCGGGCGATCGTGCTCGAGGCGATCTGGAAGGTGCCGGCGCTCCGGCTCCGGGCCCTGCTGGGCCGGCTGTAGCATCGACCCCGATGCAGGAGCTGACGGACGCGAACTTCGCGCAGGAGGTGCTGGAGGCCGACGGTCCGGTCGTGGTCGACTTCTGGGCGCCGTGGTGCGGCCCCTGCCGCGCCGTAGAGCCAATCTTCCGGGAGCTGGAGCAAGAGCACGGCCAGCGGGTCAAGTTCGGCAAGCTCGACATCGACCAGAACCTCGAGACCGCAGCGCGCTACGACGTGCTCTCGATCCCGACCGCGATCCTGTTCGACGGCGGCGAGCCGCGCGAGACGGTGATCGGCGCCCGCCCCCGCTCGCACTTCGAGCAGGCCTGGGCGGCTTACCTCACGTCGTAGGGGTCGCTCGCGCCGGCACGCCGACGCGCTTCTTCCGGAGCATCCTCTCCGCGCTCCGATCGCGCGAGCTGCGCAGGTTTGTGCGTGGGTCGAGAATGCAGGCGACCACGTCGGCGAAGACCGTGCAGAACGCGACGGCGATGCTGACGACGATCATCACGCCCATCACGACTGGCAGGTCGCTCGCCGTCGCGGACGCGTAGAGCAGCTGCCCGATCCCCGGCAAACCGTAGGCGGACTCGATGAAAAGCGAGCCCGCGAAGGCAACGCCGATGTCCATCCCGAGCATTGCGACCATCGGCAGGACCGCGTTCGGCAGGACGTGCTTGCGGATCACACGTGCGCTGCCGGCGCCCTTCGCATAGGCCGTGCGAACGAAGTCGTCGTCGAGCAGCTCGATGATCGAGGCGCGCAGCATCCGCGCATAGAGCGCCGCGAAGAGGAAGGCGTAGGTGAGCCAGGGCAGCATCATGTGCCGCGCCCAGTCGACGGCCCCGCCGCAGTGGTCGTGCGGGTCGGCGAAGAAGTTGCAGTAGTCGCCGACCGGGAACCAGTGGAGCTTCGCTCCGAAGACGTACGAGAACACAAACGCGAGCCAGACCGGGTGCACGGAGACCCCGATCAGGACGAAGACCATCGATGCTTTGTCTAACCGCGAACGCGGCCGAAGCGCGCTCAGGATCCCGATCGGGATCGCAATCAGCAGGAACATGAGCGTCCCACCGATGATGAGCGAGGCGGTCACGGGGAGCGCGTTCCTGATCACGTCGCTCGCCTGGTCGCGCGTGCGGGTCGAGCGGCCGAAGTCGCCGTTCAGGAGGTGGCCGACGAACTTCGCGTACTGCTCCGGCAGCGAGCCCTGAAGGCTGAACTGCGTCTGCAAGCTCCGCGCCAGCGAGCCGCGGCCGACCCTGAGCGTGGCGCCGTTGTTGGGCACCATGAAGAAGATCACGAAGGTGACGAGCGTGATCACGACGGCGAGCACGCCCGCCCAGACGAGCCGTCGCGCTATGAACAGAAGCACGTCTGCGTAGCCTCACGACTTGCGCTTCTCAGTGCAAGTCGCCGGCTCCCCGCCCGCCGAAATGGTCCCAACCCGTAAGAGCTACTCGATTTCCGCGCAGGTGGATTTCGACGCCGCTGCCCTCGTCGCAGCGGCCGATCACAGAGAAGCCGAGCGGGTCCGGCGTCGCGGCGAGCAGCTCGTAGTCCTCGCCGAAGCCGAGGTCCCTGACCGTCGCGCCGTCGGCAAGCGGGACGCGCTCGAGGTCGATCTCGAGCCTGCAGCCCGAGCGCTCGGCGATGTGCGCGGCGTCGACCGCGAGGCCGTCGGAGATGTCGGTCAGGGCACCGGCAACCAGCGCGAGGCGGCGGCCCTCCTGGAGCCGGAGCGGCGGGCGGGCGTGGCGCTCCTCGCGGAAGGCTGCGCCGGCGGCTCCCAGCGGGCCCGTGACGACGAGCAGCTCGCCGGGCCGCGCGCCCGCTCGGCCGGGGACGCGCTCCGAGCGGCCGATCGCGGTGACGGCGAGGAAGATCGTGTCCGCCCGGGTCGTGTCGCCGCCCACGACGGGGACGCCGGGCTCGTTCATGCCGGCGTAGAGCTCCAGCAGGTCGTCGAGCTCGGTCTCGGCGGGCGCTCCCAGGGTCACGAGCAGCGCTTCAGGCTCGGCGCCCGAGGCTGCGAGGTCGCTGAGGTTGACCGCCGCGGCCTTGAAGCCGAGCTCGCGCCACGTCGTCCAGTCGAGCCGGAAGTGGACGCCCTCGACGAGCGCGTCCTGGGTGACGACGACACCGTCGGCGAGGCTCGCCGCGTCGTGCTCGATTCCTCGCGCGAGGCCGCGGCGCTCGAGCTCCGCGAGCAGGCCGGGCTCGCCGAGCTCAGAGAGCCGCATCGATCGCCGCCCGCAGCGCCGCCGCGTCTCTCGCCGCGCGGATGACCGCGACACCGGCCGCGCCCGCGCGGATGCAGTCGGCCGCATTGGTCGCGTCCACGCCGCCGATCGCGACCACCGGGCCGTCGACCGCAGCGCAGATCTCGCGCAGACCGCCCAGCCCGATCGGCGGGTCGGCATCGGCCTTGGAGGGCGTCACCCAAACCGGCCCGGCCCCGATGTAATCGGCCCCGCGGCGCTCGGCGTCGCGTGCCTCCTCGACAGACGAGGCCGAGAGGCCCAGCAAGATCCCGGCCTTTCGCGCGCGTTCGGCTCCCTCGTCGTCACGGCCCAGGTGGACGCCGTCCGCCTCGACCAGGAGCGCTGCGTCGATGTCGTCGTTCACGACGAAGGTTGCGCCGAGCTCGCGAAACGGGCGTGCGGCTTCCACGAGCTCGTCCGTGCTGGCTCCCTTCCGGCGGAGCTGGACCACGGTCGCGCCGCCCGCCACAGCCGCTCGGGCCGTCTCGACGTCCTCCACGAGCACGTGCAGCCTCACTCGAGCTTGGCTCTCTTGTCGAGCTTCTCCGGGTCGAGCGCGGCAAGCGCGTCGTAGAGCGCAACGTGGAAGCTGCCCGGGCCCTTGGCGCCCTTCGCCGCGTCCTCGCCGGCCACGCCGAACGCGACCAGCGCCTCGGCGGCGGCCTCGAGCGGGTTCTCGGGCCTTACCGCGAGGAAGCAGCCCGTGATCGCCGTCGACATGCAACCCGTCCCGGTGACCGTGCCGAGCAGCACGTGCCCGTTCGCGACGGAGACCGTGCGCTCGCCGTCGGAGACTTGGTCGACCGGGCCGGTGACAGCGGCGACACAGCCCAGCGCGCGCGCCGCGTCCCGCGCCAGCTCCGGGCCGCCCGCGCCGCCGACGGCCTCGACCCCGCGGATCTCCGCTGCCCGGCCGGCCAGCGTGGCCATCTCGGCAGAGTTGCCGCGCAGGACGGCGATGTCGAGCTCGGCGAGCAGGCGTCGCGAGGTCTCGGTGCGGTACCTCGTAGCGCCTGCGCCGACCGGGTCGAGCACGACGGGCACGCGGTTCCGGTTCGCGGCACGGCCGGCGAGCAGCATCGCCTCGACCCAGTCGTCCGAGAGCGTGCCGATGTTGAGCACGAGGGCGGAGGCAGCCGTGGCCATCTCCTCGACCTCCTGGACGGCGTGCGCCATCACCGGCAGCGCGCCGAGCGCGAGCGTCGCGTTGGCGGTCTCGTTCATGACCACGTAGTTCGTGATCTGGTGGACGAGCGGCTTGCGCTGGCGGATCGCGCGCAAGTCGCGGCCGGCGGTCACGCTGCCCCTCGCAGCCCGATCACGTCGACCGGGCCCTCGCCCGCCCCGAGCTCGACGAGGCCCTGTGCCACGGCGCCCGAAGCCGCAGCCGCCGCGCCACGCGCCGCGTCCTCGAGGCTCTCGCCGCGAGCCAGCAGGGCCGCGAGCGTCGCCGAGTGCGTGCAGCCGGCGCCGTGCGTCGCGGCGACCTGGTGCCGCTCGACCGGAATCTCGACGTGCCGCTCGCCGTCGAACAGGTGGTCGACAGCCTCCCTTGCATGTCCGCCGGTAACGATCACCGCCGGCGCGCCGAGGTCGTGCAAGCGCTCCGCGAGTTCTCGAGCAGGACCCTTCCCCACGAGCGCCTCCGCCTCGGGAACGTTCGGCGTCACCACCGTCGCGAGCGGGAAGAGCCGGGTGACCAGCGTCTCGACCGCGTCCTCGCGCAGCAGCCGCGCACCCGAGCTGGCGACCATGACGGGATCGACGACCAACGGGAGCGGGTGCCCGGAGAGGAACTCCGCGACCGTCGCGATCAGCTCCGCCGAGAAGAGCATCCCGGTCTTCGCCGCGTCCACGCCGATGTCGTCGAAGACAGCCTCGAGCTCGGCGCGCACGAACTCGGGCGGCAGCTCGTGGACGGCCGTGACGCCGGTCGTGTTCTGCGCGGTCAGCGCGACGATCGCACTCATCCCGTAACAGCCGGCCGCCGCGAAGGCCTTCAGGTCGGCCTGGATCCCGGCGCCGCCGCCGGAGTCCGAGCCCGCAATCGTCAGACAACGTGGAACCAAGTCGCTCCCTTCGCCGGCATTACCCGGATCAGGTTCGTCGGGTGTGATCTCAGCCCCGTAGGGCACCCCGGTAGCCGCAGGTTACCGTTGAGCGCGCTCATGACGGTGCGACCCCTCGATCCCGCGACTGCGACGACAGACATGCTCGACGGCGTCTATGAGGTCTCGCGACTCTGCCAAGCCGAGGAGAGCCCGGCTGAGCCGCCGCGCACGAGGGTGGAGATGGAAGGCTTCCTGCTCCACGTGCCAGCGTCCGATCTTCGCGAGTACTGGGTCGCGGAGGACGGTGGGGCGATCGTCGGCTTCGGGCAGCTCGCGGGAGCCCGCAAATCGCCGGCGCCGCGGGTCGAGGTGCTCGTCCACCCGGACGCGCGACGGCGCGGACATGGCCTGGCGCTCCTCGAAAGCGTCCTCCGCGCAGCGAGAGAGCGCGGCGCCCGGGAGCTCATCGGCGTCCACGCAACCGAGGCAGGCTCGCACTTTGCTGCCCGCGCGGGCGCCGCCGACAGCCAGCGTGAGGTTCGCTCGCTCCTGCGGCTCCCGGTCGAAGCGTCAGCCGCCCCGGTCGAGGGCTACGCGCTCGAGAGCTGGGTCGGCGCGGCTCCGGAGCGCCTGCTCGACTCGTTCGCTCGCGCGCGGGAAGCGATCAACGACGCTCCCTTCCCTTCGGACGCTGAGTTGGAGGAGTGGGACGGCGCACGGGTACGCGCTCTCGAGACCGCGCTCGAGCGGCGTAACCGCGACATCCGCGTGACCGTCGCGCTCGCCGACCGGGACGAGGTCGTGGCGTTCACCGAGCTCCGCGTCTCGCGCCCCGGCAGCACTGTCGCGAACACGGAGGACACCGCTGTCGTCGCGGCGCACCGTCGGCGCGGGCTCGGCCGCTGGGTCAAGGTCGAGTCCCTGCGACGCCTCCAGGCCGACCGCCCGGACGTCGAGCTCGTCACGACGGTGAACGCTGAGGAGAACGAGGCGATCCTCCGGCTCAACCGCTCGCTCGGCTTCGCGCCGGTTTCCATCCAGACGAGTTGCGTGCTCCAGCTGCAGGGCTAGCATCGGCGGCGTGAACGAAGCCCGCTACGACGGCCTCGCCGACTGGTACGACACGGAGTTCCAGCCGGCCCCGCTCGAGAGCGAGACGTGGCACACGCTTGTCGACCTCCTCGGCGAGGGCTCAGGCGCGCTCGTCGACGTCGGGTGCGGAACAGGTAACTACGCCGCCGGTCTGGCCGAGCGCGGCTGGACGGTCACCGGGGTCGATCAATCAGAGGACATGCTGCGCCGCGCGCGAGCGAAGGGGATACCAGCGGCGCGTTCCGAGGCCACGGCGCTTCCCTTCGACGACGCCTCCTTCGACGCCGCAGTCTCGACCTTCACGCACACGGACGTCGACGATTTTGCCGGCCTCTTGCGCGAGGTGGTACGCGTGCTGCGCCCCGGCGCGCCGTTCGTCTACATCGGCGTCCATCCGTGCTTCGTCGGCCCGCATTCGGTCTACGACGTAGACCGGCACGTCCCTGAGCTTCAACCGGGCTGGTATCGCCTGACGGGCCGTTACACCAAGGCTCCCGGCATCTCGCGGTCGTCCGGGCTGCGGATGCAGGTCGGGGCGAGCCACCTGCCGCTGGGGCTCTTCCTGCAGGCCTTCCTCGACGCGGGCCTGCGCCTAGAGCGCGTCGAGGAGCCCCCGGAGCGCGAGTACTCATTCGGACTCGCATTCAGATGGCGCCGGTGAGCGTCTCCGCTGATCTGCTCCAGGGCGAGGAGCTGGCCTACCTCGGCTCCGAGCCCGCCCGCGAGGCGCTCGCGGCGCCGTTGCCCGAGGAGCTGCACCCGCGCGTGCGGGAGGCGCTCGCGGCGCAGGGAATCGAGGATCTCTACACGCACCAGGCAGAAGCGTGGGACGCGGCCGCGCGGGGCGAGCACCTGATCGTCACGACCGGCACGGCCTCCGGGAAGACGCTCGCGTTCAACCTGCCGGTGCTCGACGCGCTGGCCCGCGAGCCGAAGCAGCGGGCGCTCTATCTCTACCCGACCAAGGCGCTTGCGCAGGACCAGCTGCGCTCGCTCGCCTCGTTCCGGCTGCCGCGCCTGCGGGCCGCGATCTACGACGGCGACACCGCGGCCGAGCGCCGCTGGCAGGTTCGCAAGTGGGCGAACGTGATCCTCTCGAACCCCGACATGCTCCACGTCGGCGTCCTGCCACACCACGACCGTTGGGGCGACGTGCTCACGAACCTCGCCTACGTGATCGTGGACGAAGCGCACGTCTACCGCGGCGTCTTCGGCTCGCACGTCGGCAACGTCCTGCGACGGCTGCGGCGGCTCGCCCGGGTCTACGGCGCCGAGCCGCAGTTCCTGCTGGCCTCGGCGACGATCGCGAACCCGGGCGAGCTCGCGCTGGGGCTGATCGGCGCGGAGACGACCGTGATCGGCGACGACGGCGCGCCTCGCGCGGAACGGACGGTGGCGCTCTGGAACCCGCCGCTGACCGACGAGGAGCTCGGGCTCCGGGCGAGCGCGCTCGGGGAGGCGTCGCGGCTGATGGCCGATCTGGTCTCGCAGGGCCTGCGCACCCTTTGCTTCGCGAAGAGCCGCCGCGCCGCCGAGCTGATCCACCGCTTCACCGCGCAACGGCTCGGGGACGATTCGCGGCTCTCGCCGTACCGCGCCGGCTACACCCCCGCGCAGCGACGCGAGATCGAGCGGCGGCTGCTCGAGGGCGAGCTGCTCGGCGTGTCCGCGACGAACGCGCTCGAGCTCGGGATCGACGTGGGGCTGCTCGACTGCGTGCTCTCTGTCGGCTTCCCGGGCACGGTCGCGTCGCTCCGCCAGCAGTGGGGCCGTGCAGGCCGCCGCGGGCACGGACTGGCGGTGCTCGTTGCGAGCGAGGACGCGCTCGACCAGTACTTCATGCGCGAGCCCGAGGCGCTGCTCGATCGCCGGGTCGAGGCGGCGATCCTCGACCACGAGAACCCGCGCGTACTCGACGGGCACGTGCTGGCAGCTGCGTTCGAAGCGCCGCTGGACGACGACGACCGCGAGCTGCTCGGGGACGCCGCGCTCGAGCGGGCCGCGTTACTACCCGAGCTGCGCGAAACGAAGGCGGGCTACGTCTGGGCCGGCCGCGAGTACACGGGGCCGGAGTCGTTCACGATCGTCGACGCCTCCAGCGGCACCGTGCTCGGGATCGCGGAGTTGGAGCGCGCCTACTCGACGGTTCACGAGGGCGCGATCTATCTACACCGCGGAGAGAGCTACCGCGTCGCCGAGCTCGACTTCACGTCGCGCGCGGCCGTCGTCGTGCCGTTCTCGGGCGACTACTACACGCAGGCGAAGAAGGAGACGTCGACGGAGATCGTCGAAGCGCTGCGCGGCGGGCGGCGGCTCGGGGTCGACCTCTCCTTCGGACGGGTCGTCGTGACCGAGCAGGTGGTCGGCTACCAGAAGAAGTCGATCACCACGCAGGAGAACATCGAGCTCGTCCCGCTCGAGCTGCCGCAGACCGAGTTCGAGACCGAGGCGATCTGGTTCGTCCCGGAGCCGTGGATGCTCGAGGGCCTGGAGCGGGAGCCGCGGCTCCTTGGATCGCTGCATGCTGCCGAGCACTCGCTGATCGCACTGCTGCCGCTCTGGGCGATGTGTGACCGCTGGGACCTCGACGAATCTGCACTTCCAGACCGGCGCGCCGACGATCTTTGTCTACGACGGCCACGCGGGCGGCGTCGGCATCACCGAGCGCGGCTTCGATTCGTTCGAGGGCTGGGTCGCGGACACGGCCAAGCTGCTGGACGGCTGCCCTTGCGAGCACGGTTGTCCCTCCTGCGTGCAGAGCCCGAAGTGCGGGAACCTGAACGAGCCGCTCGACAAGGCCGGCGCCCTCGCGCTGCTCGAGCGAATGCTGCAGGCGTAGGATTTCGGCGTGGCCATCCTGTTCATCCTGCTCGCGCTCTTCGGCTTCGTGTTCCTCGGAATCGGCTCTGGTAGCTCGAGCTCGAGCGGGTCGACGCGGATCGGCCCGCCGGCGAAGTGCTCCCAGCATTCAGGCGCCGCGATGAAAGACCAATCCTGCCGCGGCGCGAACCCCTAGCTGTCACAGGCCACGGCCGGGGACTGTCCCCGCACGTGGCCCGGCTGGACGGTTGTGGAGGAGAAGTCACAGAATTGTTTCGACCTGGACCTGTCGATCCACGGCCTCGCCGTTCGTCGTACCCTCGACAGCGACGAAAGGAGGAGACGTGCAGTACCTACTCTTGATCTACGGCGACCAGAACGGGTGGGAGTCGATGAGCGAGGAGGAACGTGGCCAGGTCTTCCAGGCCTACGGCACCTTCACCCAGGAGCTCGAGGACAGCGGCGCGATGGTCGGGGGCAACGCGCTACAGCCCACTGAGACCGCGACGACGGTTCGCGTGCGCAACGACGAGACGCTGACCACCGACGGTCCCTTCGCGGAGACGAAGGAGCAGCTCGGCGGCTACTACCTCGTCGACGTCAACTCGATCGACGAGGCGCTCGAGTGGGCCTCCAAGATCCCCGGCGCTCGCCACGGCGCGATCGAGGTGCGCCCGGTGATGGTCTTCGAGGAGGGCGGCTCGTAAGCCTGGAAGAGCTCTACCGGGAGGAGTGGGGGCGCACGCTCGCGATCCTCGCCCGTGCGCTCGGGGACGTCGAGCTCGCCGAGGACGCGGTGCAGGAGGCATTCGAGACTGCACTCGAGCGCTGGCCGCGCGACGGCGCCCCCGCGAATCCCGGCGCCTGGCTGCTGACGACGGCGCGCAACCGCGCGATCGACCGGATCCGCCGCGAGCAGAACCTTCGACGCAAGACCGAGCTGCTCGCTGTGCTGGAGGGCGGCGAGTCAGAGGAGGACAACGTGATCCCCGATGAACGGCTGAGCCTGATCTTCGGCTGCTGCCATCCGGCGCTCGGCACCGAAGCACAGGTCGCGCTCACACTTCGCGCTCTAGGCGGCCTCACGACCGAGGAGATCGGCCGCGCGTTCCTCGTCCCCGAGGCGACGATGGCCCAGCGGCTCGTGCGGGCCAAGCGGAAGATCCGCGACGCCGGGATTCCGCTGCGCGTCCCGCCCGACCACTTGCTCCCGGAGCGCCTGCGCGCCGTGCTCGCCGTCGTCTACCTGATCTTCAACGAGGGCTACGGGCCGCCGCCGCGGGCGGAGCTCTGCGAGGAGGCGATCCAGCTCGGAAAGGTGCTCGCCGTGCTGATGCCGGACGAGGCCGAGGCGCTCGGTCTGGTCGCGCTGATGCTCCTGCACGACGCGCGGCGCGACGCGCGCCTTGACGCCGCGGACGAGCTCGTCCTCCTCGACGACCAGGACCGCTCGCTGTGGGACAGCGGGCGGATCGAGGAGGGGCGCCGCGTGCTCGACCGTGCCCTGCGCCTTGGCCGCCCCGGGCCGTACCAGCTCCAGGCGGCGATCGCGTCGCTCCACCTCGAGGACGAGACCGACTGGCCGCAGATCGAAGCGCTCTACTGCCGGCTCGCAGCGGTCGCGCCGTCTCCGGTGGTCGAGCTCAACCGCGCCGTCGCCGCCGCAATGGCGGAGGGCCCGGCGCGCGGGCTCGACCTGATCGATCGCATCGACGGGCTGGAGGGCTACCGCCACCTCCACTCCGCCCGCGCAGACCTGCTGCGCCGCCTGGGTCGGCGGGGCGAAGCGGCGGACGCCTATCAGCGAGCGCTCGAGCTCGCAGCGCAACCGGCGGAGCGCACCTTTCTGGAGCGACGGCTGGCCGAAGTACGATCGTCCGCGTGACGATGACCGCTCAGCTTCGGCGCGTCCTCCTGCGGCCGCCCGGAGGCTCGGACGGCTGGGAGCGCTGCGGCTGGCGCGGCGAGCCCGACCCGGTTGCGATCGCGCACGAGCACGAGAGTCTTTGCGCAACCCTCGAGCGGGCGGGCGCCGAGGTCGTGCTTGCCGAACCAACTGAAGGGAACCCGGACGCGATCTACGTCTTCGACCCGGTGCTCGTTGCCGACGGCGGCGCGATCCTGCTCAACCCGGGCAAGGAGTGCCGCCGCGGCGAGCCGGCCTCGCTGGCCCCGGACCTCGAGCGGGCGGGCGTCCCGGTTGCAGGCAGCCTCAACGGCGATGCCCACGCCGAGGGCGGGGATCTGATTCGGCTCGACGAGGACACCCTTATGGCCGGCCGCGGCTATCGCACGAACTCCGACGGGATCTGGGCTCTGGAGCGCATGCTGCCCGGCGTCGAGATGCTCGTGTTCGACCTGCCGCACTGGCGCGGCCCTGACGAGGTGATGCACCTGCTCTCGCTGCTGAGCCCGCTCGCCCCGGACCTCGTCGTCGCGTACCCGCCGCTGCTCCCAACGCGCCTCGCGCAGCTGCTCGAGGAACGCGACATCGAGATCGTCCCCGTCCCGGATGAGGAGTTCGAGACGATGGGCGCCAACGTGCTCGCGCTCGCCCCGCGTGTGGCGCTCGCTGGAGCGCGCGGGCGTCGAGGTCGAGATCTACGAAGGCACGGAGCTGAGCAAGGGCGACGGCGGCCCAACCTGCCTCACGCAGCCGCTCCTCCGAGCAGGCTGAGCACGAGCTCCACCGCCTCTTCCGGCGACAGCGCCCGAGGCACGCCCTCGACCGCCTGGCCCGGTTCCAGGATCACCACCGGGCGGCCGAGACGCAGCGCGAAGCCGATCTCCGCAAGCGTTCCCCAGCTGCCGCCGACCGCGATCACCGCGTCACCGGAAGCGACCACCGCGAGGTTGCGCGCGTGACCGATCCCGGTGACGACGGCGTGGTCGACCCACTCGTTCGCCTCCTCGCGCCGCTCGCCCGGGAGAATCCCGATCGTCGTACCGCCCGCAGCCTTCGCACCGCGCGATGCGGCCGCCATCACCTCGCCGAGCCCGCCAGTCACGACCGTGCAGCCGCGCTCCGCGAGCAGGCGTCCGACCTCCTCGGCGCGCCCCT
>VAXD01000003.1:30311-31425 GCA_005884155.1 Actinomycetota bacterium | reverse complement strand
CGGCCGCCCGCTCGGCCGCTCGGCCCTCGCCCTCGAGCACGAAGGCGCGGACGGACTCGTCCACGGCGGCGAGGTGGCCGTGCAGGAGCTGCTCGGTCTGCTGCGCCTCGGCGGGGACGTGGGCTCCCTCGCGCAGCTTCAGGACGGCCTCCTGCGCGGTCGGCCAGTCGCGGCCCGCACCCGCAACGAGGAAGCGCTCGTGGGACGAGACCGGCTCGCGCTCCTCGAGCGCCCGCTCGACCGCTTCCGGCAGCCACGCGATCTCTTCGCCGCGCAACGCCGCCAGCGCCGCGACTGCGCAGGTGTAGCTGACGGTGTGGCACCAGCTCCGTTCGACTTCCGGTGTTGCGACGACGACCTCGTCCGCGAGCGCTCCCAGCGGGCTCTCGGGCTTGCCCGTCACCAGCCAGACTGGCCCGTCGAACGCCCGGGCCGGTCCGCCCGCTGCGGCCGCAGCACGAGCTCGAGCGCCTGCTCGGCCCAGCCGCCGGTCTGCGCCGCGTGGAACGACGTCCCGCAGCCGGTGTGGAGCACGCGGCCCTCAGGCAGGCGCTGCCCGACCGAAACTGCACGCAGCCATTCCGGCTGGGCGAAGATCGCGCGCGTCGTCTCCTCACCGGCCATGTGCGCAGGATGTCACCGCGTTTGCAGCCCGGGCAAGCCGGGTAGCTCAGGTACTCCGAAAGGAGGTCAAATTGCTTCTCTTGATTCTGCTTGCCTTGCTCGCGATCATCTTGTTCGGAGTCGGGTTCACGGTGCACTTTCTTTTCATCCTCGCCGTGATTGCCGCGCTCCTGTTCGTGATCATGTTCTTCATGGGTGCAGCGGGCGGCCGCAGTCGCGGCGCCTGGTGGTAGCAACACCCAGCTGAGAAGGCCGGGCCGTTAGCATCGCTTTCGTGAGCGGCTCGGCCTTCGTTCATCACGAAAACGTGCGGTTTCGCGACCTCGACGCGATGGGCCACGTTAACAACGCGGTCTTTCTGACCTACATTGAGTCTGCGCGCTTTGCCTTCCTGCAGCACTTGGGCGCGGCGACGCCCGATTCAATGCCCATCATCGTGGCCCGCATAGAGATCGACTTCCGCGCTCCGGTCGGCCCCGGCGGCGAGGTC
>VAXD01000003.1:0-30236 GCA_005884155.1 Actinomycetota bacterium | reverse complement strand
GTCCTTGTCGGCTACGACTACGACACCGGCGAGACGATCGCGATCCCCGAAGACTGGCGTGAGAGGATGGCTGCATGAATTTTGAGCGGCATCAGCTGGACAACGGCCTGCGGGTGCTGAGCGCGAGCATGCCGCAGGTGCAATCGGTCACCTGCATGATCATGCTCGCCGCCGGCTCGCGCTACGAGACTCCCGAGACGAACGGGATCGCGCATTTCGCCGAGCACATGTTCTTCAAGGGCACCGAGCGCCGTCCGACCGCGCGCGACATCGGCATGGAGGTCGACGGCCTCGGCGGCGAGTTCAACGCCTTCACGGGCAAGGAGTACACGGGCTACTACGTCCGCTGCGCCGCCGACTACCGCGATCAGGCGCTCGACGTGCTCGCCGACATGCTCCGCAACTCGAAGTTCGAGCCGGAGGAGATCGACCGCGAGAAGGGCGTGATCATCGAGGAGATGAACATGTACTTCGACACGCCGCGCGACTTCATCAGCGGCGTCTACGAGGAGCTCCTCTACGGCGACCAGCCGCTCGGCTGGGACATCATCGGCCGCAAGGAGACGGTCCGCGGGGCAAAGCGCGAGACGTTCCTCGACTACACCGGCCGCTGGTACAAGCCTGAACGGATGGTCGTCGGCGTCGCGGGCAAGCTCGACGGCGATTACCTCGGCTCGGTCGAGCGCCTGCTCGGCGACCTCGAGCCCGCCGAGACCGGCGACCCGCCGCCGGCCTCCGTAAACGGCGCGGGCCCGCAGGTGAAGATCCACCGCAAGGACTCCGACCAGGCGCATCTCTGCCTCGGCGTCCACAGCTACCCGCTCGTCCATCCCGACCGCTGGGCGCTCCAGCTGCTCGCGGCCGTGCTCGGGACCGGCATGTCGTCACGCCTCTTCACGGAGGTGCGCGAGCGGCGCGGCCTCGCCTACTACGTCTACGCGCACAACCAGACCTACACCGACGTTGGCTCGCTCTACTCGCAGGCGGGCGTCGACATCAAGCGCAGCGAGGAGGCGGTCGAGACGATCGTCGAGCAGTTCCGCAAGATCGCCGACGAGCCCGTGCCCGCGGAGGAGCTCGAGAAGGCGCGCGCACTCGCGAAGGGCCGCTTCGTGCTGAGGCTCGAGAGCCCGCAGGGGATGATCGTCTACGGGCTCGGGCGCGAGGTGCTGAACGACCCGGCAATCGAGCCGGAAGAAGTGCTCGCCGGGCTCGACGCCGTGACCGCCGAGGACATCCAGCGGGTCGCGCAGGACGTGATCGCCTCGAACGCGCTCAAGCTGGCGCTGATCGGGCCGTTTGACGACGCGAAGCCCTTCGAGGCGCTGGTCGCCTCCGGCTAGCGGTCGGGCAGGGCCCATCTCAGCGCACTGCGGGCCGTCTTGTGGTCGAGGCTGGCTCGCCCTACCTTTCGGGGAGTGACGCCACCGCGCGCCGCCCTCCTTCTCGCCACGTTCTCCGCGGTTCTGATCGTGACGTGCGCGCCAGCCGCGCCAGTGGCCTCACTCGTGCAGTCGGAGATTCGGCTTCGTGGTGCCTGGCCCGAGAAGCTCGCCCTTGCCGACGACGGCTCGATCTGGGCGGCAGGCGAGTACGGCGGCGTAACACGACTGGACCCGAGCGGCCACGCGAAAACCTTTGGGATTGGTCGGTACAACTGGGCCTACGACCTCGCCGCAGGGCCGGACGGTGGCATCTGGATGGCCACGGACAGCGGGATCATTCGAATCGACGCAAACGGTCATCAGACATCTTGGGCGCTCCCCCGCGGAGCCTGGCCACAGGCCATAGCGTCGGCCGGAGGCGCGCTCTGGGTCGCGGACACGGCAATTCCGGATCGCATCGATCGCGTGGGCACGGATGGCTCGCAGCAGGCCTTCAGGATCGCGCCTCCGCGGAAGAACGACCTGATGTATGGCATTACCGCGGGACCCGACGGAGCGGTCTGGTTTACCCAGTCTGGCTTCGACCGCGATCCGCCCGACGGGATCGGCCGGATGGCGGTTGACGGTCATTCGACGAGCTGGACACTGCCACACCACCGGGTGAACCCGACGCGCCTCGCCGCCGGGCCCGACGGCGCGCTCTGGTTCACCGAATGGGACGGGCACGCGATCGGGCGCATCACGACCTCGGGAACGATCACCGAGTTCCCGCTCACCACCGGGCTGAGCCCGTACGACATCAAGGCGGGTCCTGACCGTGCGCTCTGGTTCACGGCCGACAGCTGCATAGGCCGGATCACCACCTCCGGCGACGTGACGGCCTGGCCCGTTCACGGCGCCGGCAGGCTCCGCGGTCTCGTCGTCACCGCGGACGGAAGCGTCTGGGCGGCCGACGATCTGAAGAGCGCGCTCTGGCACTTCGTCCCGCCCGCCGGCGACGCCTCTCCATCAACGGCTTGCGCGCCGCCGACGATCACCCGCCATGCGCGCTCGACGCGGGCGAGCCTGGTTTACCGCCGCGAGCTGACGATCCGGCACACCGATTGGTTCAGCGATCCGCGCGTTCGCATCTCGCGCGGCGGCAAGCTGCTCTTCGCGGAAAGCGTCCCTCCGATCCAGAAGGCCTATGATCTCCCTTACGGCAGCACGTCCTCGTTCGCGGCCCGGGATCTGGACGGAGACGGCGAACCGGAGGTGCAGCTGGACCTGAACTGGAACGGCGCGCACTGTTGCGCTTGGGAACGCATCTATCGCTACTCACAAGGTCGACAAACATATGTCCCCGTCGTCCACTTCTGGGGCGACGACGGCGCGATCCCGGCCGTTCGCGACCTGAACGGCGACCGCAAGCCCGAGTTCGTTTCTCGCGACTCGCGCTTTGCTTACGCCTTCACGGACTACGCGGACTCGGTGTTTCCGATCCAGATCTGGGACTATCGCCACGGACGGTTACTCGACGTCTCGCGACGATTCCCGAGCCGGGTGAAACGCGACGCCAACCGCCTGTGGGGCCTGTACCTCCGAGCTCGGCGTGAGAAGAACCAGACCGATCGAGGAGTACTTCCGGCGTGGGCAGCTGACGAGTACCTGCTTGGGCACGGGGAGGCGGTCTGGCCGANCTCGAGCGCGAGGCAAGCGCGGGGTACCTCGGATGCCCCCGAAGCGGCTGCGTGTTCACGCCGCGCGACCCGCAGGTCTACATCCGACAGGTTCGAGCCTTCCTGCGCAAGACCGGCTACCTGCGTCGAGGCTAGTCCGGGAGTGCGATCGCTCGCACTCCCGGACTGTGTTTGATTACTCCTCTTCCTTCGCTTCGGTCGTAGCCCGCTCCTTGATCTCCTCGACGACCGCCGGGTCGGCGAGCGTGGTCGTGTCGCCCAGCTCGCGGTGCTCGGCGACATCTCGGAGGAGGCGGCGCATGATCTTGCCGCTGCGGGTTTTCGGCAGCTCCGGCGTGAAGACGATGTTCGCGGGCTTCGCGATCGGCCCGATCTTGTCCGCCACGTGGTCGCGGAGCTCCTCGAGCATGTCGACCGAGCCCTCGTCGCCGCCCTTCAGCGTCACGTAGGCGACGATCGCCTGGCCGGTCCGCTCGTCCTTGCGCCCGCAGACGGCGGCTTCCGCGACCTTGGGGTGGTCTACGAGCGCGCTCTCGACCTCGATCGTCGAGATCCGGTGGCCCGAGACGTTCATCACGTCGTCGACGCGCCCCAGCAGCCAGAAGTCGCCGTCTTCGTCGATCCGCGCACCGTCACCCGCGAAGTACGCATCGGGGTACTTCGACCAGTAGGTCTCCTTGTAGCGCTTGTCGTCCTTGTAGATCCCGCGCAGCATCGCCGGCCACGGACGGCGCAGGACGAGGTAGCCGCCGCCTCCGGGGCCGACCTCGTTCCCCTGCTCGTCGTAGACCGCGGCGTCGACGCCCGGGAACGGCCTCGTCGCCGAGCCGGGATTCAGCGTCGTGATCCCCGGCAGCGGCGTGATCAGGATCATCCCGGTCTCTGTTCTCGCGGTACCAGACCCACGCCTCCGGGTTGATCGGCTCGCCCACGGTCCCGAGGAGCCGAAGCGAGGAGAGATCGTGCTTCTGGGCGAACTCCGGGCCCCACTTCATGTGCGTCCGGATCGCCGTCGGCGCGGTGTAGAGGATGTCCACCTTGTACCGCTCGATGATCGACCACCAGCGGTCCTTGTCGGGGTAGTTCGGGACGCCCTCGTAGATGACGCCGGTCGTGCCGTTGCACAACGGCCCGTAGACGATGTAGCTGTGGCCGGTGACCCAGCCGATGTCGGCCGCGCACCAGTAGATCGAGTCGGGCTTGACGTCGAAGATGTAGTTGTGGGTCGTCGACACGCCGACGAGGTAGCCGGCGGTCGTGTGGACGATCCCCTTCGGCTTCGCGGTGGTCCCGCTCGTGTACAGCAGGTAGAGCAGGTCCTCCGAGTCCATCGGCTCGCACGGGCACGACTCCGCGTCGTCTGATTCGCCCTCGACGAAATCGTGCCACCAGAGGTCACGGCCTTCCTTCATCTCGACGTCACCGCCGGTACGGCGGACGACAACTGCCTGCTTCACGCCCGGCGAATCGTCCATGGCGGCGTCGGCGTTCTTCTTGAGCGGCACCGAAGCGCCGTTGCGGAGGCCCTCGTCCTGGGTGATCAGGAGCTCGCACTCCATGTCGTTGAGGCGGCCGGAGAGCGAGTCGGCCGAGAAGCCGCCGAAGACGACGGTGTGCGGAGCGCCGATCCGGACGCACGCGAGCATCGCCACCGGAAGCTCCGGCACCATGCCCATGTAGATTCCGACCGGCGTTCCCTTCTTCACGCCGAGCTTCTTGAGCGCGTTCGCGAAGCGCACGACCTCGCGCTGGAGATCGGCGAACGTGATCGTCCGCCGGTCGTCCACCGGCTCGCCCTCCCAGTAGTACGCGACCTTGTCTCCGTTGCCCGCCTCGACATGGCGGTCGACGCAGTTGTAGGTGACGTTGAGCTTGCCGCCGAGGTACCACTTCGCGTACGGCTGCTCCCACTCGTAGAGCTGGTCGAAGTCCTGGAACCAGGTGACGCGCTCGCGTCCTTCTCGCTCCCAGAACTCCTCGAAGCTCTGCTCGTAGATGTCCGGCTGCGCGTTCGCCTGCGAGGCGAAGTCCTCTGGCGGCGGGTAGCGCCGCTCCTCGAGGAGAATCGTCTCGATCGCGTGGCCGGTGGTCGTCACCTCGGCCATCCTAGGCCTCCGTACGCCGCGGGATCGGCGAACCGAGCTGCGAGAAGAACGGCAGGCGGTCCCAGATCGGGGCGCCGACCGGAAGCACCGGCCGCACCGACATCCCGTTGATCACGCCGGCCGCCGAGCCGGCCCACCCGCCGGCGTGCGTCAGCCACGCGCTGCCGCCGTGAGCCTCGGTGAAGAATCCCGCCGTGAGCAGGCACTCCGTGATCTGCAGGGTCAGGAAGACGCCGCAGACGGCGACGCTCACCCGCGTGCTCCAGAGCAGCATGTAGAAGTTGAAGATCGAGAACGCAAGTAGGAACCACGCGAGCCCGTTGAGCAGGTCCGAGCCCGCGATGGCCGCGGCGGCCGACTTCGAGAGCACGACGAGCGTCACGAAGAACCCGAGCGCCATCCAGAAGCCACCGTACGTCGAGAACGCGGTGGCGCCGAACACGTTCCGGTTCCGGAACTCCCACATTCCGGCCAGCAGCTGGACGAGCCCGCCGTAGAAGAACGCGAGCCCGAGCCAGGCGATGTCCGGGATAAATGAGGCGTTGTGCCCGCTCAGGATGAAAGTCGTGAGCGCGAACGCCGCGAGGCCCAGCGGCGCCGGATCGGCGGCCGGGACAGCTTCGACGACGGTCGGGAGGGCACGTTCCTCAGCGAGGACAGCCATAGCAACCTCCTTCGCACCGAAGTAGATCGAAACCCGATGCTCGGGTTTCGACACCTTTACCACGCTTGGATTACCCGCAAGCGGGCGGAGTACACCTGCTAAGGCGCGAGATCGTACGGGTAGTCCGTGAGCACCTCGGCCCCGTCGTCTGTGACGAGCACGAGGTCCTCGAGGCGGCAGCCGCCGTAGCCGTGCCGGTAGAGGCCCGGCTCGACCGCGATCACATCGCCGGCGACGAGCTCTCCCGGTGCGCGGCCGAGCGACGGCTCCTCGTGCACCTCGAGCCCGACGCCGTGACCGAGCGAGTGATAGAAGCCGTCCTTGAGCACCTCGCCGGGCGGCTTCGAGAGCAGCGTCGGGTAGCCGGCCTCCTCGAAGACCGCACAGGAGATCCGGTGCAGCTCGCTGCCGGCGACCCCGGGCTTGACCGCCGCGACCGAGCGCTCGAGCGCTTCCTTGCAGAGCCGGTGGTACTCCGCCAGCTCCTCGGGCACCTCGCCGACGACGAAGACGCGCGTCATGTCCGCGAAGCAGCCGGACTCGCGGTCGCGCGGGAAAAGGTCGAGGCAGACCGGCTCACCGGAGGCGATCGGGCCCGAGCCCATGTCGTGGCCGACGGCCGTCTGGGCGCCGTGCGAGACGATGAACTCGTCGGCAAAGGCTCCGTTCACGGTGAACGCCTGCTCCACGGCCGCCTTGAGGAGCTCGCAGGTGAGCGGCTCGCCGTCGATGACGAGGTCGCCGTTGGATTGCTCGGCCGCCCGCAGTAGCTCCCGCGCGGCGGTCATGCCGGCCTCGGCCGCGCGCTGGGCGCGCCGGATGCCGGCGAGCTCGGCCTCGTTCTTGGCGCGCCGCCTCGACGTGAAGCGGTCACGGTCGGCGGTCACCTCGATCCCGTTCTTGCGCAGATGGTCGGCGAGGCCGACCGGGAACGTCGGTGGCACTGCAGCCTGCTCCACCCCGAAGCGATGAGCCGCCCGAACGGCGATCTCGAGCTCGATCTCCTCGCGCGGCAGGCCTTGGTTGTACAGCTCGTCGAGGCCGAGCTCCTCGGGCGCGATCGCCTCGAGCTCCGGAACGACCGCCTTGATCCGGTCGAGCTCGAAAGAGGTCACGACGACGTGCTTCTGGCCGTTCCGCTCGGCGTAGAGAAATGGGTCCGGAATCGCGAGCGGCACCTCGTGCCGCATCTCCGGCGACCGCAGCGAATCCGCGTAGATCAGGACGTCCGCCAAGGGGCCTGATGCTACATAGACTGAACCGTCGTGGACGACGTGCTCCAGAAAGCGCAGGCGCTCATAACCGGCTACGACGAGGAGCTCGCGCAGGAGCTGCCGGAAGGCGCCGAGATCTTCGACGCGCACGTTCACCTCGGGCATGACATCGACGGGTTCGTCGGCCTTTACGACGACCTCGAGCGGATCAACGACCGTTATGGGATCTCGCGCTGCTTCATGTTCTGCATGGACGAGCAGGACCGCCATCCCGCCTTCCGCGCGGCGAACAACCGGACGCTCGAGCACGCGCGCCGCTCAGGCGGTCGCCTGATCCCGTTCGTCCGGCTCGACCTCGCCGAAGCGCCGATCGAGGAAGCAACGCGCTGCCTCGACGCAGGCGCGCGCGGAATCAAGCTCCACCCGCGTGCCCAGCGCTTCCTGCTGAACGACGAGCGGCTCGCGCCCGTCTTCGAGCTGGCGGCGGAGCGCCGGGTCCCGATTCTGATCCACGGCGGCCGTGGGCTGCCGCCGATCGCCGACCACCTGGCTCGGCTCGTCGAGCGCTATCCCGCGGCACAGCTGATCATCGCTCACGCGGGCATCGCCGACCTCGCCGAGCTCGCCGGCCGCTTCGGCGGCAAGGCCGGCGTCTTCTTCGACACCTCGGTCTGGAGCCCGATCGACCTGCTCAGCCTCTTCCACCTCGTCTCGCCGGAGCAGGTCGTCTACGCGTCCGACTACCCCTATGGGCAGCAGCCGTCGTCGCTGCTGATCGCGATTCGCACCGCGAAGCTCGCCGGCTTCGAGGACGAGAGCCTGCGCGGCATGCTCTCGGGCAACGCGAGCCGGATCGCCGACGGCGAGGAGCCGCTCGAGCCGTCACCTCCGCGCGGCGGCGGGACGTTCTCGCAGCCGATGGCGTTCGCGCGGATCCACCAATACCTGTCGATGGCGACGCCGCTCCTCTGGACGCGGCAGGCCGACACGATCGGCGTGCTCGGGCTCGCGCTGAACGCCTGCGCCGACCGCGACGGCCACGCCGAGGAGCGCGAACGGATCCGGGAGCTGATCGAGGCCGCCCGCGAGCTCTGGCGCGTCCTGCCTGAGCTCGACGACGAGACCGAGCAGCGGGTGGTCAGCCGGACGACGTTTCGGCTCGTCCACCTGGCGGACATCCTGGCGGTGACGTCCGGTGCTTGAGCTGATGGTCAACGGCGGTCTGCACGAGGTGGACGTCCCGGTCGGGACGACCCTCGCCGACGCCCTGCGCGACGTGCTCGGCTTGACGGGAACGAAGATCGCCTGCGGAGAAGGGCACTGCGGCGCGTGCACGGTCCAGCTCGACGGCGTGCCGGTGCTCTCGTGCATCACGCTCGTGCACACGGTCGGCGAGCGCGAGGTGACCACGATCGAAGGCCTGCGCGAGCATCCGCTTGTCCAGGCGTTCGTCGAGGCCGACGCGACCCAGTGCGGCTTCTGCACGCCCGGCCAGATCGTCTCCGCCGCGGCGCTGCTCGCGGCGACTCCGCGACCAGGCCACGACGAGATCGTGCACGCGATGTCCGGAAATCTCTGCCGCTGCGGCACGTACCCGAAGATCGAGCGCGCGATCGAGGCGGTCGCCGCCGAGAACCGAGGAGGCTGATGGCTCGTCTGATCCGCACCGAGAAAGAAGTCGAAGGCCGCTACACCGAGCAGTGGGTCGTCGTCGAGGAGGACGTCCTCGAACAGTGGCCGGAGGGGCCGCTGCAGACGGTCGGCCGCCCTGCGACCCGGGTCGACGGTCTGGCCCGCGCGCGCGGCGAGGCCCGCTACACGCAGGACCTGCGGCTGCCCGGAATGCTGCACGCAGCCGTGCTCCGCTCTCCTCACGCGCGTGCACGCGTGACCAGGCTCGACCTCGAGCCGGCTATGGCGATGGCGGGCATCCGGGGAGTGATCGGGCCGAGCGACCTCGAGCCGCTGACCAACGAGCCGAACTACGAGGGCGAGGCGGTCGCGGCGGTCGCGGCAGACACGGTCGCGCAGGCGCGCGCCGCAGTCGAGGCGATTGACGTCGAGTGGGAGGTGCTCGAGCCGTTGCTCGACGCCGAGCAGGCGCTCGCGCAGAAGTCCTTCGTCACCAACCCGCGCGACTACGAGCGCGGCGACGTCGAGCGCGGCCTCGCCGAGGCGGACGCCGTGGTCGAGGCCGAGTACCGCACGCAGAGCGTCCTGCACAACGCGCTCGAGACGCACCAGTCCGCCTGCGAATGGGAGGGCGACACGCTCGTCGTCTACACCTCGACTCAGTTCCTTTGGGGCGTCCGGGACGAGGTCGCCAAGGCGTTCCAGCTCCCGAAGGACAAGGTGCGCGTCATCTGCCGCTTCATGGGCGGCGGCTTCGGCGCCAAGGGCTCGGCCGGCGACTACACGATGATCGCCGCCGAGCTGGCAAAGCGAACGGGGCGGCCCGTCCACTGCCGGCTCGACCGCCGTGAGGAGAACGTCAACTCGGGCAACCGGAACCCGACGATCCAGAAGCTGCGCCTCGGGGCGCGTTCCGACGGGACGCTGACCGCGATCGACGCCGAGTACGAGTGCCTGCTCGGCTGGGACGGCTGGCTGCCGCCGACGGCTGGCCCCGCGCAGATGCTCTACGCCTGCGAGAACGTCCGGACCGTCGAGCGAGGCGTCAGGCTGAACACCCCTCCGATGGACGCCTTTCGCGCTCCGGGGTTCGTCGAGGGGACCTTCGGGCTCGAGTGCGCGCTCGACGAGCTCGCCGCGAAGCTCGACCTCGACCCGCTCGAGGTCCGGCGCCGCAACCACGCCGACCACGATCCGATGGACGAACGGCCCTTCTCGGCCAAGGAGCTGATGGAGTGCTACCGCCGCGCCGAGCCGCACTGGGAGCGCCGGCACGAGGTGCGGGCGCGGAGCGAAGGCCCGGTGCAGCGCGGCGTCGGGCTCGCGACCCAGCTCTGGTATGGCGGCGGCGGCCCGCCGTCGTACGCGTGGGTGCGGCTGGGCGGCGACGGGACCGTCACGGTCGTGACCGCGATGCAGGACATCGGCACCGGCACGCGCACCGCAATGGCGCAGATCGCAGCCGAGGAGCTCGGCATCCCGCTCGAGCGCGTGACCGTCGAGCTCGGCGACACGGCGCACGGCCCGTACGCGGTCGTCTCCGGCGGCTCGTCGACGACGCCGTCGATGGGACCGGCGGTCCGCTCGGCCGCGGCCGACGTCGGCCGGCAGCTGATCGAGATCGCGGCTCAGCGCTTCGAGACCGAGGAGCGCGTCCTCAGGCTCGAGAACGGCAAGATCGTCAGCGACCTCGGAGGCTCGTGGGCGATCGAGGACATCACCGGCCTGCTCGAGGACGGCCAGATCCTCGGCAACGGCGCGCGGGGGCCCAATCCGACCGGGATGCGCGTGCTGACGTTCGGGATCCAGGTGGCCGAGGTCGCCGTCGACATGGAGACCGGCGAGGTCGTCGTCGAGCGGATCTACGCCGTCCACGACGTCGGTCGTGTGATCAACCCGCTCGGCGCCGAGAGCCAGATCGAGGGCGGGATCATCCAGGCGATCGGGCACACGCTCTCCGAGAAGCGGCTGCTCGATCCGCAGACCGGCAAGGTGCTGACGCGGACGCTCGACTCGTACAAGCTGCCGACGTTCGCGGACGTGCCGGAGATCGTCGCGGAGCTGGTGGACAAGCCTGACGCGCACCTGACGAACCTCGGGTCCAAGGGGCTCGGCGAGCCGCCGATCGTCCCGACCGCGGCCGCGATCGTCAACGCGATCCGCGACGCGACCGGCGCCGACGTCCGCGAGATCCCGGTCGACCGGGAGACGATGCTGCGCGCGCTCGCCGAGGCGCGCGAGCGGGAGAAGCGTGGAGCTCCGGCAGCCGTCTAGCCTCGCGGACGTAGACGGCGGCCTGCCGCTCGCCGGGGGAACCGAGGTCGTGCCGCTGCTGCGGGACGGGCTCGTCGAGGCCGAGACCCTTGTCGACATCCGGGCCGTTGTTCCGAAGGGCGTCAGCGGCACGACGATCGGCGCCGGCACGCTGCTTGCCGAGCTCGAGGCCGACCCGGAGATCCCGTCGGCGCTGCGCGAAGCGTGCCGGCTGGCCGCGTCGCCGCAGCTCCGCTCGATGGGCACGATCGGCGGGAACCTGCTGCAGGCGACCCGCTGCTGGTACTGGCGGCTTAAATATCCGTGCTTCCTGCACGGCGGCTCGACCTGCCACGCGCGCCAGGGCGAGCACCGCGAGCACGCGATCTTCGGGAACGAACAGTGCGCCTCGGCGCATCCGTCCGATCCCGCCGCGGCGCTGCTCGCGGTGGGCGCAACCGTCCGGACCGACCGGCGCGAGCTTCCGATCGGCGAGCTCTACCGCCTGCCGACCGAGGACGACCGCAACGTGACCGCGCTCGAGCCCGGCGAGCTGATCCTCGAGCTCGAGGTCCCTCGTCCGGAAGCGAGTCACTATTTGAAAGCCATGGACCGCGCCCGCTGGGCGTTCCCGCTCGTCGGCGTCGCAGCGGCCCGGTTCGGCGACGGCGTCCGTCTCGCTCTGGCAGGCGTCGCCCCGATCCCGTGGGCTCTCGACTCCGCCGACGCCTTGGAGCAGGCCACGCCGCTCCCCGGAACCGCCTACAAGGTCGAGCTCGCGCGGCCCCTGATCCGCCGGGCGCTCGACGCAATCGCGTGACAGTGCCTGGCACCGTTGACGATCCGCGAAAAAGCCTGCATTTAGAGCAATTTCGGTAAGCGGTCGTCACACTTCTGTTTCGGTGCCTGGCACCGGTGCCTGGGCCGTCGTGCTCGCAGCGGGAGCGGCGAGTCGGTTCGGCTCGCCCAAGCAGGCGCTCCTGCTCGAGCCCGTGCTCGAGCGCGTGCGCCAGAGCTCGGTCGACGGCGTGCTCGTCGTGCTCGGTGCGCACGAAGTCGAGACGAGTGCGCCGACCGTGCACTGCCCCGAGTGGGAACAGGGCCCAGGTGCGTCGCTGCGCTGCGGCCTGCGCGCTCTCCCGGCAGAAGCCGAGGCAGCGGTCGTCGTCCTCGGTGACGGCCCGAACCTCTCGCCGGCAGCGGTCGACCGCGTGCTTACCGCCTGGCGCGAAACGCAGGCGCCCGTGCTCGCGGCCACCTACGGCGGCACCCGTCTGCACCCGGTCGTGGTCGCGCGCGAGGCCTGGAGCCGAGTTCCGGACGAGGGCGCGCGCAGGCTCGACGCCGTCCTCGTTCCATGCGACGATCTAGGACCTCCAGGAGACGTCGATTTCGCCGATCAAGTCTCCCGGAACTGATCGCAGTGGAGCTCGCCGGACACGTAGACGCAATCCCCGCCACGCAGCCCTCGGTGCTCGCGGGTCTTCGGCTGCAGCGCAAGCTGACCGTCGAAGAAGCAGCGAAGCGCGCAGCGCTCTGGCCCGACCAAGTCGAGTGGCTCGAGGACGGACGGCTTTACCGCTTCCCCTCCAGCGAGGCGGCGATCCTGGCGCTGCTCCGCTACGCGACGTCGCTCGGGATCGATCATCGCGAGACGAGGCGGCTCGCCGGACTGCCCGTCGAACCTCCTCCACGGCGCCAATTCGGGCGCTGGGTCGCGGCGGCCGCCACGGCCGCGCTCATCGGCGTCCTCCTGAGCGCCTTTTTCGTCGGCTTCGGTCACGGCTCGACTCAGGCGGGCAAGTCCGCGGCGCTCCCGCCGCCGTGGAAGTACACGACCGACATCCTCAACGGCAGCGGGGACATCAACTACACGCGCCAGCTTGCGAGCCACGTCGGCTCCTTCGGTTATCAGATCGGTCACGTGATGAAGGCGAACCGGTTCGGCTACAAGCAGACGGTGATCTACTTCGAGCCGGGCGGCGAAGCCGCCGCACGCCGGCTCGCGTCACAGCTCGGCTGCGGCACGGTCAGCCCGCTCCCGGGTGGACACGATCCGCGACGGCTGGTCGTGATCGCCGGCCCGCCGAGCGCGACCTGCTAGAGAGGAGTCCGCAAAGCAGACAGCTTCGCCTTCAGGCCGGGCGGCATTTCCTCGACCACGGCCTGGCGAACGAACATCCGGACCCTCTCCTCGAACACATAGCGCTTGCGGCAATAGCCGCACGCATCGAGGTGGCGCTCCGCCTCGGCGCGCTCGTCTTCATCCAGCTCGCGGTCGAGAAACGGTTGGAGGACCTCCTCGCACTTCGCACACGGGTCCTCCCAGCCGAGCACTATTCCCGCTCCCGGCGCCGGCAAAGCCGCCGCCTCCGCTCGCTGATGAGCTCCGTCGAGCCTACGCTCATTAGACGCTACTCCCGACTGCGCGGTCGGCGAGCTCGCGCTTGAGGATTCGCCGGCCGCGATGGAGCCGCGACATGACGGTCCCGATCGGGATCTCGAGGATCTGCGCCGCGTCCGCGTAGCTGAAGTCGCCGATGTCGACGAGCACGATCACGTCCCGGAAGTCGTGCGGCACCGCCGAAAGGGCCGAAACGGCATCGTCCTGCGAGAGCCGATCATCGACGCGATCCTCCGCCGAGCCGCCGTCCTCCTCGAGCTTGTTGTAGAGGAAGTAGTCGCCCTCCTCGAGCGGCTGCAGATCGGGCGAGCGCTGGACGCGCCGGCCGCGGTCGATGTTCAGGTTGGTCAGGATCCGGAGCAGCCAGGCACGCAGGTTCGTTCCCGGCGTGTAGGAACGCCACGAGCGGAAAGCCCGCGCGTACGTCTCCTGCATCAAGTCCTCCGCTTCCTCCCGCGTGGACACGAGCCTCCTTGCGACACGGTACACCTGGTCGGCCAGGTCGAGCGCTTCCTCCTCGAAGCGAACGCGGTCGCGCGCCTCCTCGGCGAGCTTCCTCGGATCGGCTTCGGGCGTCACGTCGCTCATCGCGGCCACCCTAGCTGACGGTTTCTCCCTGTAACGAGGGTCGCGCGACTTCCATTCCCCGTTGGCGCCTGAGCGGATCGGGTAGACGGCCCGACCGGCGTTTCTAGACGGGCTCTGCCTCGCGGAAGCCGGCTTTCGAGAGCGCGGCGAGAATGTCCTCGCGGCTCGTGCGCTCGTCGTCCCAGGTGAGCTGTACCTGGCCCATCAGGTTCGCGATCGCCTGTTCGAGGCCGTCGTGACCCTGCAGCGCGCCCGCGAGGCGGCCGACGCAGCGCTCGCAGCGGATGCCGCTGACCTGAATCGTCTCGGAGCGCGTCACGGCTTCGATCCTAGCGTCCGCTCGGCCACGTCCGCGACGACCGCCTCGAGGCTGCGACCGCGCCGGACCTCGAGCTGGCGGTCGCCCTCGCAGCGGCTCGGATCGAGCGCCTGCAACAGCTCGTCGCTGCCGAGCTCGCGGGCAGCCGGCGAGACCAGCTCGAGCAGCTCCTGCCCGAGCTCAGCCGCGGTAGCGGTGCGCTCGCCGTCTGGGTGGATCAGCTCGGCGCGCGGCCCGAAGCGAAGCGCCGCCCAGCGGTTCTGCGCGTAGTCGCCGCGCTGCGCCGGCCTGGGCGGCGGCCCCTCGACGACGGTCGCGCAGAGCGCCTGCAGCAGCGCCGCGAACGCTCCGGTCAGCTCGACCGACGTGGGCTGGTCGGGCGCGCGGATCTCCAGCGTGCCGAAGCGCGGGTGCGGCCGGATGTCCCACCAGAAGCGCGTGTAGCCGTCGGCGAGCCCCAGCCGGACGAAGCGCTCGACGAACGCCTCCCATTCCTCATAGGAGCCGAAGACCGGTGGCGCCGCCGCCCGTGGCAGCTGCGCCAGCACCTCGGCGCGGCTCGAGACCAGGCCGGTCTCTTCGCCCGCGAGGAAGGGCGAGTTCGCCGAGAGCGCAAGTACAACCGGCAGCCACGCGAGCACGCCTTCGAGCGCGACCATGCAGGTCTCCGGGCTCGCCATCCCGACGTGGACGTGCAGTCCGCAGACCGCCTGCCGCCGTGCCGAGACGCCTGCGTATTTGACGAACTCGAGATAGCGCGGGTCGGGCGCAATCTGCTGCGCCGTCGGCAGGCTGAAGGCGTGCGTCCCGGCCGCGGCCACCACAAGCCCGTTCTCGGCAGCCGCCTCCGCCGCGCAGGCCCGCAGGGCGGCCATCGCCTCACACGCCTCTGTCGCGGACGAGCAAACGCCGGTCGCAAGCTCGACCATCGAAGCGAGCAGTTCCATCTTGAGCACGCCCGGCAAGTCGCGCCCCTCGGCCCACTCCACGAGCGCCGCGACGCCAGGCGAAAGCGCAAGTGTCTCGGCATCGAGGATCATCACCTCCTCCTCGACCCCGAGCGACCACGGGCTCGACTCGCCGAAGTGCTGCTCGATCACGAAGGGGGAACGCTAACCGCGCTTCCAGCCCTGGAACGCCTCGAGCAGCTCGCGCTCGGCCTCCGGGCTGAGCGAATCCTCCGGCAGGTGCCCGAGCAGCGAGATCGTCTCGCGGATCTGCTCGAGGTAGATCGTGCAGGCACCGCAGCGGGAGATGTGATCCTCGAAGCGCAGGCGCTCCTCCTCCGGGAGCGCGTCCTCGAGGTAATCGGTGACGAGCTCCACGAGCTCCTGGCAGCTCAGCTGTTCGGCGTCGGTGATCATGTGCCGGCCTCGTTGAGGTACTCCTCCAGCGCCGCCCGCACCTTCGAGCGCGCGCGGTGAAGGAGGACTCGCTGATTTGTCTCGCTCAGGTCGAGAGCGTTACGGACCTCCTCGCTCGACCAGCCCTCCACGTCGCGCAGCGAGATGACCGCGCGCTGCGTCGCCGGGAGCGCCTCGATCGCCTCCGCCAGCCGCTCGCGTGTCTCCGCGGCGAGCAGCGCGTCCTCAGGCCAGGGCTCCGGCTTGAGCGCCCAGTGACCGGGCCAGCGCGGGTGCTCGGGATCCAGGAACCGGTCGGCGTCCACCGCCGCCTCCGGAACACGCGCCGGGTCGGCGAGCGCCGAGAACGGCAGCGTGCGCCCGTCCCGCACAGCTCGCGTCTTCGCGATGTTCGTCAGGATCCGGAAGATCCAGGTGCGCAGCGAGGAGCGGCCCTCGAAGCGGTCGATCCCGTTGAGGACGCCGAGCCAGGTCTCGGCGGCGACGTCCTCCGCGGCCGCCCGCGTCGGGACGTAGATGCGCGCAACCCGCACTAACGACGGGTGATACTCGCGCACGAGCGCACGGAAGGCGCTCTCGTCCCGCGCACGCAGCGCGGCGAGCAGCTTGTCCTCGGCCGCGACTTCGGCCACGCGGCGACTGTAACGGAGGCCGGAAAGGAGAGACGACCGCTCATGAGCGAACGCTTCGACCTGATCGTGATCGGCGGCGGCTCCGCGGCACGCGACGCGGCGAGCCAGGCCGCGCGCAAGCACGGCGCGCGGGTTGCGCTCGTCGAGCGCGAGCGCTGGGGCGGCAGCTGCCCGAACGTCGCCTGCAAGCCCACCAAGGCCTATCTCGTCGCGGCCGAGCTCGTTCGCGACGTGAACACGCTCGCGCAGCGGATCAGCGGATCGGCGTCGACACCGGTCCGGCCAGCGTCGACCTCGCGCGCGTCCGCGCCTGGAAGGAGATGCTGAAGAAGTCGCAGGACCAGTGGGTTGCCGAGCTGATGGGCGCGGGCTTCGCGACCTACACGGCCGAGGCATCGCTCGTCGACGCGCACACCGTCAAGTTCGGCGACCTCGTGCTCGAGGCCGAGCGGATCCTGATCGCGACCGGCTCACGCACCGCCGTTCCGCCGATCGACGGGATCGAGGACGTCCCCTGGCTCGACCACGTCTCCGCGCTCGAGCTGGACGAGCTGCCTGGCTCGCTGCTCATCGTCGGGGCCGGCGCTGTCGGGCTCGAGTTCGGCCAGATCTTCTCCCGCTTCGGCTCGAAGGTGACGATCGTCGACGCGGCCGAGCGGATCGCACCGCTCGCCGACGCCGAAGCCTCGGCGATGCTCGCGGCCTCGCTGCGGCGCGAGGGGATCGAGATCTCGGAGTCAGTGTTCGTGAAGAGCGCGCGCCGCGACGGTGACGAGATCGTCGTGACGATCGCGCCGCGGGCCGACTCGGACCCGTACGAGCTACGAGTCGACATGCTGCTGCTCGCGTCAGGGCGCGTGCCGAACGTCGAGGGCCTCAACCTCGAGGCCGTCGGAGTCGAGACGACACGCACGGGCATCACCGTGGACGAGCGGCTGCGCACCTCCGCCGCCGGGATCTGGGCGGCAGGTGACGTGAACGCCGTCGCCCAGTTCACGCCGGTCGCGCAGTACCAGGCGCGAATCGCGGTCGCGGACATGTTCGGCGAGGACCCCGTGCCCGCCGACTACTCCGTGCTCCCGACCTCGATCTTCACCGACCCCGAGCTGGCCGGCGTCGGCCTCACCGAGGAGAAGGCACGCGAAGAGGGCCACGACGTCGGAGTCGGTCGCAACGAGTACGTCACGCGTTTCTCTTACATCGAGGAGAAGAGCGGCCTCTTCAAGGTCGTCTTCGACCGCGAGACGCGCAAGGTGCTCGGCCTGCACGTCGTCTCGCGCAACGGCGCAGATGTCGTCCAGGGGCTGGCGCTGGCGATCAAGCTCGGCGCGACGGTCGAGGACCTCGCCGGGATGCACCACATCTACCCGAGCTTCGGCGAAGGCGTAAAAGCAGCGGCAGAACGGGTCTAGAGAACTAAGGAAGGAGGCCCGGGCAGGCGGCGGGCCTCCTTCCTATCTCCCGGCCGGCCGTGCTGGCGTACGGCCGGGCCGGGAACCGGGCCCCAGGGGGTCGGGGCCGGATGTTGGACGGTCAGCATCAGGGGGAGGGCTGCCGTCCAAGCTTCACGTCGAGGGTTTGCCGGGAGCTCCCGCGCCAGACCTCGAGCGAGATCGTGTCGCCGGGGTGCTTGCGGGAGATTGCGTCGCGGAGCTGGTCGAGCGACGAGAGCTGCACCCCGTCCGCGGCGACGATCAGGTCGCCGCCGAGCGGGTACGTCTCGCCGGAGACGGTCACCTGCTGCGAACCGCCGTGCAGGCCGGCCTTCGCGGCTGCGCTGCCGGGCTCGACGCTCGCGACGAGCAGGCCGTGTGAGGCGGGCAAGCGGAAGAGCCGGGCGATCTGGGGAGTGACGGCCTGCACGCGGATCCCGAGGAACGCGTGCTCCGCGTGGCCGGTCTTGACGATCTGCGCCGCGACCGTCTTGACGGTGTCGATCGGGATCGCGAAGCCCAGCCCGACGTTGCTGCCGGTATCACTCTGGATCTGCGAGTTGACGCCGATCACCTCGCCGTCGGCGTTGAGCAAGGGGCCGCCCGAGTTGCCGTGGTTCAGCGCGGCGTCGGTCTGGATCACGTGGTCGATCGAGTACTGGCCACCGGGGGCGGCGATCACGCGCTGAAGCGCGCTGACGATTCCGGAGGTCACGGTTCGGTCGAGCCCGAGCGGATTGCCGATCGCGACGACCGAGTCGCCGACGTGCACGTCATCCGAGTTCCCGAGGGGAAGCGGCGTCAGCGCTTGGGAGTGGACGTCGACCTGCAGCACGGCGACATCGGTCGAGGGATCGGATCCCACGATTCGAGCCTTCATGCTCTCGTTGTTCGAGAAGCTGACGCTGACGGAGCGCGCGCCCTGGACGACGTGGTAGTTCGTGACGATGTGGCCGGCCTTGTCGATCACGAAGCCAGAGCCGAGCGCCTGCTGGCTCTGGTTCTGCGGGACGGGAAGGCCGAAGAAGGGGTCGATCGACTGCCGGCGGACGATCTGCGTCGCCGTCACCTGGACGACGCCCGGGGCGGCGCGCCGGTAGATCTCGTTGATGGAGAGCGACTTGCCCGGGCGGAACGCAGCTGCGGTCGCGGGTGAAGCGAGGGGCTGGACCTCGCGGACGGTCGTCGTCGACGTCGAGAACGCGCCGAGCGCTGCAGCGCCTGCGAGCGCGAGCGCCGCGCCGCCGGCAGCGGCCACAACAAGGCCCGCGGCGACCCAGATGCGCGCCCTTCCTGCCACGTTCGTGGTTATAGCGGGACGGTGTTCAGCCTCTGTTGCGCTGAATTAAGCGTCGGTTAAGACTTGCAATGCGTAACTCGGAGGTGCCTTCGTCCGTTGTGTTTGCAACGACAAAAGGGGGCCACGTGGGAATCCTCTGGATCATCCTGATCATCGTGCTCGTGCTGCTGCTGCTCGGCTTCTTCAGCCGGGGACGCTGGTAGGTCCAAGTTGACTCATAGGTAGGCCGCCCGGCACTTGCCGGGCGGCCTGCTGCGCGCGATCCTCTCTGAGTGGATCGCGCCGCAGGTCTCACCGTGCTCCTTCACGCCGACCAGAGTGCCGGCCTGCCGCGAATGGGCGGCATGGCCCGCGCCGACGGCGTCGTGATCGCGAGCGAGAACTTCTGGGCGTTCGCCCGCCGGGACGGGTCGCTGTCGGAGGGCACGATGCCCTCGCCGCCGGCCGTGGTCAGGCGTGTGCCACTGCTTCGTGGGCTCGTCCGGCTTGGCCTCTCGCTTGCGCCGCTCGCCCGCGGGACCGGCGTCGCGCGGGCTCGCGAGCGGCTCTTTCTGCTGGCGGCACTGCTCGCGCCGCTTTCCCTCGTCTTCCTGCCGCATTGGGTCTCGCTGCCGCTCGGGATCGCGACCGCCGCGCTGCTGCTCGTGTGGCTCCTGCGCGGCCGCACGCTCTTCCTCCACGGCGCCGAGCACCGGGCGATCGCGGCCGCGGAATCGCGTGAGCTCGTCTCCACCTGGCTCGCAGCGGCGAAGCCGACGCGCTTCTCGCCTCGCTGCGGAACGAACTTCGCCGCTCTCGTCCTCCCCGTCTCCTTGCTCGCCGGACACCTCTGGCCGCTTCCGGCCGAGGCGTACACGCCGTTCGCAGTCTCGCTGCTCTCCCTCGCGCTGACGATGGAGCTCTGGCAGCTCGTCCAGGCCTCCCGCTATCGGGTCGCGCGGGCCTTCCTCCTCCCGGGGCTCGCGCTCCAGCGCCTCACGACACGCGAGCCCTCGGACGAGGAGACGCGCATCGCGCTCACCGCCGTTGCCTCCGTGCTCCGGCGAGAGCTGGCCTAGCGTTCGTCGTCGCCACCGGCCACTGAGGCGTGAGGACGCCCGACCAAGCGAGGGCTACGCTCCTGACGAAGCGTTCAGTGAGAATCTGGGCGTGAGACGGATCACCGTTCGTCCGGCCGAGTCTGGTGACGCCGCGGGGATCGCTCGTGTCTGAGCAGAGGGGTGGCGCGACACCTACGCAGGCTTGTATACGCCCGAGCACGTTGAATCGGTGGTCGCCGAGTACTACACGGTCGAACGGATCGCACGGGAGATCGCCGCGCCAGAAGACTGGGACGGCTGGATCGTCGCGATAGAGGACGGTTCCGTGGTTGGTGCCGGAGGCGGCGGGATGATCGAGCGTCGTGTGGGTGAAGTCTTCGTCCTCTACCTCGATCCGGAGAGACGCGGTGAGGGAATCGGCACGCTCCTGCTTGACGCGATCACCCGTCAGCAGCTCGCACATGGGGCTCGCGAGCAATGGGTCAGCGTCGAGCCAGAGAACGTGAAGGGCTTGCCGTTCTACAAGGCCCGCGGCTTCCAGGCTCGAGGGACGCGGCCGACCTGGGGATCAGCACCCGAGGAAGGGCGCTCTTCGCTACGCCTGATGCGCCGACTCAACCAGTCTCGTGCGCAGCACCAGTCGTGACGCTGCGCGACGTAGTTGCCCGCCTCGAGGAGTTCGCCGACGAGGAGACGATCTATGCGGAGTCGGCGAGTCCTACTGCTCGCGCCGTCGTCGCGGCCGAACCCCGGGATGGTTGGGTACCGCCGAGCGCCGCGGGCCTGACGTACTTGTTGGAGGTCGATGCAGCGCGAGAGGCGATCGACGTGTGGCGCGCCTGGCGACCCGGCCGCGCACCGACGTTGGACGACCAGGTCGCTGCGGTCACGTACTACGCAGAAAACGACGCCTGGCTACCAACCGAGTGACGGTCGAGTGACATTCCCGCACGCTGGCCCAGACGAGACCTATTGGCCGGGGGCGCCCCAGATGCCCTGGCCAATTGCGGTCTCTTTTGCGTTGTCGCGAACTGCCTCTTGCGCATCTTTCCCCTCAAGCTCCCTCTGTCGCGCTCGCTCGGCTTCGATGCGTTCGTGTTTCTTCCGGTGCCGACGAGCTACGTATCGCTTCCACAGGTTCAGTGTGTTCGCCTCCTTCCGCCGAATTGTATGACGCTGGACGCGACGATCTCCTCCTTGGTGGGGTGACATTTCCGCACGCTGGCCCGGGCGACGTTCGAACCGCAGCCATCAAGCTGGCACCTCCATCTTCCTGACGTCGATCACCGCCGATGGTCAAGGCGTGATACGTTCGGAGGGCCTTCGGACTCAGAATCCTCGGTCGCCAGGTGAGCGCGGTGAGACGTGTTCGGTTGTAGGTCGGCTCCGTCAGAAGGCACCCACACGAAGGAGGCCTTCAATGGCCACCAGCCCCACGTCGGCAACACCAACGACGATGGACGACCGTGCGACGAGCGTGCTCGTCCGCTTCAGTCCTGCCTCGATCACGACCGAGCAGTACGACGAGACGGTTCGGCGTCTGGAGAAGTCCGGCGACTGGCTCCCGGAAGGACTCGAGTTCCACGTCGCCTTCGAGGCCGGCGGGAAGTTCCGAGTCAGCGAGATCTGGGACTCGCAGGCGCAGTTTGACGCCTTCGGTAAGCGCCTCATGCCGATCCTGGAGGACGTCGGGATCGACCCGGGTGCGCCCGAGATGGTTGAGATCCACAACATCATCAGGCGCTAGTTCTCCGACGCAGTAACGAGCGAGGGCCGGGCTGGCCGAAGGCGAGACGAGAATTTGGCCCTGAGCCGTTCGGCCCTTGTGCTTTGGTCTGTCGTACGCCCTTGCCTAGACGCGCAAGCCAGATCCTGCAGGCCTAGGGTAGGCCCCGAGGTGGCGCACTACCTGTTCAACTTCGCAAGCGCGGACGAAGCGAAGGAGTCGGCGCTCGACGAAGCCAGCGGGCTCCTGTGGACCGGGATGTGGGGGATCGACGCGGCCGAGCGGCACCGCGACGCGCTCGCCGCAGGCGACCTCGTTCTCATCTATCTGGGCGCACCTGAGCGGAAGTTCATCGGCCGTGCCGAGCTTGCCTCGGCGGTTCATGACTGGACACCGGCGGAGGCGCGGGGGTACCGGGGTGATTCCCGCAGCGGCGTGTTGCTGGCTCAGGTCGAGGAATGGGAGCCGCCGGTACCGATGAGCACCGTGCTGGCACATATGGATCCGGCGGACAAGGCGAAGGCTGACTTCGAAACAGGCGTCGTTCGGATCACCGGGAGCGAGTACGAGACGGCGCTTGCGGTGGCGGCTGGACGCGCGGCTCGAGCTAGATCTCGTCTACGACACGAGCGGGAGCAGGCGCTCGACGAGTAGCCGGTTGCTGAGCTCGTGGGCGTCGCGGCGACGGAAGTTCGTCGTGGTGATCACGACGACCGCATCGAGCTCCGGGAACAGGTGGACGCGGTTGCCGCCGTTTCCGGTCATGAACACCGAGTGGTGCCCTCCGAACGAGCGGAGCCACCAGAGGTAGCCGTACTCCGTCTCCGCGTCGATGCGCGCGTGCGCGGCCATCGCGTCGTCCAGCCAGGCGGACGGAACGAGTCGCCGCTCGAGATGCGCCCGGCCGAGATCGTGCAGCGCGCGGCTCGTGAGCTCCAGCCCGCCCGCCGCCGATGACTCGCCGCGCGGCGTCTGCGGCCAGTGCCAGCGGTCGATGCCGAGCGGCGCAAACAGCTCGCGGCCGGCGAAGTCCGGCAGCGGCTCTCCGAGCGCACGCTCGAGCGCCACGCCGAGGCAGACGACGCCCGCCGTGCAGTAGCTGAACGTGCGCTCGTCGCGCACCGGAAGCCCGAGCGCGAATCCGACCCAGTCTTCGGTCGGGTACATCAGCTCCTCGTTGCCGGGTGACGCGTCGTCCCAGTCGTTGCAGTCGAGGCAGGAGCTCATGGTCAGCACGTCGCGCAGCGTGATCGCGTCCTTCTGCGCGTCGCCGATCTCGCGCCCGAGCAGGTGGGTCACCCGCGCGTCGACGCCGGGCACGAGGCCGCGCTCGATCGCGATCCCGAGCAGCGACCCGGCGATCGTCTTCGTGGCGGAACGCGTGTTGCGCAGCGCATTCGGCTCGCCGTCGAGGTGCTGCTCGAGCACGATCTCGCCGCCGCGCGAGACGACGACGCTCGTGATCTCGCCGAATTCCGCGAGCTCCATGCGGCGAGATTAGAGCCTGGAACGGGCATTCAGCCGGCGGGCCGCAGCGCCGATACCACCACGATGCCGCCCGTTTACCGCGGAAAGTTCGGCAAGCCGCAAGCCGAGCGCCTCCTTTGGCGCGCCGGTTTCGGCCCGCGCCCCGGACAGGCCGAGAAGCTCGCCAAGCTCGGGCTCCACGGAGCCGTCCACTCGCTGACCCATCCAGGTCGCGAGCGGCTGCGCGGCCCGAAACCGCACGACGACCACGGCCATCCACTCGCGCCGTACGACGCCTGGGGACACGACCAGCTCTGGTGGCTCGACCGGATGGTGCGGACGAGCCGCCCGCTCGGGGAGCGGATGACGCTCGTCTGGCACGACTGGTTCGCGACGTCTCGCGACGGCGTCGACTCCGCGCGGCTGATGATCCGGCAGAACCAGCTCTTCCGAACGCACGGGCTGGGCTCGTTCGGGACCCTGCTCACCGAGGTCACGAAAGACCCGGCGATGCTGATCTGGCTCTCCGGGACCGACAACACCAAGGACTCGCCCAACGAGAACTACGGGCGCGAGCTGATGGAGCTGTTCACGATCGGCGCCGACCGGGGCGGCTACACGGAGCGCGACGTTCGGGAGCAGGCCCGCGCGCTGACCGGCTGGCGGAACGACTGGAACGACAACGTCGGCCCCGTCAATTTTCGCTACGACCCGCGGCGCCACGACGACGGCGTCAAGACGATCTTCGGAAAGCACGGCCGCTTCACGTGGCGCGACTCGGCGCGGCTCTGCGTCCAGCATCGCTTGCACCCCTCATTCTTCGTGACGAAGCTTTGGAGCTACTTCGTGCCGACGCCGCCGTCCTCGGCGACGAAGCGCGAGCTGCAGCATCTCTACACCCACAGCGGACACTCCGTCCGGCCGGTCGTCGAGGCGATTCTCAAGCACCCGGCGCTCTACGAGGGCCCGCGGATGGTGAAGCCGCCGGCGGTCTACGTCGCCGGCCTCCTGCGCGCGCTGCGACGCGGAATCGACACCGAAGACTGGACCTGGCTGCTGAGCCTCGCCGGCCAGCAGCTCTTCTACCCGCCGAACGTCGCGGGCTGGGACGACACGCGCTGGCTCGACACGTCGACGTTCCGGGCGCGCTGGATGATCGCCTCGCGCGCGATCGAGCCGCACGTGCTCAAGACCGACAAGGCCCGCCTCCCCGACGACGCCTCGAAACTGCTGAGCCGGGCCGAGACCTTCCTCGGCAGCCCGGTGCTGACAGGCCACACGCACGGCGAGCTGAAACGCTTCGCGCGGCGCGCGCTCGGCGACGCGAACGCGAAGTGGAAGAAGGAGCAGTACCCGGCGCTGATCGAGAACGCGCTCCGGCAGCTGCTCGCCTCGTCCCCCGACCTCCAGACCTGCTGATGAGCCGCTGCCACCACTGCGACGAGTTCTCGCGGGCTTCGCTCGTGCGCAGGACCGCAGCCGAGGCCGGCCGTGGCCTCCCGGCGATCGAACCGGGAATGCCGCTGCCGGCGGGCACGGGGCTCGACCGGCGCGCGTTCGTGGCGCGCAGCGCCGGGCTGGTGCTGTCGATCTACGGGGCGGGCAAGCTCAAGCTCTTCGAGGAAGGCATTGCGCGGGCGGCGGGCGGTCCGGCGCAGCCGGTGCTCGTCTCGGTCTTCCTGCCGGGCGGAACCGACGCGCTGTCCGTGCTCTACCCCGGGCTCGACGGCGCTTACCGAAAACTTCGGCCGAAGCTCGCCCTGAACCCGGGAGACGGGACACAGTTCTCGGAGGACCCTCGCCTCTTTTGGCACCCGTCCCTTCAGCCGTTCGCCACGCTTCACGGCGAAGGCAAGGTCTCGGTTCTCCCGGCGGTCGGCTACACGCATCCCGACCAGTCGCACTTCACCTCACGGCACTTCTGGGAGGTCGGCGCCACCGAGGCCCGGCTGGCGAGCGGCTGGATGGGCCGCTACCTCGACCACACCGGAACGAAGGACAACCCGCTCCAGGGCCTCTCGCTCGACTACCAGCTGCAGCCTTCGCTGGCCTCGACAAAGGTTCCGGTCGCGTCGCTCGCCGCGCCGGACGACTACTCCTTCTGGGCTCCGGGCGTCTGGGGCGACGTCGAGGACCGGATGTTGGAGGCGCTCGAGCCGCTCGGCGCGCGGCGCTCCGACCCCTTCCTGAACCAGGCCGCGAACGCCACCGCGCAGTCCGACCGCCTGCGCCGCCAGCTCGCGCCGTTCGTCGGCACCGGCTACGGGACGCCGGTTCCGTATCCCGACGTCGACGACTCCTTCCCGAAACAGCTCGCCGGGCTGGCCGCGATGCTTGCGGCGAACCTGCCTCTCCGCTGCGTCGCGCTCACCGCGCCGGGCGAGTACGACACGCACTCCGACCAGCCGCAGGCGCTCGCCGACGGCCTCGACGTGACCGCCCGGAGCCTGCTCGCTTTCCAGCGCGACCTCGAGGCGCGCGGCCTCGCCGACCGCGTCCTGACGCTCGTCTGGTCGGAGTTCGGCCGCCGCGCGGAGGAGAACGGCAGCGACGGCACCGACCACGGCGCCGCCGGAACAGCCTTCGTGATCGGCACCCGCGCCCGCGGCGAGATGGTCGGCGAGTTTCCGGGCGTGGCCAACCTCGACGACGACGGCAACCTGCGTGCGACGAGCGACTTCCGCGGCGTCTACTGCTCGCTGCTCGAGCAGTGGCTCGGCGAGGACGCTGCCGCGGTCATCCCGGGCGCCTCGTCGTTCCAGCGTCCCGTGCTCGTCAAATGATCCGCGGCGCCCTTCTCGCCGTCACCGCCGTCGCCGTCTTCACGGCGCACGCGTCGTCGCCTGCCCGGGTCGGGGTCGGGGCAACCGAGTTCCACCTGATGCTCTCGCGCGCGTCGGTCAAGGCCGGCCAGGTGGTGGTCCAGCTCCAGAACGACGGCCAGGACCCACACGACCTGCGCCTGCGCCGGATCGGCGGCACGCGCATCTACTCGATCCCGCTGACCGGGCCGGGCCGACACACCGACGTGAAGCTGAAGCTGTTGCTCGGCAAGTACCGCCTCTGGTGCTCGGTCGCGAACCACGCCCAGCTCGGGATGCGGGCCGTGTTGCGCGTGCGCCGCTGAGGGCTGCGAGAATCGCTTCGTGGACAGAGCCGTGCACGACCGGGGCGGATGGTCGAGCGATGCGCCGATCGACCGGAGCGAGCACACGCTGGCCGACTGGGAGCTGTTGACGGATGCGCTGGTGGGAGCGCTGGGCCGTCAGGGCGTCATGAACGTCGACGAGCTGAGGCGCGGCATCGAGAGCATGCCGCCCGACGAGTACGAGCGCGCGTCGTACTACGAGCGCTGGCTCTACTCGGCCGAGACGATCCTCACCGAGAAAGGCCTCATTGCTCCAGGTGAGCTCGACGCAAGGCTCGCCGGGTGACGTATCGCGTCGGGCAACGAGTGCGCGTCGCGGCTCGGCCCCACGAGGGGCATCACCGGACGCCCGGCTACGTCAAGGGCAAGACCGGGCGGATCGAACGCGTCCACGCAGCGTTCACCAACCCCGAGACGCGGGCCTACGGCGAGGACGGGCTCCCCGAGCAGCGTCTCTATTCCGTCGGTTTCGCCCGCGGAGATCACCTGGTGTACGTCGACATCTTCGAGCACTGGTTGAAGGAAGCGAAATGAGCCACGACCACGATCACGCGCCGATCACGAACGGCGACGAGCCGGCGGCCGCGGCTCGTGCTCATGCGCTGGAAGAGCTCCTCGTCGAGAAAGGCGTGCTCCGCCGCGAGGACGTGCGGGAGGGGATCGACTGGCTCGTCTCGCGCACCCCGGCCGACGGCGCACGACTGGTCGCGCGCGCCTGGGTCGATCCAGAGTTCAAGCAGCGGCTCCTCGAAGACGCCCGCGCAGCAGCGCTCGAGCTGGGTCTCGACCCTGGACCGTCCCCGGTGCTGGTAGCCGTCGAGAACACGGCGCACGTGCACCACATGGTCGTCTGCACTCTTTGCTCCTGTTATCCGCGCGCGCTGCTCGGGCCGCCTCCGGACTGGTACAAGAGCTTCCCGTACCGCACGCGCGCCGTCTCCGACCCACGCGGCGTGCTCACGGAGTTCGGGGTCGAGCTCGACGACGATGTCGAGCTGCACGTGCTCGACTCGACGGCGGATCGTGATCCCGCGCCGGCCGGATGGCAGCGAGGGGCTGACCGAGGAAGAGCTGGCCGCGCTCGTCACCCGCGACTCGATGATCGGCGTCGCTCAGCCCGAGCTCAGGCTTCTGCGCTGATCTTCTCCCGGGCCCGCGTCTTCGCGGGCTGCAGGTAACGGTCGAACCACTCGAGGATCACCTCGAAGCGCATCACCCTGTGCATCGGCGAGCCTGAGCGGGTCAGTTCGTGCGACTCGGCCGGGAAGCGGACGAGCTCGACCTCGCGGCGCAGCAGGCGCAGGATCGCGAACAGCTCCTCAGCGTGGGCGATCGGGCAGCGCAAGTCCTCCTCCGAGTGGAGGATCAGCAGCGGCGTCGTGATGTTCTCGGCGTAGGTCGACGGCGAATGCTTCAGGTAGGCCTCCGGCGCCTCGAACCAGTGGGCGCCGAACGTCCCCTTGAAGGCCCAGCCGATGTCGGCCGAGCCTCCCTCGACGAGGAAGTTGTTGACGGAGCGCTCGGAGCAGGCGGCGCGGAAGCGGTCGGTGTGGCCGATGATCCACGAGGTCATGTAGCCGCCGTAGGAGCCTCCCATCACGCCGAGGCGGTCGGGATCGCAGAAGTCGAACCGTTCGAGCGCCTCGTCGACGACGGCCATCAGGTCCTCGTAGTCGCGCGTGCCCCAGCCGGGGCCGCCCTCCACCGGGCCGTTGATCGCCCGGCCCCACTCCTCGGAGTAGCCGGACGAGCCGCGGGGGTTGGCGAAGAGCACCACGTAGCCCGCGGCGGTATACACCTGGAACTCGTCGAAGAACCGGTTCCCGTACTGCGCGAATGGGCCGCCGTGGATGTTCAGCAGGACCGGGTAGCGCCGGCCCTCCTCGAAGCCCTGCGGCCGCATCACCCAGGCGTCGACCTCGGAGCCGTCGGATGAGGTCGCGGTGAAGCGCTCGGCGCCGACCGGCTCGACCTCGGCGGTGAACGACGAGGTGACCTGGGTCAGCCGGCGCTCGCCGCGGAAGAGCTCCGCGGGCTCGGTCGGCGTCGCGGCGCAGTGGACAAGCTCGCCACCGGCGAGGTCGAACCCGGACACCCAGAGCTCGCCGCCGAGCACGACCTCCGGCGCCGCGGAACCGTCGGCGCGGACGCGGTAAAGGTGGTTGTTGCCGCCGGCCTCGACCACGAAGAGCAGCGAGTCGCCGTCCCAGACCGGCTCGCGGATCTCCGGGTAGGGCGAGCAGTTGAGGTCGAGCGAGGTCGTCAGCAACCGGTGCGGGCCGCCGGTCGCGTCGATGACTGCGATCTGGCCGTGGTGCGGAAAGTCGTAGCCGCCCGGGCTGAAGTAGCACGCGATCGTGGAACCGTCGGGCGACCACGAGGGCGCGGCGTACGAGGCCTCGCCCTCCGTCAACTGCTCGGGCTCGCCTCCGTCGGCGTCGACGACGTAGATGTGACTGACGAGGTCGATGTCCCAGTCCTTCTGGCGGGAGGAGATGAACGCGAGCTTGTTGCCGTCCGGCGACCAGGTCGGGTACCGGTCCTCGAAGTCGCCGTGCGTGAGCTGGGTTGCGGGCGCGGAGCCGTCCGCCGCGACGGTGAAGAGGTGGCGCCTGCGGTCGCCGGTCCAGCCTTCGCTGTCGAACTTGAACTGCAGCCTCGAAAAACGGCGCGGCCGGCGGCGCTTGTCGTCTTCTTCGTCGTAGTCCGGATCGCGCACACGCGAGCTGAAGGCAAGGCGCGTGCCGTCGGGCGACCACGCCGCCTCCGTGACGTCCTCGTCGAGCTCGGTCAGCCGCAGCGGCTCGCCGCCCCCGACCGGGATCACGTAGAGCTGCTTGACCTTGCCGTCGCTGTTGGAGACGAAGGCGAGCCGCTTCCCGTCGGGCGACCAGCGCGGGGCGGCGTCCGCCTTGGAGCCGGCCGTGAGCTGCCGCGGCTCCGCCGAGCCGTCCAGCGGGACGAGCCAGATGGCCGCGGCGTAGTCGTTCTCGTCGCGGTCGAGACGCCATGCAGTGAACGCGGCCCTGCTCCCGTCGGGAGAGATCCGCGGGTCGTCGGCCCATGCGAGCCGGTAAAGGTCGTCCGGGTGCATTTGAGCGGAGTAAACCAGCCTGACTGAGGAGGTTGCGTTCAGGTCTCCCTCGGAGGGAGAATCCGAGCCGAACGAAGAGGAGGAGGTGTGGAATGCTCGACCACGTTGCGATTCCCGTGCGCGACCTCGAGGCGAGCCGCAAGTTCTACGAGCCGGTGTTCGACGGGCTCGGCGCAAAGATGGTGATGGAGTGGCCGGGCGGCGTGCTCTTCGGCACCGATGATGGGATGGTCGCCCTCCGCCAGAGCGAGGAGATCATGCCGCTGCACGTGGCGTTCAGGGCGTCGGATCGCTCCGGGGTCGACTCGTTCTACGAGACCGCACTGGCAGCCGGCGCAACCGACAACGGCGCCCCGGGCGTTCGGGCCGACCTTCACGAGAACTACTACGCCGCCTTCGTGACCGACCCGAACGGCCACAACATCGAAGCCGTCTGCCACCGGCCCTACTAGCCGTCATCTCTTCGCCGGCTCGCGATCGCAGTCCGAAGCGTTTGCCAGCGTCCCGCCGGGGTTAGTACCGGTGGGATGAACCTGGGTGAGGCGATCGCCCGCTGGCCGGTGCTTCGGCAGCTACGGGAGGGAGACCCGTTCGGACTCGGACGCGCCGCACGCTCGGAGCGGTCGCGGACGCTCAAGCCGCGCACCGAGGAGGCAGAGCACGTCGTCCAGTCGGTCTGCCCCTACTGCGCGGTCGGCTGCGGCCAGCTCGTCTACGTCAAGGACGGCGAGGTCTCGCACATCGAGGGCGATCCCGCGAGCCCGATCTCGCGCGGCCGGCTCTGTCCCA
>VAXD01000190.1 GCA_005884155.1 Actinomycetota bacterium | reverse complement strand
ACGAGCTGCGGATGCCCTGGCCGAAGATGGCGACGAAGGTGACGAGCGCGAGCCCGATCATCAATGCCGAGGCGGTCGAGGCAGTCCGCGCAGGGTTCCGCGTCGCGTTGTCGCGCGCGAGGATCCCCGGCGCGCCGCCCAATGCCTCGGCCGGAGCGCCGAGGACCGAGGCCAGCGGCCGGACGACCTTCGACGCGTTCATCGAGACGCCGACGAAGAGCAGCAGGACGCCCGCCCCGAGCAGCAGCAGTCGAGGAACTGTCGCGATCCCGCCGGCGAGCGAGCCCAGGCAGACGAGCACGATGGCGAGCACGAGCACGGTCAGAGACGTCGCCGTGCCGTACTTCGCCCAGCGTGAGGGCGGGATCACGGAGCCCTCGCGCACGGCCGCGATCGGCGGGACGCGCGTCGCCCGGCGGGCAGGCCTGATGCTCGCGAAGAGCGTCACGAGCGTGCCCACCAGCAGGGAAACCACGATCGTCCGCGTCGAGAAGACGGTCGACCCGTGCGGGAGGTCGATCCCGATCGCGACGAACATTCAGCAGCTTCGCGATCCCGAGCCCGAGGAACAGCCCGGCGACCGAGCCGAGAACGCCGATCACGAACGCCTCGATCACGACCGACCACATCACCTGGCGGCGCGACGCCCCGAGCGTCCGCAATGTCGCGAACTCGCGCGTTCGCTGCGCGATCGTGATCGCAAGTGTGTTCGCGATCACGAAGGCGCCGACGAAGAGCGCGATCCCCGCGAATGCGAGCAGCGCGTACTTGATGACCTTGATGAAACCCCCGGACTGATCCTGGTCCCTTTTCGCCTGCTGCGTGCCGGTGCGCACGACTTGCGTGGGGCCGAGCAGCGGCCGGATCTGGGACACGAGCTCAGACGTCTTCACACCTGCCTTCGACTGGACGCGGATCGCATCGAGCTGTCCCGGCTTGTGAAAGAGCAGCTGCGCTGTGGGCTGGTCGAGGATGGCGAAGGTCGCGCCGCCGACGCTGACGCCGGGGAACTCGGCGATCCCGGTGATGCCGAGCGTGTGGGCCGGCCCGAACGCCTGCACGCCGATCCTGTCGCCGACGTGGAAGCCGTTGCCGCTCGCGGTCGCCTTGTCGATCACGACCTCGCCCCCGCCGTGCGGCCAGCGGCCCTCGGTCAGCTTCGTCGGGTTGAAGGGCTGGCCGCTGGGCGTCACCGAGAAACCGAGCGACGGCGCACCGCCCGTCGAGATGACCTTGCCATCTTTGCCGATCAGCTTCAGCGCACTGGTCGTCACCGAACCGGCCGCGAGCGCGACCCCCGGGAGCCGCTGGATCTTCGGAAGCAGGGACTGCGGCATCGACGGCGGCTCGACGCTGTTTCCCTCCGCACTGTCGAACGCGGCCTTGCCCGTGATCACCACGTCGGCGTTCTGGTACGACTGCGTGAAGATCGTGTTGAAGCCGTTGTTGATCGTGTCCGTGAGGACGTAGGTGCCGCTGATCATGGCGACGCCGAGGACGATCGAGATCGCAGTCAGCGAGGCCCGGAGCTTCCGCCCCGCCAGGCCCTTGAGCGCGACGGTCAGCATCAGCTCGGGTTGAGCTCTTCCATGGCGGTGTGCACCGTTGCCGCATCCGGGCTCGTCAGGTCGCGGACGATCAGTCCGTCGGCAATGAAGAGCACCCGGTCGGCGATTGCCGCTGCGTGTGAGTCGTGTGTGACCATAACCGTGGTCTGGCCGAGCGAGTCGACAGAGTCGCGCATCAGATCGAGGATCTCGCCGCTCGTCTTCGAGTCGAGGTTGCCGGTCGGCTCGTCCGCGAACACGACGGTCGGCCGGGAGACCAGCGCGCGGGCGATCGCAACGCGCTGCTGCTGCCCGCCGGAGAGCTCCGCCGGCCGGTGCGTGCGGCGATCCGAGAGGCCGACCTTCTTCAGCAGCTCCTCACGCCACTCGGGGTCCGCGTCCTCGCCCGCGATCGTCATCGGTAGGAGCACGTTCTCCTCGGCGGTCAGCATCGGGAGGAGATTGAAGAACTGGAAGACGAAGCCGATGTGCTTGCGCCGCAGCAACGTGATCTCTTTGTCGCTCAGCGAGCCCAGCTTGGTTCCCGCGATCCAGACCGTGCCCGAGGTGGGCCGGTCGAGCGCGGCCATGATGTGCATCAGCGTCGACTTGCCCGAGCCCGATGGGCCCATGACGGCGGTCAGCTTTCCCTGGCCGACGTCGAGCGTCACGCCGCGCAGCGCGTCGACAGCAGCGTCACCCTCGCCGTAGCGGCGGGTGATGTCCTGCGCTGCGACGACTGCGCTCGGTGCTCGTTCGGCCACGTCTACGGCTGGTACTGCGGCGACTTCCATAGTTTCTCCCTCGTTGCCTGACCCGAGGTCCAGTGTTTCAAGAAGCTTTTGAAATAACAATGTTTCATCGGATACCGTCCTTCGCGTGACTGTAGCCGCGCTAAACCCGGCCGCCGTTCGCTCCCGGTTCTCGGCGCTGCGGCAACCGCTCGCGTTCTTCGACGGGCCGGGCGGGACGCAGGCGCCCGACGAGGTGATCGACGCAATCGCCGGCTACCTACGGGAGTCGAACGCGAACCTCGGCGGCGCGTTTGCGACGAGCCGCCGCAGCGGAGAGCTCGTCGCGGAGGCGCGGGCCGCCGCTGCGCGCTTCCTCGGCTGCGCCGCCGAGGAGGTCGTCTTCGGCGCGAACATGACGACGCTCAACTTCGCGCTCTCGCGCGCGCTCGGACGGGAGCTCGCGCCCGGCGACGAGATCGTCGTGACGAAGCTCGACCACGACGCCAATGTCTCGCCCTGGCTTGAGCTCGCGCACGATCTCGGGCTGCGCGTTCTCTTCGCGGAGATCCGCGACGACACGTGCCTGGACGTCGAACACCTCGGGTCGCTGCTCTCGGAGCGGACGCGCGTGGTCGCGTTCCCGTGGGCCTCGAACGCCGTCGGCACGCTTGTCGACGTGGCGCGCGTGGCCGAGCTCGCGCACTCCGTGGGCGCACTCGCCTGGGTCGACGCCGTGCACTACGCGCCGCATGGGCCGATCGACGTTGCCGCTACCGGCGTCGACGTCCTGGTCTGTTCGCCGTACAAGTTCTTCGGGCCGCATCTCGGGATTGCCTTCGCGCGGGCCGAGCTGCTCGAGCGCTGGCGGCCGTACAAGGTTCGCCCGGCACCCGAGCGACCCGCGGGTGCGCGCTTCGAGACCGGCACGCTCCCGCACGAGCTGCTGGCCGGCCTCGTCGCGGCGGTCGAGTACGTCGAGTCGGTCGGCTTCGATGCGATCGTTCCCTACGAACGTGGGCTGGGCGAGCGCTTCCTTGCGGGCCTGCCGGAGAGCTGCCGGCTCCACGGCCTGTCCGGCATGGAGGGCCGCGTCCCCACCTTTTGCGTACATGTCCGGGGTCTGACCCCGGACATGGCCGCCGAGCGTCTCGCCGGGCGCGGCTTCGCTACCTGGAGCGGCAACTACTACGCGGTCGAGGTGATGGCTCCGGACGGCGCGCTGCGGGTCGGGATCGTCCACTACAACACCGCCGACGAGGTCGACCGGCTGCTCGTAGCCCTGGGCGAGCTCTAGTCATAGGCGGCTCGCGCGCGTTTCCAGCGCGGGTCGTCGGTGCGGATCGGATCGGGGTCGACGCCGCGCGCCTCGGCGAGGTCGAGCGTCAGCAGCTGAAAGCGAACGATGTCGACGACGGGATGCACGGTCGGGACGAGCGTCGCCTCGCAGCCGAGCTCACGCAGCGCCGCAAGCGCCCCAGCCGCCCGCTCGGCCGCTCGGCCCTCACCCTCGAGCACGAACGCGCGAACGGACTCGTCCACGGCCGCGAGGTGGCCGTGCAGGAGCTGCTCGGTCTGATGCGCCTCGGCCGCGACGTGGGCGCCTTCGCGCAGCTTCAGGACGGCCTCCTGCGCGGTCGGCCAGTCGCGGCCCGCACCCGCAAC
>VAXD01000188.1 GCA_005884155.1 Actinomycetota bacterium | reverse complement strand
CTCTTCCACGAGATCCCGCTCGACCGGGTCTCGACGTCGATGACGATCAACGCGCCCGCTGCGCTGCTGCTCCTGCTCTACGAGCTTGTCGCCGAGGGCCAGGGTGTCTCCAGCGAGCAGCTCCGCGGCACCGTCCAGAACGACATCCTCAAGGAGTACATCGCCCGCGGGAACTACATCTTCCCGCCGCGCCCGTCGATGCGGCTGACGACGGATCTCTTCGCCTACTGCGCCGAGCGGCTGCCGTTCTGGAACACGATCTCGATCTCCGGCTACCACATCCGCGAGGCCGGCTCGACCGCTGTGCAGGAGCTCGCGTTCACGCTCGCCAACGGGATCGCGTACTGCCGGGCTGCGGTCGATGCTGGCCTCTCGCCGGACGAGTTCGGCGCGCGGCTCTCGTTCTTCTTCAACGCGCACAACCACTTCTTCCAGGAGGTGGCGAAGTTCCGTGCGGCGCGGCGGCTCTGGGCGGAGATCATGCGCGACCGCTTCGGCGCCACGAACCCGAAGGCGCAGGCGCTCCGCTTCCACGCGCAGACGGGCGGCTCGACGCTGACCGCCCAGCAGCCGGAGAACAACATCGTCCGCGTGGCGGTGCAGGCGCTCTCGGCAGTCGCCGGGGGCGCGCAGTCGATCCACACGAACTCCTTCGACGAGGCGCTCGCCCTGCCGACCGAGCGCGCGGCCCGCATCGCGCTCCGCACACAGCAGCTGCTCGCGCACGAGGCCGGCGGCACCGACACCGCCGATCCCCTGGGAGGCTCGTACTTCATCGAGGCGCTGACGGACGAGCTCGAGGAGCGCGCGCGTGAGCTGATCGAACGCGTGGACGAGCTGGGCGGCGCGGTCGCCGCGGTCGAGCAGGGGTTCGTCCAGGGCGAGATCGAAGAGGCGGCCTTCCGCTACTCGCAGCAGGTCGAGTCGGGCGAGCGCGTGATCGTGGGCGTCAACCGCTACGAGGAGGCGGAGGCCGAGCAGATCGAGCTGCACCGGCTCGATCCCGACGCCGAGCGCCGCCAGCTCGAGCGGACGGCTCGCGTGCGCTCGGAGCGGGACGCCACCGCCGCCGAGGCCGCGGTTGCGCGCGTCCGCGAGGCCGCGCGGGGGAGCGAGAACCTGCTGCCGCCCCTGCGCAACGCGCTCGCCGCCCACTGCACGGTCGGCGAGCTGTGCGAGACGCTGCGCGAGGAGTTCGGCATGTACGACGCGCAGCGCACGCCTTGATGTTGCAATAACAGATCGTGCGGATCCTGCTCGTCTCGCAGATGTACCCCGGGCCCGAGGACCCGGACCTGGGCGTCTTCGTCGCGCAGCTCGAACGGGCCCTGCGCGAGCGCGGCCACGAGGTCGAGCTCGCCGTTCTCGACCGCCGCGGCGGCAAGCGGCGTTTCGCGACGCTGCTCGAGCGCACGCTCGTCGCCGCGGGGCGCTTCCGGCCGGACGTCGTCTACGCGCACTTTCTCGTCCCGGCGGGGACGATTGCGTCGCTCGTCCCGCGTGTACCGCTCGTCGTCACCGCACACGGCCGCGACGTTCGCAACGTGGGCACGCTGCCGGGCATCGGGACGCTCACGCGCAGGACCTCCGACTACCTGCGCCGCGAGCTCGAGGCGAAGGTGCCCGAAGCGCGCGGCAAGACGGAGGTGATCGACTCCGGCGTCGACCTCGAGCGCTTCCGGGTCGAGCCGGCCCCGAATGGGGAGCCGTCGTTCCTCTGCCTCGGCGCGCTGACCGAGCGCAAGAACCCGGTCCGCCTCGCCGAGGCCTTCGAGCGGCTCGGACGCGGCAGCCTGACCTTCGTCGGCGACGGACCGCTCCGCCCGCGACTCGAGGGCCGCCCTGGTGTGCAGCTCGCCGGAAGCGTCCCGCACGACGAGATTCCGGCGCAGATCGCGCAGGCGCGCGTCGTCTGCCAGCCGAGTCTGATCGAGCCGTTCGGCCAGGCGCTGCTCGAGGCGATGGCCTGCGGCCGCCCGGTCGTCGCCACCCGCATCGGCGGCCCCCCCGAGTTCGTGCCGCCCGAGGCGGGCGTGCTCGTCGACCCGCTCGACGTGGGAGCGCTCTCGGCCGCCCTTGCCACCGCTGCCGAGCTCCCCTGCCCGAGCCCCGAGGCCCGCGCGGCCGCCGAGCAACACGACGTCACGGTTCAGGCCGCCCGCGTCGAAGCCGTCCTCGAGCGCGCCGCGCGTTCGCGCTGAACCCTTCCATCGCAACGAAAATTCCTGCAAGATCGTTGTTTCCGGAAAGATGGAAGCAGCTGCTGCTCACACAAAGATCAAGGTCTTGATCGCCGACGACCACCGCCTCTTCGTCGACGCGCTCGAGGCGATCCTCGCGACCGACGAGAGGTTCGAGGTCGTCGGCCGGGCGTACGACGGCGAGACGGCCGTCAGGCTTGCGGGCAAGGAGAAGCCCGACGTCGTCCTGATGGACATCGCAATGCCGGGCGTGGACGGCGTCGAGGCGACGCGCCGGATCCGCAAGCGGCGAAAGTCGACGGCCGTGCTGGTGCTCACCGGCTCCAACGCCCGCGGAGACGTCGACCGTGCGCGCAAGGCCGGCGCCGGCGCCTACGTGACGAAGGACCAGATCGCGTCGCAGCTGATCGACGCGATCCTCGACCTGGCCGCTTGAGGTCGGCCCCGAAACTCGCTGCTACCCTTAGCCGCCGTGCTCGCAGTCCTCGCAGTCCTGCACGTCCTGATCTCGATCGCGCTGATCGTGCTGATCCTGATGCACTCCGGCCGCGACACGGGCTTCGGCGGAATGGGCTTCACGCCGGCCTCGCAGGGCGGCACGCACATCGTCGAGCGCAACCTGACGCGGCTCACGGTCGTGGTCGGGCTGCTCTTCCTCGCGAACACGATCGCGCTCTTCCACGCGCTCAAGTAGCGGCGCTCCTGGCGACGCTGCTGCCGGGGCTCGCCGCCGCCGGTTGCGCCTCCTCCGGGAACACTCCTGCCGCGAAGCTCCCCGAGCCGCGCGGGAAGCTGATCAGAGTCGCCGTCTCGCACCCGTCGGCGAAGCGGCGTGTGGGCGACGTCGTGTTCGTGCAGGCCGACCCGCACCGCGCGGTCGAGCTCTTCCGGCGCGGCAAGCTCGACGTCGCGCCGGTTCCCCTCGGGGACATCCAGGACGTCCTTCGCGACCCGCAGCTACGGCCGGCGGTGCGCCTGCGGCGATTGAACGCGATCGATCTAGTGGTCGCCGTGCCGGGCGGGGCGCTCGACCACTCGGCCGACCTGCGGAGGACGTATTCCGAGACCGCCGACCGCGCCGATTACCAGGCGCTCGTGCCCGAGCTCGAGGCGCCGGCCGCGGAGACGCTCGCGCGAAGCGCGCACCCGAACGCGCGAGCGGCCGCCGTCGCCTTCAGCCGCGCCCGCAAGCAGATCGCGCGCCTGCCCCGAGTCGCCGTCCGCTTCGCGGTTCCGCGGGATCCGACGCTTGCCTACGGCGCCGGCGTCCTGGTTGCCGCCTGGCGTGACCTCGGCCTGGGCGCCTACTTCGGCTCGGGGCGACCCGACGCCCGCTTCGAGCGCGTCTTCAATCCGAGGGCGCAATCCGGCCGTCCGGTTATCCCGATCGCGTGGGCCGTCGACGCCCACCTGGTCTCGCCGCGGATCCAGGGTTGGCGCGAGAGCGACCGCGGGGTGGTCGCCTATCGCCGACTCAAGTTCCGGGGCCGCCGCCGATCCCGGTGACGTCGAAGCGGGCGGTCGCGAGGGCCGGCGTGAGCACGCCGTTCGGGTAGCGCTCGTCGTAGAACGACGTCTCGTTGACGAGGGTCGGCTCGCGGGTGAGCCCGTGCAGCTCGGCCAGGAGCTCCGGCACGGCGACCGTGAAGCGGAGGTTGACCAGCGGGTCGGCGATCTTGCCGCCGCGGATCCGGAAGGTGCCGTCGCGGGTCATCCCGGTGATCACGCCCTCGCGCGGGTTGACGATGCTGAGGTAGTGAAGCCGGGTGACGTAGATGCCGTCACCGACGCGCTCCGCGAGCTCTTCGGCCGACTCCGCGTCGCCGCCTGCGACCGAGAGCGCGAACGGCAACGGCCCCCAGTGGCGCACCGACGCGGGCGGAGCACTCCCGGTCGACTTCTGGCCGTCACCCGCCTCGTGCGCCGTCCTTCTGTCCCAGAGGACGTCGCGGAGCACGCCGTCCTCTACCAGCTCGACGCGCTGCTTCGGCGTGCCCTCGAAGTCGAATGCCTTCGGCAGGCCGCGCGGGTCGAGCGGATCGTCGGCGAGCGAGAAGCGCTCGTCGAAGACCTTCTCGCCTATCTTGCCGGTCGCGAAGCTCCGCTCCTCGATCAGTCCGCGGGCTCCGAACGCGTCGTAGGCGAAGTAGAGGAGCAGCTCCCCGAAGGCGTACGGCTCGAGCACTGCGGCGTACGAGCCCGGCTCGAGCTCATGGGCGCCACGCGTGCGCACGGCGGTCTCGACCGCGCGCTCCGCCGTCTTCGCGGGGTCGATCTCCGAGACGCGCCACGAGGTCTGCTCCGCGTAGCCGGACGCACCTTCCTCGGCGGCGAGCGCCAGCGCGGAAGCGTCCGTCATGGCCTGTCTGACGGCCAGTC
>VAXD01000010.1 GCA_005884155.1 Actinomycetota bacterium | reverse complement strand
ATCTCCGGCAGGCGGGGCGGCTCGGCGCGGCGGAGCTCCGGCGGGACCTCGGGTGCGGGAAGGTCGGGCCGCGGCGGGCGTCCGGCGCGACGGCCGGGGCTAGACCGCTCGTAGATCAGCTTCACCTCGCGAGCACCTCCGCCAGCCGATCGATCTCGTCCGTCGTGCGGCGCTCGGTGACCGCGATCAGCAGCACGTCGTCCATCCCGGGGTAGTCCCGCCCGAGCGGGTAGCCGGGATTGATCCCCTGCTCGAGGGCATCGCGGATCACGTCGCGGGCCGGCCGTCCGACACGTACGGCAAACTCCTTGAATGTTGTCTTGTCAGAGAACGCTGCCGGGAGATCGATGCGCTCCTTCGCGTAGTCAGCGAGGGCCATGCAGGTCTCCCCCACCTCCCGTAGTCCCTGCGGACCGAGCCACGAGAGGTAGACCAGTCCCGCGATCGTGAGGAGCGTCTGGTTGGTCGTGATGTTCGACGTGGCCTTCTCGCGCCGGATGTGCTGTTCGCGTGTCTGCAGGGTGAGGACATAGCCGCGGTTCCCCGCGGCGTCTGTGGTCTCGCCAACGATCCGTCCCGGCATCCGCCGGATGAACTCGGAGCGCGCGGCCAGGAAGCCGTAGTGCGGGCCGCCGTAGGAGAGGTAGTTCCCCGCCGACTGCCCTTCTCCGATCGCGAGGGCGCACCCGTAGCGTCCCGGTGCCTCGAGCACTCCGAGCGAGATCGGGTCGACGTGCGCGACCGGGAGCGCTCCCGCGTCGGCTGCCGCTGCAGCAAGGTCCGGGGCCGGCTCGAGCACGCCGAAGAAGTTCGGCTGCTGGAAGATGACGCAGGCAGCGTCCTGGGCCGCTTCGCGGAGCTCGTCGGGATCCGTCGCGCCGTCACGGTGCGGCACCTCGACGACCTCGAGCCCGAAGCCCGGCGCGTACGTCTTTACGACCTGCCGGATCTGAGGGCCGGTCGCCTCGGTGACGACAACCTTCGAGCGCCCCGTCGCATGCTTCGCGACGAAGCAGGCGTCGCCAGCAACGGTCGTGCCGTCGTAGCCCGAGGCATTGGCGACGCCGAGCCCGGTCAGCTCGCAGATCGCTGTCTGGTACTCGAAGATCGCCTGCAAGACGCCCTGGCTCAGTTCCGGTTGGTACGGCGTGTACGCGGTCAGGAACTCGCCGCGTTGGAGGACCGCGTCGACGACTGCCGGGACGTAGTGGTCGTAAAGACCGGCCCCGAGGAAGGAGACGTCCGGCCGCTCGTTCGCGGCCGCGAGCCCGGCGAAGTATCCCGTCAGCTCCTGCTCGGTCAGCGCCGGCGGTAGAGCGAGCTCGCGCTCGAAGCGGACGCCCTGCGGAAGGTCGGCGAACAGCTCCTCGATCGAGCCCACGCCGATCGTCTCGAGCATGGCGTCCCGGTCGGCATCGGTCAGGGCGAGGTAGCTCATCCGATCGTGCGCTCGCGGGAGGTCGCGCTCACCCCTGGTCGGCGAGGAACTGCCGGTACGCCTCGGCGTCGAGCAGCGAGTCGACCTCGCTGGGGTCGGTCAGCCGCACGCGCAAGAGCCAGCCCTCGCCGTACGGATCGGCGTTGACTGTCTCGGGCGCGTCGGCGATGGCCGAATTGACTTCGAGGATCTCGCCGGAGAGCGGTGCGATCACGTCGGACACGGCCTTGACCGACTCGACCTCGGCGTACCCCTGGTCCTTGTTCACCGTCGCGCCATCCTCGGGCGCCTCGAAGTGGACGAGCTCACCGAGTGCGTCCTGCGCGAACCAGGTGATGCCGAACGTCGCCTCGTCGCCGTCGATCCGCGCCCAGTCGTGCTCGCGGTGGTAGCGCAGGTCGTCGGGGTAGCTCTCAGCCGCCATTCCGCTCCTCTCGTGAGTAGATCGGCTTCTTCGTGACGCTCGCACGGCGCGAGCGGCCGCGGATGTCGATCATCACCTCTGTGCCGGGCTGCGCCAGATCCGCCGCGACGTAGCCGAGGCCGATCCCTCGCTCGAGCATCGGCGAGTGCGAGCCGGACGTGACCTCGCCGACCGCTTGACCGGCGCCGTCGAGGATCGCCATTCCCTGCCGCGGAATCCCGGGCTCGTCCATCACGAACGCCGCGAGCCGGCGGGCCGGGCCCTCCTCCTTGACCCGCCTCAGCTCGGCCACGCCCGTGAACTCCTTGTCGAGCGCGCAGACCCAGCCGAGACCCGCGGAGATCGCGTCGGTCTCGGGGCTGATGTCGTTGCCGTGTAGCGGGTAGCAGACCTCGAGCCGCAGCGTGTCGCGCGCGCCGAGGCCGCACGGAACGGCGCCGCGCTCGAGCACCCGGTCCCAGAGCTCCCCAGCCGCGTCCGCCGCGACGAGCAGCTCGACCCCGACCTCGCCCGTATAGCCGGTCCGGTTGATGGTGCACTCGACGCCGTCGATCTCACCGTCGGCGAACGTAAAGGTAGGAGCCTCCTCCAATCCAAGCCGCTCGAGCGAGCGCGAGCCTTGCACGGCCAGCAGCGCGTACCCATCCGAGACGTCGCGCACCTCCATACCGTCGAGCTCGCGCTCCTGGAGCCAGGCGAAGTCGGCCTCGCGGTTCGATGCATTGACGATCAGGAGAAAGCTCTCCGGCGAACGCTCGTACGCAATCAGGTCGTCGACGATCCCGCCCTGGTCGTTCGTCAGCAGCGTGTACTGCGCCTGGCCGGGGCCGATCCTGTCGAGGTCGTTCGAGAGCAGCGACTGCAGGAAGTCACGCGCCGGCGGGCCTTCGACTTCGAGCTCGCCCATGTGCGAGACGTCGAAGACCCCGCAGTCGCGGCGCACCGCGAAGTGCTCCGGGATGACGCCTTCGTACTGCACCGGCATCTCCCAGCCCGCGAACGGGACGAGTCGCGCGCCGAGCGCGACGTGGCGGTCGAAGAGCGGCGTTCGCAGCAGCGTCTGCATCGGGCACTGATGCTAAAGGCGCGGGCCCGCCTGGCGTGAAAAGGAGCCGCCCCGGCTTCGGCTTCTTGCGAGGCCGAAACCGGGACGGCGGACCGGGTCATCGCGGGTCGACTCTTAACGGTCGACCCGAGAGGGCACACCGATCATCTCCCGGCCGCGCGACGCTTAAACCACTCGCACGAAAAGTCTTTGGGCTAACCGTCGCGCAGGAAGGACGGGACCTCGAGGATCTCGTCCGACACTTCGAAACGCTCCGCCGGCACCTCGCGCTGGCCGCCTGCCTCGGCCGCCGCCGCTTCCTCGGCGGGCTGCTCGGCACGACGCCGGCGGCGCAGGCGCGCCGGGCCGAAGCCGGTGGCGATGACGGTCACGCGGACCTCGTCGGCAAGCGACTCGTCGATCACGGCCCCGAAGATCACGTTCGCGTTCTGGTCGGCGGCGGACGTGACGACCTCCGCGGCCTCGTTCACCTCGAAGAGGCCGATGTTCGGGCCGCCGCTCACGTTCAGCAGGATCCCGGTCGCGCCCTCGATCGAAGACTCGAGCAGCGGCGACGACACGGCCTGGCGGGCGGCGACGGTCGCGCGGCTCTCCCCGGACGCGGTCCCGATTCCCATCAGCGCCGAGCCGGCCTCGCTCATGATCGTCCGGACGTCGGCGAAGTCGAGGTTGACGAGGCCGGGGATCGTGATCAGGTCGGTGATCCCCTGGACACCCTGGCGGAGCACGTCGTCCGACGACCTGCAGGAGCCGGTCGTTCTCGATCACGATCAACGTGTCGACGTGATCGCGCAGCTCTTCGACTCCGAGCGATGCGACTTCCGCGCGGCGGCGGCCCTCGAACGAGAAGGGCCGCGTGACGACGCCGACGCAGAGCGCTCCGAGCTCTTGTGCGAGCTCCGCGACGATCGGCGCGGCGCCTGTGCCGGTCCCGCCGCCCTCGCCGGCGGTGACGAAGATCATGTCGGCGCCCTTCAGCGCCTCCTTCAGCTCGTCGCGGCTCTCGTGAGCTGCCTCGCGGCCGACCGATGGATCCGCACCGGCGCCGAGACCGCGCGTCACCGCAGAGCCGATCGGCATCTTCACGTCGGCGTCGCACATCAGGAGTGCCTGCGCGTCGGTGTTGATCGCTATGAACTCGACCCCCGCGAGACCGGCGTCGACCATCCGGTTGACGGCGTTCGAGCCGCCGCCCCCGACCCCGACGACCTTGATCAACGCAAGGTAGTTACCCGTTTGATCTCTCATCTCAACCCATCTCCACCTGAAGCTCTACTGGAACCTTTGCCTTCCAGGTCCGGGAGGGTACGCGCCGAGGCGACGCCTGTCAACGCCGATTGAAGCGCATAACTCTAAGGCTCAACCTTCGGGTTTAGAGTCCGTACCTGCCACGGGACGGCCAGGAACGCTGACGTCGAGATACGCGTAGCCCCCGCTCTGCGGCAGCTTTGGGGCGATCTGTGCAGCGACCGCGAGCTTCAGCCGGATCGCGCGCACGTCGCCCAGGCGGAGCTCGAGCCCGGATGCGAGAACGAAAGTCAGGTCATGCTCGTGCAGCCGAACGAACAGGATGCGTCCGGGAAAGTGCAAGCGCTGCGCTCGCCCGAGCGCGCGGACAGCACGCAGTGCGTCTCCGTCCGCGAGGGCCGAGCCGGGCTGCGGATCCGCCGATCCGCTCAGCCAGACCCGGGGCAGCTCGCGATGCGTCCCGAGTCGTGTGCTCGCGATCACGCGCGCATCACCCGCAACCAGCCACGCACTCGCACCACGCCGCGCGATCGCCACCGGCAGCTCGGGACGAACCACGATTCGAAGCGTGTGCGGGAAATTACGGTCGTAGCGGGCAGCCGAGACGTCCGTGAGCGGCGCGAGGGCCCGTTGGACGGCGGCACCGTCGAGCGCGAGCAGGCTCGTGCCATTGAGCGGCTCGAGCGCAGCGCGTACGTGTGCGGCGACAGAGGGCGGCGCGCCCTCGACCTCGATCCGCTGCAGGGCGAACATCGGGCTGAAGCGTGCGAGCGCGTATAGCCCGATCGCGGCTGCGACGATCGCGAACCCGATCAGCAGCGACCGCCCCGACGGGAGTGCGCGTAGAAGCGGCGCGCCTCTCCCGGCCGGAAGCGGGACCGCCGCGCTGCGGGCTCGAGGGCGCTCGGGCATGGCCAAGGGTTTCGCCGCGGCCCGGCGCGCTCCTACTCGGGCAGCCGCTTCCGAACCCCGGCCAGGCCACTCTCGACCAACGCCGGCCGCCCGCGCTCGAGCCCGAAGAGAACCTCGTGCCAGGGGCCGAGCCGGTGGTAGTAACCCGCCCGTTCGAACTGAGCCTCGTCCACCGGATAGCTCTTGCGTAGCGCCGCGGCGAACTTCATAGGGGTTCCGTGCAGAGCCCAGGCAAGGTCCAGCGCTGGGTCGCCCACGCAGGCATCGCTCCAGTCGATCACGCCGGTGAGTTGTCGGCTCTGCCGGAGAACGTGCGCCGGCCCGAGATCCCCGTGGATCAGGGCCGTTTCGAGCGCGCGGTCCCAGGTCGCGAAGAACTTCCCGTGCATCTCCTCCGCTCGCCGGCGCTCGTCGGCGTCGAGCAGCGGCGCGACCTCCCGGCGGCACCGCTCGGCGAACGCGCGCTCACGCTCCAACCAGCTCCCCGCATCGAAGCTCTCAACGCCGAGCTCGAGGGCACGGTCCCTCGGAAAGCCGTGCAATGACCGGAGCAGCTCGCCGAGCCGTCGGGCGAGCGTCGCTCCAGGGGCCGGGCCAGGCGGCTCGCCGGGCAGCTTCCGGTACGCGACAAAGAAGACGTCCGAGTCCTCGAGCACCTCGAATCTCGGCACCGGCACGGGAAGCAGTGAGGCAAGCTCCGGGAGCAACCGGGCCTCCCGGCGGAGCCATTCGCGGACGTCCTCGCGCCGAGGGACCCGGACGATCCACGAGCCTGCGAGCTCGAAGACGACGCTGTCCCAACCCTCGTCGATCTCGTGTGCAGCCGACGCGTCGACGCCGAGGCGCCGCTCCACGCGGGCGCGAAGCTCGTCCTTCACGCGCCGAGCGGCGGTAGCTCGAGCGGGCCGAGGAACTCGACCTCGTGCTCGAGCTCGACGCCGAACTGCTCCAAGGCGCGCCGTCTCGCCTCGGCCATCAGCGCGATCGCGTCCGCCGACCGAGCCTCGCCGGCGTTCTCGATGAAGTTCGCGTGCCGCAGCGAGATCTGCGCGCCCCCGATCTGGTGGCCCCTGAGGCCGCACGCCTCGAGCATCCGGCCCGCGCTGAGCTCGTGCTCGGGGTTCTTGAAGACGCTGCCGAAGGTGCGCTTGTTCGTCGGCTGGGCTGCCTTGCGCAGCGCCTGCAGCTCGGACACCTTCGCCTTGATCTCCTGCTCCGGCCGCGGCTCCAGCCGGAACTCGGCGCGCGCGACGACCTGCCCGTGGCGGAGCGCCGAGCGCCGGTAGGTGAGACCAAGCTCCTCCGGTCCGAGCCAGTGCGCGCCGTGCCCGTCGACCACAAGCGCCCGCTCGAGGATTGCGGCCCAGTCGCTCCCGTAGGCGCCTGCGTTCATCCAGACTCCGCCGCCGACGGTGCCGGGGATCGCGCAGGCGAACTCGAAGCCGCCGAGGCCGGCCGCCCGAGCCCGGTGCAGGCAGACCGCATTCGCGGCGCCGCCTCCGGCAACCAGCCGCTCGCCCTCGATCTCGGCCGCCGCCAGCTCACCGCCCAGCTTGAGCACGAGCCCATCGAAGCCGCCGTCGGCGACGAGCAGGTTCGAGCCGAGCCCGATCGTCGCGACCGCAAGCTGCCGCTCCCTCGCCCACGCAAGCGCCTCCTCGAGCGCCTCGACGGTCTCGGGCCGTGCGAAGGCCGTCGCCGGCCCGCCGGTCCCGATCGTCGTGAAGCGGGAGAGCGCGACGCCCTCCTCGACCTTCATGCCCCGAGCTCCTCGAGGATCAGCGGCGCGGCCCGGTCGACGTCGCCGGCGCCGACCGTCAGGACGAGGTCGCCCGGCCGCGCCCGGCGAGCGAGGAAGCGCGCGCCGTCCTCCAGCTGCGGCGTCCACGCGACCGGCATCCCCGGCCGCTCACTCGCGAGCGCATCCACGACCAGCTTCCCGCCGATACCGGGTTGTGGCGCCTCCCGCGCCGCATACACCTCGCTCACCGCGACGACATCCGCTCCCGTCAGCGCATCCGCCAGCTCGGCCGCAGTGTGGCGCGTGCGCGAGTAGAGGTGCGGCTGGAAGAGGACGAGGACACGGCCGCCGTCCGCGACCGCCCGAGCGGCTTCAAGCGTTGCCGCGACCTTCGTCGGATTGTGACCGTAATCGTCGAAGACCCGCACGCCGCCGGCCTCGCCGCGCGGCTCGAACCGCCGCCCGACGCCGCGGAACTCGGCGAGCACCCGCTCAGCCTCCGAGCGCTCGACGCCGGCCAGCTCGAGCGTAGCGAGCGCCACGGCCGCGTTTCTCCGGTTGTGCTCTCCGGGGACGGCGAGCTCGAGCGCCACCGGCTCGAGCTCAGGTCCGCGCACGACCGCCGGGATCCCGGCGAGCCAGCGGTCGAAGAGCTCCTCCAATTCGTCCTCTGACGCGAAGGTCGCGTGGTGGTCGAGCTCGACGTTGGTCACGGCCGCGATCTTCGGGCGCAGCAGCTCGAGCGACCGGTCCGACTCGTCGCCCTCCGCCACGAGCCAGCCTTCGCCGGAGCGCGCGTTCCCGCCGAGCTGAGGCACCTCGCCGCCGATCAGGAACGCGGGGTCGAGGCCGAGCCGGTAGAGGCAGAACGCGATCATCGCCGACGTGGTGGTCTTTCCATGCGCCCCCGCGACGACGATCGCCGGCCGAAGCTCGAGCAGTTCCGCGAGCAGCTCGCCTCGCCTGCGCACGTCTCGGCCGGAGATCTCCGGGTTGTCCGGCGCGATCGCGCTCGAGACGATCACTTCGGCGCGGTCCGGCACGTTTGCGGCCTCGTGCCCGATCACGACCGGAACACCTGCCGCCTCGAGCCGCTCGACGTAAGACGAGCGCGCCCGGTCCGAGCCGCCGACCTCCGCGCCCCATTCCTTCGTGACCAGCGCCAGGGCGCTCATCCCAGCGCCGCCGATCCCGACGAACCAGAATCGCCTACCCTCGAGCAAGCGCGATCAGCTCCTCCGCGATGCGGTCGGCGGCATCGGGTCGCGCGACGCGTTTCATCGCCTCGCTCATCTGCTCGAGCCGCCGCGGATCGTCGAGCAGCGATCGAACGAGCGCCGGCATCTGGCCAAGCTCCGTTTCAGGGACGAGGACGGCACCGCCCGCGGCCTGGAAGTAGCGCGCGTTCTTCGTCTGGTGATCTCCGGTCGCGAACGGGTACGGGACGAGGACCGCCGGCAGGCCCGCCGCGGCGAGCTCCCAGACCGTCGAGCCGCTCCGCATCAGTGCGAGGTCCGACGCGCCGTACGCGGCGCCGAGTCCCTCGAGCACCGGCAGGAGGACGTAGTCCGGCCGCGAGACGCGTCCGCGCAGATCGTCGTAGTCGCGTTCACCCGAAACGTGCAGCACTGCCGGGCCCGCTGCGCCAAAGGTCTCGACCGCGAACTCGTTCAGCGCGCGAGCACCCGCCCGCGCGCCCGCGACGAGCAGCACAGGCCCCTCCGCAGGAAGGCCGAGCCGCGCCCGAGCCTCGGCGCGCGGGAGCGGCCGCGCGTTCGCGGGCAAAGGCCGCCCGACCACCTCGTACTTCGGCGGCCGGCGCCCGGCGATCGGGAACGAGAGGAAGACTCGCTTGGCGAACGGCGCAGCGAGCCGGTTCGCGAGGCCGAGATGGGCGTCCGCCTCCGTGAGCGCCGCGGGGATCCGCCGGCGCGCGGCGGCAAGCACCATCGGTCCCGCCACGTAGCTGCCAGCGCCGAGCACGACGTCGGGCCGTCGCCGCGCGAGGATCCGGTCGCAAGCCGCAGGCGCGGCAAGCGAGTGCAGAGCCGCCCGGGCCTGCGCGAGCCCCGGTTGCCGCGGCAGCCCGCTCACGCGAAAAGTGTCGAGCTCGTAGCCGCCTTCAGGAACGAGCCGCGCCTCGGCGCGACCCGGCGACCCGGCGAACGTCACCCGTGCTCCGCGCGCGACGAGTGCCTCCGCCACTGCGAGCGCGGGCAGGACGTGTCCGGCCGTCCCCCCGGCTGCTATCAGGCACGCTGGCGCTTCGTGCTCCGGCATTGCCCGCGATGTTAAGGAGGATGCCGACCGAGACGAGCGCGACGACGAGACTCGAACCGCCGTACGAGACGAATGGGAGCGGGATTCCGGTCAGCGGGGCGAGGCCCATCACCGCCGCGAGGTTGATCGCCGCCTGGCCGCAGACGAGCACGGTCAGCCCGGCCGCGAGCCGCTTCCCGAACGGGTCCTTGCAGCGCAGCGCGATCCGCAGGCCAAAGTAGGCGAAGGCCGCATAAGCCGCGATCACGGCGGTCGCACCGACGAGCCCGAGCTCCTCGCCGATGATCGCGAAGATCATGTCCGTGTGCGCCTCGGGGAGGAAGTTCGCCTTCTCGATGCTCTGGCCGAGCCCGCGCCCGAAGATCCCGCCGGAGCCGAGGCCGATCATCGCCTGCACGGTCTGATAGCCGGCCCCCTGCGCGTCGTGCCACGGGTTGACGAAGCTGAAGAGGCGCGCGCGGCGGTACGGCTCGAACCAGACCGCGAGCAGACTGACGAAGCCGGCGATCCCGAGCCCGCCGCCAAGGGTCCGGGCCGGCGTCCCGGCGACGAGCAGCATCCCGGCGAGCATCAGCAGGATCGTGATCGCGGTGCCGAGGTCGGGCTCGGCAAGAACGAGCAGGCAGAAGACGCCCGCGACCATCCCGATCGGGCGCCAGAGCTCTGCGAGCCGGAGCGGCGGCCGGTTTCGCGTCAGGTACGACGCCGCCCAGATCGCCAGCGCGAGCTTGGCCAGCTCCGACGGCTGGAAGACCGCCGGCCCGAACGTCAGCCAGCGACGTGCGCCGTTGATCGACTGGCCGAGCACGAGGACGGCGAGCAGGAGCGCGAAGCTCGTCACCATGAGCGGCGGAGCGAGGCGGCGGAGGACGCGGTAGTCGAGCCGCGAGACGACGACCATCAGGACGAGCCCGAGCAGCGCGTAGATGGCCTGGCGCTTGAGGTAGTAGGCCGGGTCGCCGTTCGCGAGCGCGGCCGAGGCCGACGTCGCGCTGTAGACCATCACAAGGCCGAACGCGACCAGCGCCAGCGTGACCAGCGTGAGGACGCTCGCCTCGAGTTGTCCGCGTTTCACGCGGACAGGTTCTGCACCAGCCTCCTGAACTCCTCGCCGCGCTCTTCGAAGTCGCGGAACTGGTCGTAGCTCGCGCACGCGGGCGAGAGCAGGACGACGTCACCCGGGTCGGGCTCGATCGCGGCGAGCGCACTCCTCAGGTCGCCGTCACGCTCGGCCTGCGGGATCGCCTGCGCCAGCTCGTCCGCGGTTTCGCCGATCAGGTGGACGCTCTTGACGTTCTCTCCGATGGCGGCCGCGAGCGGCGTGAAGTCCTCGCCCTTGCGCGAGCCGCCGAGGATCAGCTGCACCGGCTCGTCCTCATACGCTGCGAGCGCCCGGAGCGCGGCGGCGACGTTGGTCGCCTTCGAGTCGTTGACGTAGCTGACGCCGTTCAGCTCGCGCACGAGCTCCAGTCGGTGCGGGACGCCGGGAAACGTTCGGAGGGCCTCGGCGATCTGTTCCTCCTGGATCCCGGCGGCGCGTGCCGCGGCGGTTGCGGCCGCGGCGTTCTCGCGGTTGTGTGCGCCGCGGATCAGCGGCTCGGCGGGGAGCTCGTCGTCCGCCGAGAACTCGATCCCGTCGAGGCTCATCCCGCGCGGCACGATCCTCGTTTCGGCCCGTTCGAAGATGCGCAGCTTTGCGTCGCGGTAGGCCTCGAACGAGCCGTGGCGGTCGAGGTGGTCCGGCTCGAGGTTGAGCAGCACCGCAATCTCACAGGTGAGCTCGTGCACGTCTTCGAGCTGGAAGCTCGAGAGCTCACAGACGACCCGCGCGCCCGGTTCGATCTTGCCGTCGAGCTCGGTCAGCGCGCGGCCGACGTTGCCGGCGACCGGCGACTGCAGCATCACGCCGAGGAGCTCGCAGGTCGTCGTCTTGCCGTTCGTCCCGGTGACGCCGACGAGCCGTGGCCGCAGCAGCCGGTAGCCGAGCTCGACCTCGCTCCAGACCGGAACGCCGCGCTTCTCGGCCTCGGCGACAAGCGGCGCGTCCCGCGGCACGCCCGGGCTCTTGACGAGCACGTCGATGCCGTCGAGCAGGCCGACCTCCCCGTCGTTCCCCAGCTCCCGGTCGGCCGCGACCACCTCGACCCCGCGCCGAGCGAGCGCCCCCGCCGCCGCCTTCCCTGACCGAGCGAGCCCGAGCACGAGCACGCGGCGTGGTAGCCCTTGCGTCACGGTGCCAGGCACCGCGCCGCGTCACACTTTCGTTGCGGTGCCTGGCACCTGGCACCGTTGGCTCGCGAAGGCGCTATGAAGCGGGAAAACAAGCGTCGGCGCTCCTTGGACGTTTCACTTTCGCGCGCGTGCCTGGCACCGTGACCTAACGGAAACCGGTGAAGTAGCGGTAGTACAGCGCGAACCCGACCGCGCAGAGGATCCCGGTCACGATCCAGAAGCGCACCATGATCTTCGTCTCGGACCAGGCCTTTAGCTCGAAGTGGTGCTGGATCGGCGCCATCAAGAACACGCGCCGCTTGAAGTACTTGAAGCTGAAGACCTGGATGATCACCGACAGCGCCGCGACCGCGAAGATCCCGCCGATCAAGAGCAGCAGGGAGATCGTCTTCGTGAAGATCGCGAACGACGCGAGCGCTCCTCCGAGCGCCATCGAGCCGGTGTCGCCCATGAACACTTCGGCCGGCCAGGCGTTGTACCAGAGGAATCCGATCACCCCGCCGATCAGCGCCGCCGCGATGATGGCGAGGTCGAGCTTCGTGTCAAAGCGGTGCCCCGGCGGCCCGGACCGGATCCAGGCGATCACGTTCATCGCGGCGAACGTGAAGAGCGCGATGATCACAGTTCCGGCCGCAAGCCCGTCCACCCCGTCGGTCAGGTTGACACCGTTAGCGGCTCCGGCGATCACCAAGAAGAGCAGCCCGTACCACGCGTACGAGAGCTCCAGGTGGCCGATCCCGGGGATGTAGACGTTGGTCGGCAGGTTCTGGTGCTGCGCCGCGATCCCGACGCCGACCGTGATCAGGCCGAGCAGAATGAGCTTCCAGCGCGCGTTCAGGCCGAGCGAGCGGCGGTGCGTCAGCTTGATGAAATCGTCGAGGAAGCCGATCGCGCCGCAGGCGAGCGTGACAAAGAGCACGGTCAGGGCAGGCACCGTGTACTTGCTAGCCGCCAGGAAGCCGACGGACGCCGCGAGCAGAATCAGGAGGCCGCCGAGCACCGGCGTTCCCTGCTTGGCGACGTGTCGCTCCGGGCCTTCCTCGCGGATGTGCTGGCCGAACTCGTTCCGGCGCAGGAACTCGATGAACCGCGGGCCGAGCAGGATCGAGAGCACGAGCGCGATCACGCCCGCGATCAGGACGCGGATCAAGCCCGCACCGCCGCCAGTGCCTCAGCGACGATTTCGAGCCCGACCGCCCGCGAGGCCTTGACCAGCACGCAGTCGCCCGGCTCCACGATCTCCTCGGCCGTCGCGATCGCAGACGCGGCATCGCCGCACCAACGCGTGACCGGAACGCCGACGGCGCCGTCGACGTAACCGCGGGCGAGCTCTCCCACGGCGACGAGCGCATCGACGCCGTGCTGGGCCGCGACCTCGCCGATCTCTCGGTGGAAGGCCGGCGCGCCCGGGCCGAGCTCGGCCATGTCGCCGAGGATCGCGACCCGCCGCCGCGAGCCCGCGCGCTCGACGAGGTACGCGAGCGCAGCGCGCATCGAGACGGGGTTCGCGTTGTAGGCGTCGTTGATCAGCAGGCCGTCGCCCGGGAGCGGTGACTCCTCGCCGCGCCAGCGGGAGAGGTCGACGTCGACCCGCTCCGGCCTCGGAAGCCCGAGCGCGTCGAGCGTGGCGAGCGCCGCGGCCGCGTTCGCCGCCTGGTGGCTCGCCGTGAGGTTGAAGCTGACGCCGCCGACGATTGTCCGGTCACCGTCACGCTCGGCCTCGGGCTCGATCAGTCTCACGACTTCGATGTCTTCGCGCTCGACCGGGAACTCCTGCGGCACGATCGCGGTGCCGCCGGGCGGGAGCGCAGCGACAAGCTCGCCCTTCGCCCGCAGCACGCCCTCGAGCGAGCCGACGAGCTCGAGGTGCGCGGGACCGACGTTCGTGACGACCCCGATCTCCGGCCGCGCGATCCGGCACAGGTCCGCGATCTGGCCGAAGCCGCGCATCGCCAGCTCGAGGATGCAGACCTCCGTGTCGTGCTCCAGCCGGCAGAGCGTCAACGGCACGCCGATCTCGTTGTTGTAGCTCGCCTCGGCGGCGACCGTCCTGGCCGACGGCGCGCACAGCGCGGTGAGGATGTCCTTCGTGGAGGTCTTGCCGGTGGAGCCTGTGATCCCGACAACGCGGGCGTTCGAGCGCTCGCGCACAGCCGTGCCGAGCGCGGCCATCGCTTCGAAGGGCTTCTCCGGCACGAGCGTCGCCGAGGCGCCCTGCGCGAGCGCTTCGGAAAGAAAGTCGACTCCGCGGCCGAGCGCAACGAAGAGGTCGCCCGGCTCGACCTTGCGCGAGTCGATCTTGACGCCGGTGATCTCGTCCGCCCGCGCGTGGAGCTCGCCGAGCTGGGGCAGCTCGTCCAGACGCAACGGGATCACGCAGCAGCCCCGAGCCGGCGGAGCGCGTCGCGTGCGACCTCGCGGTCGTCGAACGGGATCGTCCCGTCGCGGAACTGCTGGCCCTGCTCGTGGCCCTTGCCGGCAATCACCACGACGTCACCCGCGCCGGCGAGCTCGAGCGCATGGCCGATCGCCGTGGCCCGGTCGGGCTCGACCTCCACGTCGCCGCCGGCGCCGGCCACGATCTCCATGATGATCGCCTCGGGCTCTTCGCTGCGCGGGTTGTCGGAAGTGACGATCGCGATGTCGGCGAGCTCAGATGCGATCCGGCCCATCTGCGGGCGCTTGCCGCGATCGCGGTCGCCGCCGCAGCCGAAGACGCAGATCAGCCGGTTCTGCGCAAGCTCGCGCGCGGTGCGGAGAACGTTCTCAAGCGAGTCCGGCGTGTGCGCGTAGTCGACGAGGACGGCGAAGGGTTGGCCCTCGTCGACGGCCTCGAAGCGCCCGGGGACGCCGCGCAGCTCACGCACGCCGTACGCGATCGCGTCGTCAGCGATACCTAGCAGCCGCGCCGCAGCGACGGCGCCGAGCACGTTCTCGACGTTGAAGCGGCCCCGCAGCCGCGTCTCGAGCTCGATCCCGCCGGCGCGGAAGCGGGCGCCCCGCGGACCGGACTCGAGGCCCTCCGGGCGCAGCTCGGCGTCGTCCGCGAAGCCGTAGGTCAGCAGCTCCTGTTCCCCGCGCAGCTCGTCCGCGAGCAGCCGCCCGTGCTCGTCGCCGACGTTGATCGCGGCCGCCGGCCTCGTCTCGGTGAAGAGGCGGCGCTTCGCCTCGAAGTAGCGCTCGAGGGTGCCGTGGAAGTCGAGGTGGTCCTGCGTCAGGTTCGTGAAGACGAGCGCTGCGAAGCGGACGAGGTCGAGACGGCCGAGCTCCGAGCCGTGCGAGGTGGCCTCGAGCGCGCAGCTGCGGTCGCCGGCGTCGAGCATCTCGCGGAAGGTCCGCTGTAGGTCGACCGGCCGGCGCTCACCGCCAACGCGGCACTCGATCGTCCCGAGCAGGCCTGGGCGGCGACCCGCGGCCGCGAGGATCGAGTAGAGCAAAAACGCTGTCGTTGTCTTTCCGTTCGTGCCGGTGACGCCGGCGATCTCGAGCTCGCGGCTCGGGTGGCCGAAGTACGCCTCCGCGACGGGCGCCATCGCGCGCCGCGCGTCGGGCACGACGAGCTGCGGGACGTCGAGCTCCAGCGGTCGCTCGACGACCAGTGCCACCGCGCCGTTCGCCACGGCCTCCGCTGCGAAATCGTGCCCGTCGGCGCGGCTGCCGGGAATGCAGAAGAAGAGCGAGCCCGGGCCGGCGGCGCGGGCGTCGTAGGCCAGCTCGCGAATCTCCACGGGAGCGCTTCGCAGGACGTCCGCGGGGGCGAGCGCTGCGATGACGCGCTCTAGCTGCATCGGCGGGCGAGTCTACCAACCGGGTCT
>VAXD01000183.1:5208-7192 GCA_005884155.1 Actinomycetota bacterium | reverse complement strand
GGGCACGAAGGTGACTGTCGGCAGCCCGCCATCGCCGTTCTCGCAGAACAAGCAGAACGAGCCGGCGGTCGCAGTCAACCCGATCGACCCGTCGATCGTCGCCGCAGGGGTGAACGAAGAGGTCGACATGGAGGCGTGCAACAACCGCGCCGACACGACCTGCCCGTTCACCCAGGGCGTCGGTGTGTCGGGCGTCTACTTCTCCAACGACTCCGGCTCGAGCTGGTCACAGCCGACGTACAGCGGCTGGACCGCCCGAGACTGCCTCGGCGTCCCGGGCACGGACCCCGGTAACCCTGCCGACAACTGCGACCCACATCCCGGCCCGATCGGGACGCTGCCGCGCTACTACGAGAACGGCCTCGTCTCCGACGGTGACCCCGCGGTCGGCTTCGGCCCGCAGCCCGACTCGCAGGGCCACTTCTCGTGGTCGAACGGCTGGCGCCTGTACTACGCCAACCTGACGGCGAACTTCAGCGCCCAGCGGTCGGAGCACGCGTTCAAGGGCTTCGAGGCGATCGGGGTCTCGCGGCTCGACAGCCAGAACTACGCCGCGGCCCAGTCCGGCGACAACACCGCGTGGATGGCGCCGGTGATCGCGTCGCGCCAGAACGCCGCGCTCTTCTCCGACCACGAGATGGTCTCGGTCGACGACGCGGCATCGAGCCCGTTCTTCGGCAACGTTTACGTCTGCAACGCTGCGTTCCGCAGCCAGGAGATCGGCGGCTTCCCGGAGCCGATCGTGTTGAACGCGTCCTCGGACGGCGGCAACACCTGGCGGACGACACAGCTCTCGCCGGCCGTCGACAACAACCACAACGGCGGCCGCCAGGACTGCGCCGTCAACACGGACAGCAGCGGCACGCTGTACGTCTTCTGGGACGGGTTCGACAAGCAGGCGAACTCCGACGCGATCTACATGATCCGCTCGCACGACGGAGGCGTTCACTTCGAGCGGCCTGCGCGGATCGTCACGCACTTCGTCTCGTCGGGAATCTTCGACCCCGTCGGCGGTTTCACCAACGACGGCGTCGCGGGAGCCCGCGACGGTTCGTTCCCGACGGTGGACATCGCCAACGGCGCGCCGAGCGGCGCGGACGCGAGCGACGAGATCGTGCTCGCGTGGACAGAAGGCCCGACTCCGACCGACCCCAGCGAGCCGAACGAGCGAGTTCACGTGCTCTACTCCAAGAACGGCGGCAATAGCTGGCACTCGGGCGGCATCGCCTCGCCGACTAGCGACCGGCCGGACTTCCCGGCGATCGCGATCTCGCCGAACGGGCAGGACGCGTACCTGACGTACATGAGCTTCCTGCAGCCGTACCAGTCCACAACCGCCGACCCGCGGATGTTCCAGGGAGTCGTCACTCACGCAGACGTCGACCCGGCCTCCGGCGAGATAGGCGACTGGAGCGAGATCGACCGAGGCCCGGCCGGCGACGCCCGTGGCTCGAGCGCGAATGCGCTCGACAGCGAGTTCCTCGGCGACTACAACTTCGCGTTCGCGACCGACGCGTTCGCGGTAGCCGTCTGGAACGACGGCCGTGACGCTTCGGACTGCCCGGCGGAAGACGCCTACCGGCAGTCGCTCGTCGACGGGACTCCCGGGGCGCGCCCCGCGGTGCAGCAGGACTGCCCGGCGACGTTCGGCAACACGGACATCTACGGAGGTTCTTACCCGGATCCGACGCCGTAGCGGAATCACCCCATCGAGGGAGTGAGGGAGCAGGTGGGCCGCCCGATACCTAGGGCGACCCACCTCCCCATCCCCCTCGTACGAAACGGCCCTTGGGCCGTTTCGTCGTAAGGGTCACCGAAATGGGCCGGCGCTGAGCCGGCCCTTTTCATTGTCTAGGATCTCGCGCCGATGGAGGCCGACGCCAAGGCTCGCCGGTGGACGCTCGTCGCGGTTTGCACGACGACGTTCATGTTGCTGCTCGACATCACGATCGTGAACGTCGCGCTGCCGAGCATCCAGCGTGAC